>NZ_JAAQRC020000001.1:1230000-1537500 GCF_019216885.1 Methylobacterium sp. SyP6R | reverse complement strand
TCGGGGTGCCGGACGAGGGCGGCGACGACGCGGCCCGGGCGCTGGCCTTCGCGCAGGACCTCGTCGGCATCGTCGCGGCCTGGAACGAGACGCGGGAGCCGCCCCGGGCCGTGCGGATCGGCATCGGCATCCATGTCGGCGAGGTCTTTTGCGGCATCGTCGGCGACGAGGAGCGGATGGAGTTCACCGTGCTGGGCGATGCGGTGAACGTCGCCGCGCGCCTCGAACGGGCGACCAAGCGCTACGGCGCGGTGGTGCTCGCCTCCGAGGCCGCCATCGCCGGCTCGTCGGACCCGGCCGCCTGGCGCGAGGTCGGCCGCGAACCCCTCGCCGGCCGCAAGGAGGCCATCACGATCTTCGCCCCCGTCCTCCCGCCCGGAGACGGATGAGGGCCCCGAACGAAGAAGGCCCCGCTTCCGGCGGAGCCTTCTTCTCTCTCGGATTCGGTGACGCGGCCTGGGATCTAAGCAGACTTGCGTTGGCAGGCCAACGCTTCATCCGCTTAGATCCTTGTTTTATCGCAGATTTTTTCCGCAAAATCGGCGGCCACTTTTGCGAAATCTGCTTAGAGCACAGCCCGATCGCGTTGCGATCGAACCCTGCTCTAGGTCTTTGTTTTTGCCGCATTTTCTACGACGAACCGGTATCCACGTCGTCGGAAGATGCTCTAGTCCGGCGGGGAGGCCGGCCGCAGCCGCACCGCCTGGGCCAGGCGGATCAGCTCGCGGGCGGTCAGGCCGCGGCTGTCCTGCTGCGACCAGATCTCCCCGACCGGGCGTGCCCCGCCGGACCCAAGGCCGGACCCGAGCCGGGTCTCGCCGCTTCGCGTCCCGCAGGATCGATCGGACCGGCGGGGCTCTGCGCCCGCGACCCGGTAGGCTCTCGCTGCCGTTCTCATGCGTGCTCCCATGCGAGCCCTCCTGGCGAGCTCTTCAGGCGAACCGGCGGCATGGTTAGCGAAGCGTGGCTGTTTGCGAAATTCTTGAACTTGCGCGGCGGCGCGCTACCCCGCTTCGAGGCAGGGCGAATGTGTGGGCCATCAGCCGGCGACGCGGTTCCTGTTCCCCGCTGCGCCGACCCTCCCGCAACCACCCGGCCCACTGAGCCTCACAGGCTGGCGGGGAGAACTGGTCCACCGCCAACTCGTCGTCACGAGCTCCCTCACGGTCCAGCCTGTCGGCGGAGCCGGAGCGCCACAGGGTACGTCCACGAGGGAGACGTGTCGTCTGACAGGTCACGCTCAGGGGGGCAAGGGGCGGTTTGACGCCCTCTTCGACGCCCCTTGCAGCGACCCGTCCCGCCGTCATGCGCCGCGAGCATGGCGGTCGCGCGGTGAAAACGATTGCAGGGTGCAGTGCAACATGAGACAACGACGTCGCACCGCAGCGATGGCGTCGCGGCGGTGCAGCCCTCTTTGGGCGTTTCCTCCCTAGACTTCGGGCCGCCTCGCAAGGGCGGCCTTTTTTCTGTCCCGCCTGCCCTATCTGCGATGACACCGCCCGGAAACGGGCCGTGATCTTAGGCATGCGGAGAGGTTTTGGAGATGGAGCGCCCGCGGAGCATCGGCCTCGCCTGGTACGAGCCGGGCGATTATCCCCGGATCCGGGAGGCTGCGCCTGAATCCGGCCTGCCCGAGAGCTACGCCGCCTGGCAGATGTCGGCGCTCCAGATCGAGCGCGAGGTGGCGCGCAGCGGGGTGGCGGTGGTCCGCATCCGGATCGAGCCGGAGGCCTTCCTGGCCTGGTGCCGCGCGCGCGGCACCGCACCCGACGCGAAGGCGCGGGCCGCCTTCGTGCGCGAGACGCACGAGGCGGGCGGGAGCTGAGCGTCCCCCCTCGGGTGCCGGATGGAATCGCCGACATCCTACGCGATGTCGAGGCCGACCCGCCCGAGGGGCCCGAAATCCCCCTCGACCCGCTGGCCCGGCCTGACGCGGATCAGCCCGGTGCAGCTCCCGGTGGCGATGGTGTCGCCGGCCTCGAAGCCGCGATCGGCCCGGGCCAGTTCCCCGGCGAGCCAGGCCAGGGCGGCGAGCGGATCGGCGTCCAGGATCTCGGCCAGGACCTCGGCCAGGATCTCGGCCCCGCTCCCCTGCGCCACCGCGTGGCCGTCGAGCCGCAGGATCACAGGGGCGGCGGCGAGGTCGGCCGCGCGCCAGGCGGGAATCGCGGCCCCGCGCAGCTGCGCCGCGTCGAGCGCGAGGTCCGCCGTCGCGGCCCAGGGGCCGAGGGGCACGGAGTCGGGCAGGCGCCGGCCCAGTACCTGCAGGCCGATGCGGCAGGACAGGACGGCGCCGGCGAGCGCCGCGCGGTCGCCCGGATCCTCGCGCTCCTGCGGGAAGGGGCGCCCGAGCACGAACAGGTACTGCGCGCCCACGCCGAGCACGCCCCGGGAACTCCGGACGGCGGCGCCGTCGACGAGGAGCGAGCCGGCCAGGAGCGGCGCGACGACCGGTCCCGGACAGGCGAGCGGGCGCGCGGTGCGCGCGGCGGTGGCGGCGAGCGTGAAGCCCCGCAGGGCCTCGCCGGCGGCGAGCACCGCCTCGGCCTGCACCGCCTCGGCAGCCGTCCGGTCGCGGATCGGCGGGACGGGACCGGCGACCGCCGTGCCGGTGCGCCGCGCCGCCGCCAGGGCACGGCCGAGGTCGCACAGCGCGTCGTCGGCGGGATCGGTCACGCGGCCTCCCCCGGGCGGGCTGGGTCGAGCGCGGCCAGAGCCGCGGCCAGCGCGGCCTCCGTCCCGGGACCGGGCCGCACCAGGGGCAGGCGCAGGTCGGGGGCGAAGCCTGGGCGCAGGAGCGCCAGGGCGAGCTTGACCGGACCCGGATCGGTCTCGCGCGACAGCGCCGCGACCAGCGGCATCAGCCCGGCCTGGATCGCCCGGGCGCGGGCGTGGTCGCCCGCCCGGGCGGCCCGCTGCAGCGCGGCGCAAGGTCCCGGCATCAGGTTGGCGACCACCGAGACGCAGCCCCGCCCGCCCATCATCGCGTGGGCGGCGGCGGTGGCGTCGTCGCCGGAGAACGAGAGGAAGCCCGGACCGGCCCCCGCGACGGAGGCGAGCCGGGCGAGATCGCCGGTGGAATCGACCAGCCCGGCGAGGCCCGGCAGGGCGGCGAGGCGCGCCAGGGTCTCGGGCCGCAGGTCGATCCCGGTGCGGGCCGGGACCGCCTGGACGAGGAGCGGCCGGCCGGCCGCCGCGGCGATCGCCGCGTAATGCCGGACGAGCCCCTCCTGGGTCGGGCGGTTGTAGAAGGGCGTGACCGCCAGGGTGGCGGCGGCCCCGGCGGTCTCCGCCGCCCGGGTCCGGGCGACAGCCGTCCGGGTGCAGGGGCTCTCGGTGGCGGCGATCACCGGCACGCGGCCCCCGGCCGCCTCGAGGACGACGCGCAAGGTCCGGTCGCGCTCCACTTCCGTGAGGGTCGGGCCTTCGCCCGTGGGGCCGCCGACCACCAGGCCCTCGGTGCCTTGCGCGATCTGCCAGGCGACGAGATCGCCGAGCGCCCGCTCGTCGATCCGGCTCCCGCCCGCCGAAAAGGGCGTGACGAGGGCGGTGAGGGCGCCGCCGAGCCCGTGCGCGGGGCTCACGGGGCGAGGGCCAGGGTGGTGTCGGCGAGGCGCACCGCATCGGGCCGGCGGCCGGTCTCGGCGGCGGCGTAATGCAGCGCGTCGCGGCAGGTGCGGAAGATGCCGCCGCCGAGGCCGTGCGTCTCGACGGCGAGCCAGTGGCCCTCGGCGCTGCGGCCGACGAGGAAGGCGAGGGGGAGACGGGCCGGCGCGGTGGTCGGCGTGTTGGCGTCCACGGATCGGGGCATCGGGGGGTTCGGGGTTCGCGCGGCCGTCGTTGCGGCCGCCCCCTCAAGGTGGCCCGGTCGCCGTCAAGGATCGAGGCGGACGGACGGGTCCCGGCATCAAGATCCCATAGGGTTTTGCCGTCGGGACACGGGCGCTCGCCCAGACGGCGATACCCCCGCGGAGGACCGCGAGGGCGAGGATCGCGCCGACGAGCAGGCGGATCAGGCCCCTGCCCCTCATGATGGCGCTACGGCCGCAGCTCGACCCGGCGGATCTCGCCGACCACCACGAGGTAGCACAGGCCCGCCACCAGGGCGTTGAGGCCGACGAAGACCAGGGCGCCGTCGAACGAGCCGGTCCGCTGGACGATGGCGCCGATGACGATCGGCGTGGTGATGCCCGCAAGGTTGCCGAAGGTGTTGAACAGGCCGCCGCTCAGGCCCCCGGATTCCTTCGGCGAGGTGTCCGACACCACCGCCCAGCCGAGCGCGCCGATGCCCTTGCCGAAGAAGGCGAGCGCCATCAGGCCGACCACCAGGGCGTCGGCCTGGACATAGTTGCAGCCGATGATCGCCATCGAGAGCAGCATGCCCGACACGATCGGGATCTTGCGCGCGGCGGTGAGGGAGTAGCCGCGGCGCAGGAGCTGGTCCGAGATCACGCCGCCGAGGATGCCGCCGAGAAAGCCGCACAGGGCCGGCAGGGTCGCGGCGAAACCCGCCTGCAGGATCGACAGGCCGCGCTCCTTCACCAGGTAGACCGGGAACCAGGTGAGGAAGAAATAGGTCAGCGTGTTGATGCAGTACTGGCCGACATAGATGCCGAGCAGCATCCGGTTGACCAGCAGCCGGCGCAGGGTGCGGCCCGCCCGGGTCGCGGTCTCGGCCTTGCGCCCGTCCATGTCCATCATGGCGCCGCCGGCCTCGAGATAGTCGCGCTCGGCCGGGTTGACGGCGGGATGCTCGTGCGGGCCGTGCACCACCCGGGTCCAGAGCAGCGCGAAGGCGATGCCGAGCGCGCCCATCACCGTGAAGACGTGGTGCCAACCGAAGGCGTGGACGATCCAGCCCATGAGCGGGGCGAACAGCACGGTGGCGAAGTACTGCGCCGAGTTGAAGAAGGCCGAGGCCATGCCGCGCTCGTTCGCCGGGAACCAGGCCGCGGTGATGCGGGCATTGGCCGGGAAGACCGGCGCCTCGGCCAGGCCCACGGCGAGGCGAAGGGAGAACAGCACCGCGACGGCGGCGAAGCCGGAGAGGAAGCCGATCGCCCCCTGCATCAGGGTGAAGGCCGACCACAGGAAGATCGCCGCGGCGTAGACCCATTTCACGCCGTAGCGGTCGAGCAGCCAGCCGCCGGGGAGCTGGGCGAGGACGTAGGACCAGGCGAAGGCCGAGAACACGAAGCCCATGGTCACGGCGTCGAAGCCGAGATCCTTGGCCATGGCCGGGCCGGCGATGGCGATGGTCGCCCGGTCGGCGTAGTTGATGGCGGTGGCGGCGAACAGCATCGCCAGGATGACGAGGCGGATGCGGCTCCGCTTCGCGGCCGAAAGGCCGAGGACTGCACTCATGGTTCTCCTCCCGGGCGGCGGGGAACCACGATCGCGTCGTCACGATCGTGTCCCGGGAGCCGCCGCGGCGTCTGTTCGCGCCCCGTCATTCGTCGCAAGGGGCGTTCCGGGACGGGAGACTAGGGGCGGGTCCGGGGCGAGGTCCAAGTCAAAGGGTGAATGGGTCGATGCGCGAACGGCATCGGCCGGGGCCCGACAGCCGATCCCGTCGCATCGATGCCGGGTTCAGGAGGCGAGCCCGTAGACCGCGTCGCCGAGGCGGCGGAAGACGGTGCCGGCTTTCGCGCGCTTCCACAGCCGGGTGTTGAGGGCCGCCACCGGATCATGGCCCGGCAAGGTCAGGCCGCGGGCCGCGAGCCGCTCCCAGATCTCGGCGGCATGCATCGGCCGCCCGGCCTCCGCCAGGATGCCTTCCGCCGCCTCCATCAGCCGGCGCCCCTCCTGGCGCCCCGCCGCGCCGGCGAGAGCCGGAGGGTCGGCCGGCGGCCGGGCGGGCGCGACCATGGACTCCGTCCGCGGCGGCTCGGCCGCGGCGCGCGGGGCCGGAGGCTCCGCGGAGGCCGGAGCGGGCGCGGCCCGAGCCGGCTCGACGGCGGCCCCCGGCCGGGCGAGCCGGCGGCCGAGATCGAGATAGAGTTCGTGCTCGGCGATGGCCCGGTCGAGGGCAGCGCGCTGGCGCCGCAGGTCGTCCAGCCGGGCCTCCGTTTCCGCTTCCGACAGGAACATGTCGCCCTCTTGGAATATTCCATATTCCAAACTGATGCCGTTAGGATCGTCAGGAATGCCCAGAGTAGGAATATTCCGTCGAAGTGCAAGCTCATTGCCGGATCGCTCTCGCGCGATCCACCGCGGAATGGCCGCCTCGCGCCCCGATCGCCCTCTTCCGCGCGAGGCTGGGCGGGACAGGGCACGGCGCGAGACGAATCGAACGCTCACACGGCAGCGGCGCTTTACGAATGAATGCGAAACATTCCATCTATTCAGATTGGAATACGACGTCTCGCGACAGAGCCCATCTTCGTCGCCATCACGGGACCGTGCAGAGGAACGTGGAATGCACGATCGCCGACGACACGGATGGAGTGGAATGCTGGCTGTCCTATCCTGATGCGTCGGCGGTTATGGATCCCGGGTTCTCGACGCCGTCGAGCCCCGGAATGACGAGGAGGGTGTCAATTAAGTGTCTCTCACAAAACTCCCGATCGCCGTCGTCGCTCGCTGTGGCAGCATCGGTGCAACGGGAGTTTTGTGAGGTGCACTAAGTCAGGCGCTCAAACAGGCTCTCGGCGTCTGCGCCCGTTGACCGGCACGAAGAGGCCGGCCGACTCCCCGGACGATGTCGCGTCCCGTCTGCCCCCTCCCCTCAGGCGGCCCCGGCCCGCGCGGCCGCGGCCTTGCGGCGGGCGGGCTTCGGCGGCACCAGGAGGGAGCCGGGATCGGTCGGCAGCAGCTGCAGGCCGGCCTCGTCGAGGCTGATCGGCAGCTTCGGGAAGACTTCCTTGACGTGGGCCAAGTCGGCCTTGAACGCCTGGCGGAAGCTCCGCAGGGAGGCGTTGTCGGCGCCGAACTGCTTGTGGACGAGGTCCCAGCTCAGGCGCAGCGGCCGCTGGAGGCTGCGCAGGCGGTAGCCGATCCAGAACAGGAGATCGAGCTTGCGCGCCGAGCCCGAGAAGGCGCGGGCGGCGCGGATGTCGACCGGCAGGGCGTGCTGGATCAGGTTGTCGTAGAAGTCCTGGTGGAACTGCACCGTCTTCGACCAGGCGATGCCGTCCTGGCCGCTCGAGCGCCAGAGGTCGAGCTGGCGGAAGGGCGGCATGGTGATGGTCGAGGAGCGCGACTGCCCGTCCCACAGGCCGATCTGCATCGTGCAGGCGGCCAGGCGATGCAGCTGCTCCTTGAACTGCCGGATCGTGCCGCGCTCGCCGCCAGTGACGGCAAAGCCCATCTCGCGCATGAAGCCCGACAGGCTGTCGGCGACCTCCACCGTCGGGCTGCGCTGGCGCACCGCCTCGGTGCAGAGATGCAGCAGCACCAGCCGGGCCTTCGGGCCGTAGGGCAAGCCTTGCAGCTCCATCTGGCCGGTCGTCGGGTTCTTCAGGCGGCCGGCGAGGATGCTGAGCGTGTTGCGGCCGTATTCCCGGAAGAACTCCCGTTCCTCGCCGGGGTCGCGGTAGGGCAGGCCGCAGAGCGCCAGGACGGAATGGATGTGCTGGATCGTGTCCGGGGTGACGGGCTCGGCCTCGATCACCATCCGGACCGCGTCGCGCCGGCGCTGGTCGCGCCCCATCGCGGCGCGGGCATCCTGCTGTCGGCCGGTCTCCGCCCGCTCGGCGTCGCGCAGGGCCTGGCGGTGGGCGATGTGCTCGACGATGACCGCGAACAGGAACCCGCCCCGGGCCGCTTCCAGCTCGGCCAGGAGGTCCTCGTCGTGGATCGCCGCGATCTTGGCCTCGATGCTCATGCTGCCGAAACTTGCCTGACGCTGGACGGCGCTCCCCGCCGGTGATGGGCCAAACCTTCATGCACGATTCCGATCCCGGGATTCCGGGGGTGGGGGCGGGTTATCCCAAGATTCCCACGACTCGTCCCCGTTATCCCGCGCGGATTCCGGCGGCCCGCCCGCCGCGCGGTCCCTCCGACCCTCCGGGAGGCCCGAGGGACCTCCACCGGGAGCCGCCGGCCGGGTTTCCCGGTGGCGCTGCCCCGTGCCCCCTTCCCCTGCCCCCTGCCCCCTTCCCCTTAAGCCACTCCCGCACCCGGTGGGCGGCCTGTGCACGGCCCTGTGGGCCCGGCCGGGACGGGGCTGTGGCCACGCCTGGGGCAAGCCGGTGGATGGGCGGTGGGCGGGCCCGCGCAGAGTTCGATACGGGGCCGGATCCGAGGATCGCCGCTCGCGCAGAGTTCGATACGCGAGACCACCGCGAAACCGGCCGGTTTCCGAGGGCTCGGAGAGCGCCCGACGCCGAATCCGATGCGCAGCCACGCCGAATCCGATGCGCGAACCCCCGGAATCCCCGCAGAGTCCGATGCGCCTCCACGCAGAGTCCGATGCCGATCCACGCAGACCCGTATGCGCGACCACCCCGTAACTCCCTGTCGGATCAGCGGAATTAACCCCTCCATATAATCCACATAACTGACTCTCTGAGAATCCATGACTGATAAGTCACCTATAGGCCCGAGAGAGGGTTCGTTTTGAAGAACGCCGGGGCGCGCCTTCGGCGCGGATTGGATACAATCTTTGCAGAGTGGGAATTTATGGAATAATCGAGGAATATCAGGCCCCTGCCCTGCCCCTCGGCCCGCTTCCCCGGGCGCTCCGGGGCGCCTATGAGCGGGCTGACGGCGCCGCCGGATGCGGCGCGGGCGGATGGCGAGCGACCATGAGCACCACCCCGATCGCGCGGCTTCTCGGGATCATGGCCGCCTTGCGCGACCCGGAGGGCGGCTGTCCCTGGGACCTGGCGCAGACCCATGCCAGCATCGTCCCCTACACGATCGAGGAGGCCTACGAGGTCGCCGAGGCGGTGGAGAGCGGAGATCCGGAGGAGTTGCGCGACGAGCTCGGCGACCTCCTGTTCCAGGTCGTGTTCCAGTCCCGGATCGCCGAGGAGGCCGGCATCTTCGCCTTCGACGACGTGGCCACCGCCATCGCCGACAAGATGGTGCGCCGCCACCCCCACATCTTCGGCGAGGTCCGCGGTCTCGATCAGGCCGCGGTGAACGCCCAATGGGCGGCGATCAAGGCCGAAGAACAAGCGGCGAAGCAGCAGGCGGCGAAGGGGAGCCCGGCTCCGCAGGGGACGCTCTCCGGCGTGCCCCTGGCGCTGCCCGCCCTCGCCCGGGCCGAGAAGATCTCGCGCAAGGCCGCCGCCGTCGGCTTCGACTGGCCGGACGCCGCCGAGGTCGTCGCCAAGGTGCGCGAGGAGACCGACGAGGTCGTGCAGGCGCTGGCCGGGGAAGGCCCGGAGGCGGTGGCCGAGGAGATCGGCGATTTGCTGTTCTCGGTCGCCAACCTCGCCCGCCATGCCGGCGTCGATCCGGAAGAGGCTTTGCGGCGGGCCAACCTGAAATTCCAGCGCCGCTTTTCCGCCATGGAGGCGGAGGTGACGAAGGACGGCCGCCCCCTGAAAGACGCCGGCCTTGCCGCGATGGAGGAGGCCTGGGTGGCGGTGAAGTGGCGGGAGCGCTGAGCGCACCCGATATATGAAGTGAGGCGGCCACGCCGGACCGTCGGACATCACGCCCTCCGCGTCATCCTGGGGCCCGCCGCAGGCAGGAACCCGGAATCCATGACCGCTGACGATTCCGGACGAGGCGGTCGGCGTTCCGCCTCATCCCGCACCGTCGGCGTTCATGGATCCCGGGTTCCGCTGCGCGGCCCCGGGATGACGAAGTGGGTTCGAGGAGCGTCGGTGCGACGGGCGGAAGACCCCCGACGGAGAGACGGCCGCCGGGCTTGACCGTCGTTCGAATGTGAGAGAATTTCTCATTCATGAGAGATGATCTCGTGCCCGATTCCTTGCCCGACCCCCAGGCCTCGGACATCGACCTGCGCCTCGCCGCCCGGCTCGCTGCCTTACGCCAGGAGCACGGCCTGTCCCTCGACGCGCTGGCCTCCACGAGCGGCATCAGCCGGGCGACCCTGTCGCGGCTGGAGCGCGCCGAGACCAGCCCGACCGCCTCGCTGCTCGGCCGGCTCTGCACCGTCTATGGCCGGCCGATGTCGCGGCTGCTCGCCGAGATCGAGGCCGACCCGGCTCGGGTCGTGCGCCACGCCGAGCAAAGCGTCTGGGTCGATCCCGAGACGGGGTTTCGCCGCCGCCTCGTCTCGCCCCCGGCGCGTGGCTTCTCGGCGGAGCTCGTCCTCGGCACCCTGCCGGAGGGGGCGACGATTGCCTATGCCGCGCCGCCGGTCGGCGGCCTGGAGCATCACCTCTGGATGCTGGAAGGCCGGCTCGACCTCACCCTCGACGGCGTGACCCACGCCCTCTCGCCGGGGGATTGCCTGCGCTACCAGCTCGCCGGCGCCTCCCGCTTCACCTGCCCGGGCCCGGAGGCCCGCTACCTCATCGCGATCTGCCGGCCGTGAGACCCACCATGACGACGATCGACACCCTCTCCCCCGAGGAAGCGGAAGCCGCCCTGCCCGAGCTGGCCGCCCTGCTCCTGGCTTGCGTCCTCGACGGGGCCAGCATCGGCTTCGTGCTCCCCTTCACCCTGTCCGAGGCGGAAGACTTCTGGCGCGACGGGCTACCGGCCCTGCGGAGCGGGGCGCGCCGGCTGCTGGTGGCCCGCCACGACGGGCGCATCCTCGGCTGCACCCAGGTCGGCCTCGCCTCGCCGCCGAACGGCCGCCACCGGGCCGAGATCACCAAGGTGCTGGTCCATCCGGAGGCGCGCCGCCGCGGCCTCGGCCGGGCACTGATGCGGGAAGCGGAAGCCGTCGCCGCCGCCGAGGGGCGCTCGCTCCTGATCCTCGACACCCGGGCCGGTGATGCCGGCGAGGCGCTCTACCGCGCGCTGGGCTACGCCGTCACCGGCACGGTGCCGGACTACGCCTGCTCGCCGACGGGCGAGCGGGAGCCCTGCACCTTCATGCACAAGCGGCTGTGATCCGCATGCCAGTCCGGAACCTGCCAGTCCGGAACCTGACGAATTTTTGATCGGCAATCGCTTGCGCGCAATCGAATCGTCGGGTCATGTCGCGCCGGGCCGACTCGGCCCTGTGCAGGGATGACCGACCATGACCCACGCCACCCTCCGGCGCACGCTGCTCGGTGCCGCGCTGATCCTCGCCGCCGCGCCTGCTCTCGCTCAGGATGCCTCGTCCACCGCCGAGCAGACCATCGCGGCGATGACCAAGATCTTCGGCGACCATCCTGGCAAGCGCTCGAACCACGCCAAGGGCGTGGTGGTGGAGGGCAGCTTCACCCCGTCGAAGGACGCCAGGACCCTGAGCAAGGCGGGCGTGTTCTCCGGCGCCGCCGTGCCGGTGACCGTGCGCTTCTCCGACGCGACCGGCCTGCCGGAGATCCCCGACGGCGCGCCCCAGGCCAACCCGCACGGCCTGTCGATCAAGTTCAAGCCCGCCGACGGCTCCGAGATGGACGTCGTCACCAACTCGCTGAAGTTCTTCCCCGTCGCGACCGGCGAGGAGTTCCGCGATCTCCTGGTGGCGATCACCAGGAGCGGCCCCGACGCACCGAAGCCGACCCCGGTCGAGCAGTTCATGGCGGCGCATCCGGCCGCCCCGAAGGCGCTCGCCAGCGCCCGGACCCCGTCGAGCTTCGGCCGCCAGGTCTATAACGGCGTCAACGCCTTCGTGCTGGTCGACGCCGCCGGCAAGCGCACCCCCTTCCGCTACCGCATCGTGCCGGTGGCCGGCGAGGAGATCCTGAGCGCCGACGAGGCCAAGGCCAAGGGCCCGAACTACCTCGTCGAGGAGATGCCGGCCCACCTCGCCAAGGCGCCGGTCGCCTTCCGGATCGAGGCGCAGATCGCCCAACCCGGCGATTCGACCAAGGACGCGACGGTGCCCTGGCCGGAGGACCGCCGCTTCGTCGATCTCGGCACCCTGACGCTGACCAAGGCGGTGCCCGACAGCCAGACCGCCGAGAAGGCGCTGCTGTTCATGCCCAACAACCTGCCGGACGGCGTCGAGGTCTCGGACGACCCGCTGATCGACGCCCGGGTCCAGGCCTACGCGATCTCGTTCGGTCGTCGTTCGCAGTGAGAGATGGGCGCGCGGCCCGGGGATGGCCCGGGCCGCGCGCCGCGTTTCCGGCCTGTCCGGTCGATCGCCGCCGACATGTTTGAAACCGACCATGTCATTCCGGGGCCGCGCCAGCGGAGCCCGGAATCCAGACACTCAGGTGGAATAGAACTAAGCGGAACGCTGGCCGCTTCTTTCTGGATCACCCGCGGTTCTGGATTCCGGGCTCCGCTGGCGCGGCCCCGGAATGACACGGAGAGGCGGAGAAGAATGCGCTGATTCTGCACTGTCGACAGAGTCGCATAGTCTGTCGTCCTTCCGGGAGATCGTCGTTGCCGCGGTCCCGCCCCTCCGCTACCTCCCACCCCATGCCCCCCTTCATCACGGCCAACCTGCGCTGGCTCGCGGCCGGGTTCCTGCTCCTGTTCTGCGGCTGCTTCGGCCAGACCTTCGTGGTTGCCTTGTCGAGCGGGGCGATCCGGCGGGAGTTCGGGCTGTCGGACGGGGCGTTCGGGGCGCTCCATGCCGGCGTCACCCTGGCCTCGGCCCTGGCGCTCGCCGGTCTCGGCGGGCTCATCGACCGCTGGCCGGCGACGCGGGTGGTAAGCCTCGCAGGCAGCCTCCTGGCCATGGGCGCCGCCGGCCTCGGCCTGTCGCCGAACCTGGGCGTGCTGGCCTCGAGCCTGTTCCTGCTCCGCCTCGCCGGCCAGGGGCTGATGCTCCAGACCGCCTACACGCTGCTCGGACGCTGGTTCTCGGCGGAGCGCGGCCGGGCGGTGTCGCTCGCGGCGCTCGGGCTCAATGCCGGCCAGGCCTGCCTGCCCCTCGGCTTCGTCGCGGCAGCCGGTGTCCTCGGCTGGCGCGGCGCCTGGCTCGGCATCGCCGGGCTCCTGGTCCTCGTCGCCCTGCCGCTGGCCCGCCATCTCGTGGCGCGCGAGCGGGTGCCGGAGGAGACGACCCGCGCCGGCCCGGCCGAGGGGGCGACCCGGGCGCAAGCCCTCGCCGACCCGTTCCTGTACCTGTTGCTGCTGGCGATGCTGCCGCCCTCCTTCATCAGCAACACCATCTTCTTCCACCAAGTGCATCTGGCCGAGAGCCGGGGCTGGCCGCCGGAGTTGCTCGCCGCCGCCTTCCCGCCCTATGCGGCCGCGACCTTCGTCGTCCTGCTCGTGGCCGGCCGCCTCGTCGACCGGTTCTCCGCCCTGGCTTTGCTGCCCCTCTACCTGGTGCCGTTCGGCCTCGCCTGCCTGATCCTCGGCGGGGTCTCGGCTCGTTCAGCCGCCTTCGCCTTCATGCTGCTCTACGGCGTCACCGACGGGATCTCGCTCACCCTGTTCGGCGCCCTCTGGCCGGAGGTCTACGGCACCCGCCATCTCGGGGCGATCCGCGGTACCATCGTGGCGATCATGGTGCTCGGCACGGCGCTCGGCCCGTTCCTGTCGGGCCTGCTCATCGATGCCGGGGTGCCGTTCGCCGGCATCGTCACCGGGATGGGGGTCTATTGCCTCGCCGTCTCCGGCGCCCTGCTCCTGGTCCGGCGCCGCTTCATCGGGCATCTGCGCGGGCGCCGCTTCGCCGCGGCATGACCCGGGCGTCTATCGTTTCGGCCAGGTCCAGGATGGCGGGTCGTGGTCCGGCGCCAGGGTCTCGCCGAGACGCTTGTCCAGGGTGATGCGGGCCGCGCCCTGCCGCTCCAGGGCCGCCACCAGGGCGGCGGCGTGCGACACCACCAGGACCTGCGTGGCTTGCGCCGCCCGCGCGATCAGCGCGGCCAGCGGCGCCAGCAGGTCGGCATGCAGGCTGGTCTCGGGTTCGTTGAGCACCATCAGCTCGGGCGGGCGCGGCGACAGGAGGGCTGCGGCGAGCAGGATGTAGCGCAGGGTCCCGTCCGAGAGCTCGGGCCCGCGCAAGGGGCGCAGCAGCCCGTGCTGGCCGAGTTCGAGCGAGAACTGGCCCTCGCTCGCCGCCACCGACACCGTCGCCCCCGGGAACGCCTCGGCGATGGTGGCGTCGAGGGCGTCCCGGTCGCCGATCTCGATGATCGTCCGGATCGCCGCCGCGACGTCGGCGCCGTCGGCGGCCAGCACCGGCGTGCGGGTGCCGATCTGCGGCCGGCGGGCCGGCGCGTCCCGGTCGGTGCGGACATGGTCGTAGAAGCGCCAGGCCCGCATCCGCTCGCGGAGCATCAGCACGTCGAGGGCGTCGCGAGGGTCGGCGCCGTGGGTCATCAGGCTGTCGAAGGCGGGCAGATCGCGCAGGGCCTCGGTCCAGCTGCCGGACCCGTCGCGCAGGCGCACCAGCGGCCCGCGCCGCTCGGCGAAGACGTTCGCCCGACCGACGATCGGCCCGGTCCAGACGCTCTCGGCCTTGATCTCCGGGTCCTGGGAAAAGAACGTGCCCGAAAAGCTCGTGGCCGGCAGGCCGAGGGCGATGGCGTAGCCGACATCGTCGTCGGAGAAGCCGAGCTTCAGCTCGACCGGATGGCGCCGCACCGTGCCCTCGACCCGCCGCGCCCCGGACAGGACCTGGCGCCCGAACGTCTCCGGCCCGGCCCACAGCGCCGAGGCGAAGCCCCCCTCCCGGGCGAGGGACGGGATCGCCCGCCCTTGCGCGACCTCGGCGAGGAGGCGAAGGGCACGGTAGAGGCTCGACTTGCCGCTGCCATTGGCCCCCGTCACCACGGTCAGCCGGTCGAGGCCGAGCACGATGTCGCGCAAGGAGCGGTAGCCGGAGATGGCGAGGCGGTGGATCGGCATGGGCGCGAAGGTTTCGCCGCACTCGACTTGTCGTTATTATTGCGGATCAAAATCAATGTATTCGTGCGGCGATGCCCAAGGGCGCCTCACCCACTCCCCTTCAACCGCCGCGCCGCCCCGAACCGGTTGAGGAACCGCGGCTCCTTCTCCGGCGCGACCCGGACGACGAGATGCATCGCGCCCTCGGCATCCTCGCGGCGGTCGAGCACCTCGGCATTCTCGTAGAGCCAGTGCAGCTCCGCGCCTTGCGCCGGCTCCAGGATCACCGCGAAGCTCGTGCGGGCCGCCGCGATCCGGGCCTCGATCCTGCTCATCAGGCGGTCGATGCCCTCGCCGGTCAGCGCCGAGAGCAGGACCGGCCCGGAGCCCTTGGCGCCGTTCGGCCGGCTCAGGTTCATCAGGCGCTCGCGCTCCGCCTCGTCGAGGAGGTCGGCCTTGTTCCAGACCTCGATGATGCGGTCGGCATCGGGCTCGATGCCGAGTTCGGCGAGCACCTGCGCCACGTCGGCGCCTTGCGCCTCCGCATCCTCGTGGGCGATGTCGCGGACGTGGAGCAGGATGTCGGCCTCGATCACGTCCTCCAAAGTCGCCCGGAAGGCGGCGATCAGCATGGTCGGCAGGTCGGAGATGAAGCCGACGGTGTCGGACAGGATCGCGGTCTCGCCGTGCGGCAGCTTGATGGCGCGGGCCGTCGGGTCGAGGGTGGCGAACAGCATGTTCTCCGCCAGCACCTCGGCCCGGGTCAGGCGGTTGAACAGGGTCGACTTGCCGGCATTGGTGTAGCCGACGAGCGCCACGATCGGGTACGGCACCCGGCGGCGGGAGCGGCGGTGCAGGCCGCGGGTGCGGGTGACGGTCTCCAGATCGCGCTCGATCCGGGTCATCCGCTCCTGGATCATCCGCCGGTCGGCCTCGATCTGGGTCTCGCCCGGGCCGCCGAGGAAGCCGAAGCCGCCGCGCTGGCGCTCGAGGTGGGTCCAGGACCGCACCAGCCGGCTGCGCTGGTAGGCGAGATGCGCATGCTCGACCTGGAGCGTGCCCTCGCGGGTCGAGGCGCGCCGCCCGAAGATCTCCAGGATCAGGCCGGTCCGGTCGATGACCTTGACGCCCCAGGCCTTTTCCAGGTTGCGCTGCTGCACCGGCGAGAGCGCGCAATCCATCACCACGAGGCGGATGCCCTCGGCCTCGATGCGCCCGCCGATCTCCTCCACCCTTCCCTTGCCGAGATAGGTCGAGGGCCGGATCTGCTGGATCGTGACGAGGAGCTTGTCGGCCACGTCGAGCTCGATCGCGGCGGCCAGCCCCACCGCCTCGTCGAGGCGGGCGAGAGCCGGGCGCGGCTCACCGTGGGCGTCGCGCTTCGTCGGGTAGGGGCCGATCACCAGCGTGCGGGTCTCGGCCGCGATCGCGGCCTCCGGCTCGGCCTGGCCTTGCAGGCGGATCTCGCCCTGTATCCGCGGTTCCATCGTGTCTCCGGTCGCTCCCGCGTCGGTCGGGAGTCCATCGGATAGAGGTTGGATGAGGGGCCGCGAGAATCAAGCGGCAGGGCGTCTCCGCGGCCCGGGATCCGCGGACTTCTTGCAGGGAGGGTCCGTCTGACAAAAAACAGGCCGCACGATGCGGCCTGGACACTGGCATGGACACGTCTTGCGGGGCCCTCGGGGGCCGCGCCGCTCGCGCCTTTTCCTCGGAACGGGATCAGGCCTTCAGGGGATCGGGCCTGGGAGACCAGGCCTGGGGTATTAGGCCTTCTCGGCCCCCTCCTCGCCCTGCTCGAACAGCTGCACCGGATGGCCGGGCATGATCGTCGAGATCGCGTGCTTGTAGACCAGCTGCGAGTGGCCGTCGCGCCGCAGCAGCACGCAGAAGTTGTCGAACCAAGTCACGACACCCTGCAACTTCACACCGTTGACCAAAAAGATCGTCAGCGGAATCTTGTTCTTGCGAACGTGGTTGAGGAAGGTGTCCTGCAGATTCTGAGCGCGTTCGCCCGCCATTCTTCTTGTCCTTTGAACCCGCTGCCAGTCCTGTCGACGGGTCGGTCCGTGTTGTCGTTATGCGGGAGGCGCGGCGCGCCGCCCCGGGAGCCGGCCGCTCCATTACACGGTGAAGCTCGTCCGGGCGCAAGTGCAGACTGGCCGCAGGGGAAGTCCCCGGCCACCGAACCTGCCGCATCCGGCTCGTGCTCGCGATCCTGTCGCGCCCCGGCCACAGGCCGCCCTAGCAGAAGGACCCGAGCTTGGCACTCACAAATGTGGGATCGAGCGGGTCGTCATCCTCGTCAGGCGCCGATGCCCAGCGACTTGAGCTTCCGGTGCAGGGCCGAGCGCTCCATGCCGATGAACTCGGCGGTGCGGGAGATGTTGCCGGAGAAGCGGGCGATCTGGGCCACCAGGTATTCGCGCTCGAAGATCTCGCGGGCCTCGCGGAGCGCCAGGCTCATCAGCTTCTCGCCGCCGGCGCCGCTCGGGGTAGTGGGTACGAGCGCGCCGACCTCGCTCGGCAGCATCTCGGTCGTCACCTCGGTCTCGGGGTCTCCTTGCGTCAGGATCATCAGCCGCTCGACGTTGTTGCGCAGCTGGCGCACGTTGCCGGGCCAGTCGTGCGATTGCAGCACCGCCATGGCGTCGGCGGCGATGCGCCGTTGCGGCAGGCCGGTGGCGCCCGAGATCTGCTCCATGAAGAACGTGATCAGCTCCGGCACGTCCTCGCGCCGCTCGGCGAGCGAGGGCACCCGGATCGGTACCACGCTCAGGCGATGGAACAGGTCCTCGCGGAAGCGCCCGCCGGCGATTTCCTCCGCGAGATCGCGCGACGACGACGAGATGATCCGCACGTCGACATGGACCCGGGTGGTGCCGCCGACGCGCTGGAAGTTCTGGTCGACGAGGACCCGCAGGATGCGGTTCTGGGTCTCGCGGGGCATGTCCGCGACCTCGTCGATGTAGAGGCTGCCGCCATGGGCTTCTTCCAGCGCGCCGACCCGGCGCGGCTTGCCGTCGGCCGCCTCGACGCCGAACAGCTCGGCCTCCATCGTGTCGGGGGTGATCGTCGCGGCGTTGATCACCACGAAGGGTCCGTTCGCCCGCGACGAGGCGGCGTGGATGGTGCGGGCCGAGAGTTCCTTGCCCGAGCCCGGCGCGCCCGAGATCATCACCCGGGCGTTGGTGGGCGCGACGCGCTCGACGGTCTGGCGCAGCTGGTTGGCCGCCACCGAGGCGCCGACGATGCGGCTCGCCTGGCCCGACCGCGCCTTGAGGTCGCGCACCTCGCGCTTGAGGCGCGAGGCCTCCAGCGCCCGCTCGGCGACCAGGATCAGCCGGTCGGCCTTGAACGGCTTCTCGATGAAGTCGTAGGCGCCCGCCTTGATCGCCGAGACCGCGGTCTCGATGTTGCCGTGGCCCGAGATCATCACCACCGGCAGGTCCGGGGCCTGGGCCTTGATCACGTCGAGTACCTGCAGCCCGTCGAGGCGCGAGCCCTGGAGCCAGATGTCGAGGAAGACGAGGTGCGGGCGGCGCGCCTCGATCGCCGCGAGCGCCTCGTCGGAGGAGCCGGCGGTGCGGGTGCGGTGGCCCTCGTCGTCGAGGATGCCGGCGACGAGCTCGCGGATGTCGGCCTCGTCATCGACGATCAGAATGTCGGCGCTCATGGCTCAGGGCCTCCCCGCGGCGTGGGCGGCGGTCCTGACGGCCCCGCGGCACCCCGTGCTGTATCGAAAATGGCTGTGATGAAGACGGCAATTCGAAGGGCGCCGCTCCCGGCAAGGGCGGGCCCGCGTCACGCAGCGGGCTCCGGCGACGTCTCCGGAGACCGCGCGGGCCGGGCCGGGGTCCCGCCGCCCCCCGGCGGCTCGTCGCGCCGCATCTCGCGCAGGACCCGCATCCGCACCTGCCCGCCGCGCCCGCGCGGGTTGTCGTTCAGCTCGATGCCGCCGCCGTGCTCTTCCAAGACCTTGCTCACGATCGCCAATCCGAGGCCCGTGCCCCCCTCGCGGGTGGTCATATAGGGTTCGAGCAGCCGCTGGCGCCCTTCCTGCGGGAATCCCTTGCCGGTATCGGTGATCTCGATCACCGCGGCCTCGCCCTCCTCGTAGAGGCGGACCGCGACCAGGCTCTCGCCCCGGGTCTCTTCCGGCACCGCCTGCACCGCCTCGACGGCGTTCTTGAGGATGTTGGTGATCGCCTGCGACAGGAGCCTGGTGTCGAAGGCGGCGCTGACCCGGGCCTCGCCCTCCTCCAGCGTGAAGGTCACGTCGGGATGGGCCACCCGCATCATGAACAGGTTCTGCTTGACGATCTCGGTCAGGTCGTTGCGGGCGATCGCGGGCTTCGGCATCCGGGCGAAGGACGAGAACTCGTCCACCATCCGCTTGATGTCGTCGACCTGGCGCACGATCGTGGCGACGCACTGCTCGAAGATCTCCTTGTCGGCGGTGATCACCTTCCCGTACTTGCGCCGGATGCGCTCGGCCGAGAGCTGGATCGGGGTCAGCGGGTTCTTGATCTCGTGGGCGATGCGGCGGGCGACGTCGGCCCAGGCCGAGGTGCGCTGCGCCGTGACGAGGTCGGTGATGTCGTCCAGCGTGACGACGTAGCCCCGGTCGCCGTCCTGCGACTGCTCGCTGGTGGTCCGCACGTCGATGGTGCGCTCGCGGCCGTTGCGGGCGATCTGGATCTGCTGCTGGGTCGGGCGGGCGCGGGAATCCCCCGGCAGGCCGCCGAGCTCCGGCATCACCGCCTCCAGGGGCTGGCCGACGAGGTCGGCGACGGAGCGCCCGAGCATGCGTTCCACCGACGGATTGGCGATGGTGATGATTCCGCGCCCGTCGACGCCGATGACGCCGGCCGGCACCCCGGCCAGCACCGCCTCGGTGAAGCGGCGGCGGCTGTCGATCTGCTCGCTCTGCTCGATCAGGGTGGTGCGCTGGCGGCTGAGCTCCTGGGTCATCTTGTTGAAGCTCTCGCCCAGGTGCTGGAGGTCGCCCTCCGTCTTCCGGAACGGGACCTGGGCGTAGTAGTTGCCCGACGCGACCTGGTCGGCGGCGTTGATCAGCCGGCGGATCGGCGCCACGAAGCGATTGGCGAAGTTGAGCCCGAACCACACCGCCGAGAGCAGCGCGATGAGCGCGATCAGCGCGAACATCGTCGCGAAGGCGATCTGCACGCTGCGCCGCCCGGCATCGATGGTCAGGAACTCGGTCGCGGCGGCCCGCGACACGCCCGGGAACTCGACCGCGAGCCGCGTCACCTCGCGCTCGACCAGCAGGAAGGCGTCGTCGTAGGCCGGCAGCCGCATCAGCGTGCCGAAGACCCGCCCCTCCCGCGGCAGCAGGCAGGTGGCGTCGGCGGATTTCGACGCTTCCTCGAAGTCGCTGGCCGAGGGCAGCGGCGGGTCCTTGAGGATGTCGATATTGGCCCGCGCCACGGTCTCGGTCGGCGAGCGCATGATCCGGGCGATCGGCAGGCCGAGCGAGGCGGCCCGCGCCGTGAGGAAGCTCTCGAACCAGGCCCGCTCGACGTCGAAGGCGGGGCGCGCCCGGGTGAGGTCGTCGGAGAGGATGCGGGCCTCGCGGGCGAGGCTCTGGCACTGGTTGGTCAGGTAGGCGTCGGCCACGTCGACCGACATCAGCACGACGTTGCGCATCCGGTCGGAGAACCAGGGCGACAGGCCGCGCTCGAGCGTGATCGACGCCACCACGGCGAGCAGCACCGTCGGCAGGGTCGCGATCAGGCTGAACAGGCCGACGATGCGGGTGTGGAGCCGGGCGGCGGCGGCGTTGGTCTGCCGGGCGCGCAGGAAGACCCGCGCCTCCCAGGCGATCACCACGACGAGCAGCAGCACCAGGGCGACGTTGCTGAGCAGCAAGGCCACCACCACCGTGTGGGTCGGCGCGATCGCGGTGGCGCCGACCAGGATCAGGAAGGTGGCGAGCGCCAGCGCCAGGGCGACGATGACCGCGAGCGCACCGAACCAGCCCGGACCCCGCGGCGCGGCGTCCTGAATCGACCCGGGCGGGAGCGCCCGGGCGGTGTGGCCGGCCGCGCCGGAGGGGGGCGCTGGAGCCCGGGGGCGACGTGTGAACAGCATCCGTGGTGCAAGGCCACTACAGTGTGGCGAAATTAATACGGATGCCGGCGCGGCGACAATCGGAGCCGGCGGCCGCGCCGTCCGGCCCGTGGCCGATGGCGCGCGTCAGGCGGCCCGGTCCGGGCGTGGGCGGCGGACCACCGGCTTCTGGCCCAGCCCGATGCTCTTGGCGAGCTCCGAGCGTTGCGCGGCGTAGTTAGCGGCGACCATCGGGTAGTCCGGCGGCAGGCCCCACTTCTGGCGGTAGGCCTCCGGAGTGAGACCGCGGCCGGCGAGGTGGCGCTTCAGCGTCCGGTACCGGCGCCCGTCCTCGAGGCTGATCAGGTAGTCGGGCGTGACGGTCTTCTTGATCGGCACCGGCGGGGTCAGCCGCTCGGGCTCCGCCGGGGCGGCCGAGCCGAGCCGGGCCATCGCCTCGTGGACGCTGCGGATCAGGCTCGACAGCTCGCCCACCGGCACGCTGTTGTTCGACACGTAGGCCGAGACAATGTCGGACACCAGGCCGATCATCTGAGGCGTTTCGTCGTGGTCAACTGAACTCATTGCGGTCCTCGAGAAGTGCGGGCCCCCGTCCGAGGTGATGGATGTTACGCCAGTCTCCGTCAACTGCAAGGTGTCGCGATCAACACAAGAGACGGCACTGGATTATCTCTGCCGCTTTTCCAAAGGTCAGACGACCTGACCGGCGCCGCCGACCGCGCCGCGCCGCGGAGCACCGCTGGAAGACGACCATGGCGGAAAACTCCTTTTCCGCCATGGGTTTGCCGGGACAATCGAGGGTGTGGGGCAAAGCAGTCGACGGATGTGCGGGCCGGTCCGTCTTTCACTTAAGAATTGATAAAAACAACGATCCGATACGTTGCGGGATCGTAGAGCCACCCCAGAAAGTCCAATCCGGGCCCGAATCCATCGGCCGCCGCGGCGGTGCCGGACCTGTCGAAACCGCGAGGGCGCGCCACGATGTCTGTCGCACCTATTCTGTCCCGCGATGCCGTGATGTCTTCGCCAGACGATGCGAAGTGTTCCGGCGACGAAGACAGGTTATTCGACTTAAGGTTGTGCGGTCGTTTCGCCGCGACGACGCGGCTTCACGGCGCGGCGTCGAAACGAGATCATGGTCAGGCCCGCGCCGACGGTGTCGCAGCGCGAATTCGCAGTGCGCCGGGATCGGACGGGGGTGAAGCCAAAAACGGGCCAAATCAGGTCCCCGCCGCTCCGGTTTTGCCGGATTATCCCGTCTCGCCGGTGCGGAGGAGAGGCGATGCGCCCGGATGCGTCGAAACGCCGCGTAAATTCCACGGTGGAAGGGCCGGCCGCCGACCGGCCCGATCCTCACCGCGGGGTGCGGAAGACCTGCAGGTCGAGGTCGCGCACCTTCTTGCGCAGGGTGTTGCGGTTCACGCCGAGCAGCTCGGCGGCGCGGATCTGGTTGCCGCGGGTCGCCGCGAGCGCCGCGCCGATCAGCGGTCCCTCGATCTCGCGCAGCACGCGGTGGTAGAGGCCGGGCGGCGGCAGCGTGTCCCGGTAATTGGAGAAATACTCCGACAGGTGCCGCTCCACCGCCGCCGACAGGCCCTCGGCTTCCGCCCCGCCCTTGCGGCTCCCGGCTTGCGCGGGGGCGGCGAGCGGCAGGGTGTCGAGCTCGGCCTCGATCACCGGGCCGGTGATCGTCTCCTGCGGGTAGAGCGCCGCCAGGCGCCGCACCAGGTTCTCGAGCTCGCGCACGTTGCCGGGCCAGCGGTAGCGCTTGAGCTTCTCCATGGCGTCGCCGTCGAGCTGCTTGCGCGTCAGGCCCTCGCGCTCGACCAGCACGAAGAAGTGGCGCACCAGGTCCGGCACGTCCTCGGAGCGCTCGCGCAGGGCCGGCAGGCGCAACGGCACGACGTTGAGGCGGAAGAACAGGTCCTCGCGAAAGATCCCCTGCTGGATCGAGACCCGCAGGTCCTTGTTGGTCGCCGCGATGATGCGGACGTTGGTCTTGATCGGCACCCGGCCGCCGACGGTGGTGTACTCGCCCTGCTGGAGCACCCGCAGCAGCCGGGTCTGGGCCTCCATCGGCATGTCGCCGATCTCGTCGAGGAAGAGCGTCCCGCCCTCGGCCTGCTCGAACCGGCCGGCCGAGCGAGCGGTGGCGCCCGTAAACGCCCCCTTCTCGTGGCCGAACAATTCGGATTCGATCAGGTCGCGGGGGATCGCCGCCATGTTGACCGGCACGAACGGGCCCGAGCGGCGCCGGCCGTAATCGTGGAGAGCCCGCGCCACCAGTTCCTTGCCGGTGCCGGATTCGCCGGTGATCATCACCGTGAGATCGGTCGGCATGAGGCGGGCCAGCGAGCGGTAGATCTCCTGCATCGCCGGCGAGCGGCCGACGAGCGGGATGTCCTCGTTCTCCGGCGGGGCGCCCGGGGAAGCGGCGCCGCGCGGGCGCGACAGGGCGCGGCCGACGATCGCCGTCAGCTCCTTCAGGTCGAAGGGCTTCGGGAGATACTCGTAGGCGCCGCGCTCGGAGGCGCGGATCGCCGTCATGAAGGTGTTCTGCGCGCTCATCACGATGATCGGCAGGTCCGGCCGCACCCGCTTGATGCGCGGCAGGAGGTCGAAGGCGTTCTCGTCGGGCATCACCACGTCGGTGATGACGAGGTCGCCCTCCCCTTGCGCCACCCAGCGCCACAGGGTGGCGGCGTTGCCGGTCGAGCGGACCTCGTAGCCGGCGCGGGACAGGGCCTGGTTGAGCACGGTGCGGATGGCGGCGTCGTCGTCCGCCACGATGATGTGTCCGTTCGGCATGGCGCTCACTCGGTCTCGGCGGAGGATTCGCGCCCGTCGCGGGCATGCGACATCGGCAGGAGGACGCGGAAGGTGGTGCGGCGGGGGGCGGGATCGCACTCGACGATGCCGCCATGGTCGCCGACGATCTTGGCCACCAGCGCGAGGCCGAGGCCGGACCCCTGCGCCTTGGTGGTGACGAAGGGGTCGAACAGGTCCGGCAGGAGCTCGGCGGTGACGCCGGGTCCGTTGTCGCGCACCGCCACCTCGATCGGCAGGCTGACCCGCTCGCGCGAGCCCGGCACCTGGAGGCGAAGCCCCGTCCTGAAGGCGGTCGACAGGATGATCTCGCCGTCGACCGCGTCGGCGCCGATCGCTTCCGCCGCGTTCTTGACGAGGTTGAGGATGACCTGGATCAGCTGGTCGCGATTGCCGAGCACCGGCGGCAGCGAGGGATCGTAATTCTCGACGAAGCGGATGTGGCGAGCAAAGCCCGACTGGGCCGAGCGCTTCACCTGGTCGAGGACGCCGTGGACGTTGACCGGCCCGCGCTCGACCGGGCGCTCGTCGCCGAAGAGTTCCATCCGCTCGACGATGCGCACGATCCGGTCGGATTCGTCGCAGATCAGCCGGGTCAGGAGGCGATCGTCCTCGGCGGCCGACTGTTCGAGGAGCTGGGCGGCGCCGCGGATGCCGGCGAGCGGGTTCTTGATCTCGTGGGCCAGCATCGCGCCGAGCGCCACCATCGAGCGGGCGGCCCCCCGATGGGTGAGCTGGCGGTTCATCTTGTCGGCGATGGTGCGCTCCTGGAGCATCAGCACCACGAGGTCGTCGTCGAGATGGGTCGCGAACACGTCGACGCTGCGCTCGACGCCGGTGCGCGGCGAGGCCAGTTCCACCCGGTATTCGCTGACGCTGGCCCGGCGGCGGCGCACCTCGTTCACCAGCGCGATGATCGGCGAGGAGAACGGGATGATGTCGCGCAGGCGCTGGCGCTGCATCATCCGGCGCGAATAGTCGAAGAAGTGCTCCGCCGCCATGTTGACCTGCATGATCCGCTCGTCCGGGCCGATGGTCAGGACGGGCAGCGGCAGGGCGTTGATGATCATCTCGCTCGTCGGGTCGCTCATGAACGAGGCCTTCCGGGTGCGGGCGGCAAGGGGGGCTGGCGCATCGCTCATCCTCATGCAGCCTGACATTCGGGCCCTACGGCCGGTGCGTCGAAGGCGCGCCGCAGCAGCCGCGCGGCCTCGTCCGGGTCGGTGGTGGTGACGAGCCGGGTCCGCTCGGGTGCTTCGAGCCCGCCGGCATGGTCGGCATAGGCGGCGAGGTGCTTGCGAGCGTGGCGCACGCCCATCCGGGCGCCGTAGAGGGCCAGCAGCCCCTCGTAATGCTCGGCGGCGAGCTCCGCCTTTGCCGCGGCGTCGGGCTCGGCGACCGTCTCGCCGGTGAGCCCCGCCGCGATGGCCGCGACGAGCCAGGGCCGCCCGACCGCCGCCCGGCCGATCATCACCGCGTCGGCGCCCGACGCGGCCAGGCAGGCCCGGGCATCGGCGAGGCTCGCGACGTCGCCGTTGGCGACGACCGGGATCGCCACCGCGTCGCGGACGGCGCGGATCGCCGCCCAGTCGGCCCGGCCGGTATAGAATTGCTGCCGGGTGCGGCCATGCACCGTGACGGCGGCGTAGCCGAGCCGTTCGGCCCGGCGCGCCAGGTCCGGGGCGTTGCGAGTGGCGTCATCCCAGCCGAGCCGCATCTTGACGGTGACCGGCACCGACACCGCCTCGCGCACCGCCGCGAGCAGGCGCTCGGCATGGTCGAGGTCGCGCATCAGGGCCGAGCCGGCCTGGCCGCCGGTCACGGCTTTCGCCGGGCAGCCCATGTTGACGTCGATCACGTCGGCGCCGTTCGCCTCGGCAAGCCGCGCGCCCTCCGCCATCCAGCCCGGGTCGCAGCCGGCGAGCTGGACGATGTGGGGCAGCACGCCCTCGCCCTCGGCCCGCAGGCGCGCCTCCTCGGTGCCGCGGGCGAAATCCTCCGCCGCCACCATCTCGGACACGGTCGCGGTGGCCCCCAACCGGCGGGCGATGCGGCGCATGTGCAGGTCGGTCACGCCGGACAGGGGTGCCAGCAGCGCCCCGCGCGCGCGCGTTACCCCTGCGGACAGGGGTCCTCTTGGCAGCGCTGCCGGCCCGGCCCCCGGGGCCCATGCGCTCAAATAATGGTCAGTCGTCATTGTGCACAGCAAATAGCCAAAACCTGGTCGTACGCAAGCGCGTTCGGGCTTCGATCCCCGAATTGCCTGCGAAATGGGTGGTGAGTGACCCCGGCCTTGAGCCGCCGGTCCGTGCGCGGTGGCGTTCCGCGGCGGCTCGCGCCTGTGCCGGGCAGGATAAGGGGGCATCACGGCGGAATGGAAGCGGCGGCGCCCGGACTTTGCTGCGTTGCGGGATGGCGGCCGGACCCGAGCCGGTCCCGCACCGTGCGCAATCCCGGATTCTGACCGTCGCAAGGCGGTCCGGAAACAAGAATGGCGCGGGACCCCCCCTCTCCCCGCGGGCGGGGAGAGGGCCGTGCCGCCGTTCAGGGGGCGCGGCGAGCCCGAAGGGCGAGGGTGAGGGGGGTTCGACGAGTGAGGCTCCTCCGGAAACACCCCCTCACCCTCGCTCCGGCTTGCGCCTCCGCTTGCCATGTCTCCTGAACGGAGACACGGCCCTCTCCCCGCCCGCGGGGAGAGGGGGAAACCCGCGCCTTCTCCTCCTCCCGGACAGCCCTGCGACCAACGTGGGAGCAACGACCGGATCGCTCCGAAAGAACCCGCCCGGATCCGGTTTTCTTCCGACGCGGCACTCCCCTTCCCCTGGTGCATTTGCCTCGACGGACCGCCCCGGCTAATGAGCGGGCAATCCCGGGAGCGACCTCTTTGACATTTCCCCAGATCGCCGCGGTGGTCGTCGCCGCGGGGCGCGGCATCCGCGTCGGCGGCGACACGCCCAAGCAATATCGCCGCGTCGGCGGCCAGGCGGTCCTGACCCGGACCCTGGCGGCGCTCGCCGCCCATCCGGGCCTCGCGCGGATCCAGGTGGTGATTGCCCCGGATGCCGCCGCCTTCTACGACGAGTGTGTGGGCGACCTTCCCCTGGCGGCCCAGGCCAAGCTCGCGCGGCCGACCGAGGGCGGCGCCACCCGGCAGGCCTCCGTGCGGGCCGGGCTCGCGGCGCTCGCCCGGGAGGGTGCCCCCGACCTGGTGCTGGTGCACGACGCGGCCCGTCCCTTCGTCGATGCAGGCCTGATCGACCGGGCGATCGCGGCGGCCGAGAGCCACGGCGCTGCTGTGCCGGGCGTACCGGTGAGCGACACGATCAAGGTGGTCGAGCCGGACGGCCGGGTGCGCGAGACGCCGAAGCGCGAGGATTTGCGCGCGGTGCAGACCCCGCAGGCGTTCCGGTTCGCCCTTCTCCACGAGGCACATGGGCGCGCGGCGGCGGAGGGGCTCGACGGCTTCACCGATGACGGCGCGCTCGCCGAATGGGCCGGCCTGCCGGTGGCGGTCTTCCCCGGAGACCTGCGCAACCGCAAGATCACCCAGGCCGCCGACCTCGTCGAGGCCGACCGCGCCTTCACGTCTCCCTCCGAGAGCGATCCCGCCATGACCCTCCTGACCCGCCTCGGCACCGGCTTCGACGTGCACGCCTTCACGGAGGGCGACCATGTGTGGCTCGGCGGCGTGCGCATCCCGGCCGATCGCGGCGTGCTCGCCCATTCCGACGGCGACGTGGTGCTGCACGCGCTGACCGACGCGATCCTCGGCGCGCTCGCCGACGGCGATATCGGCGTGCATTTCCCGCCGAGCGACCCGCGCTGGCGCGGCGCCTCCTCCGACCAGTTCCTCGCCGATGCGGTGCGGCGGGTGACCGAGCGCGGCGGGGTGATCGACCACCTCGACATCACGGTGCTCGCCGAGGCGCCACGGATCGGCGCCCATCGCGAGGCGATCCGCACCCGGATCGCCGAGATCGCAGGCGTGCCGCTCTCGGCGGTCTCGATCAAGGCGACGACGACGGAAAAGCTCGGCTTCGTCGGCCGGGCCGAGGGCCTGGCGGCCCAGGCCGCCGCGACCATCCGCCTGCCGGAGGCGCGCGCGTGATGTTCGATGCCGCCCTCGTCACCCGGGCGAGCGTGCTGATCGCCGCCTATCGCGAGCGCCAGGCCCGCCTCGTCACCGCCGAATCCTGCACCGGCGGCCTCGTCGCCGCCCTGCTCACCGAGGTGGCGGGCTCCTCCCTGGTGGTGGAGCGCGGCTTCGTCACCTATTCCAACGAAGCCAAGGCCGAGATCCTCGGCGTCGACTTCAACCTGATCTCGGCCCACGGCGCGGTGAGCGAGCCCGTGGCGCGGGCGATGGCCGAAGGGGCGCTCGCCCATTCCCGTGCCGACGTGGCGCTCGCCATCACGGGCATCGCCGGTCCGAGTGGTTCCACACCGACGAAGCCCGTGGGTCTCGTCCATTTCGGCCTCGTCGCCGCCGGCCGGGCGACCCGGCACATCGAGCGCCGCTACGGCGATCTCGGCCGCTCCGAGGTCCGGCGCTGCGCCGTCGAGGACGCGCTGGGCTTCCTGGAGATGGCACTGGAGAAGGTGTGAGAGTGTCAAGCGGGACAGGCTTTACGCCGACACCACTCAGGGTCATTCCGGGGCCGCGCAGCGGAGCCCGGAATCCATAACCGCTGACGTTTGAGAATCGGGCGGCAGGCGTTCCGCTTCATCCTGCATGATCCGCGGTTCTGGATCCCGGGCTCCGCTTTCGCGGCCCCGGGATGACCCGGAGGGTGTCAGGTCCGGTGGGGGCCGATCGACTACAGGTCCAGCACCCAGGTCTCCCCCACCAGATCCTGCCCGAACGACCGATGCGGCGCGCTCTCGACCAGCCGGAAGCCCGCCTCGGCGTAGATCCGCCTCGCCGCACCCAGCACGTCGTTGGTCCACAACGTGAGCTGCCGGTAGCCGCGCTCCCGGGCGCCCGCGATGCAGGCCGCGGTGAGGCGCCGGCCGAGGCCCTGGCCGCGGGCGGAGGGCTCGACGTAGAGCAGGCGCAGCTTGCCCACCGTCTCGGAAGCGGGCCCCGCGCCCGCGGAGGCGGGCGCCAGGAAGACGCTGCCCGTCACCTCTCCCGCTTGCTCGGCGATCCAGGCCCCGGCCCGCGCGGGATCGAAGTCGCGCACGAACGCCGCCAGGATCTCGGCCACCAGGGCCTCGAAGGTCAGGTCGAAGCCGTATTCGGTGGCGTAGAGCAGGCCCTGGCGGTGGGCGATCCAGCCGATGTCGCCGGGCCGCAGGTCTCTCAAGATGGCCGGGCGCTCCGGCGGATCGCCGAGGAGCCGGCGCACCCGCGCCATGGCGCCGACGAGGGCCGCCCGGTCGGCGCAGGGCAGCCGCGCCAGCAGCGCCTCGACCTCCGCCCGCGAGGCCTCGTTCAGCGGCGCGAAGGCGGCCTGTCCCTCCGGCGTCAGGGCCAGGACCTGGCGCCGCCCGTCATCGGCGGCGGCCCGGCGGGTCAGGAGGCCCTGTTCCTCGAAGCGCTTGAGCAGGCGGCTGAGATAGCCGGCATCGAGGCCGAGATCCTGGCCGAGGACCGAGGCGGTCAGGCCATCGCGGTGGGCGAGCTCGTAGAGCACCCGCGCCTCGGTGAGCGAGAAGGCGCTGCGGTGCAGCCCCTCCTCCAGGAGGCCGATCTGCCTCGTGTAGAACCGGCCGAAGGCCCGCATATCCGCGACCATCGCCGCCTCGACCTCACCCTCGCGCATCATCGATCCGCCTCCCGTCCAGGGCGGCAGGGTCGCCGACATGATTGACTGAGTCAACTATCTTTGGAGGGTCCCGGCAGCAAGGCCGCCACGAGGTCGTGGACCTGGCGGATCCGGAACGGCTTGCGCAGGAAGACGGCGTGGCCCGACGCGCGCTCGCGCACGGTGGCTTCCGGCATCGAGCTCATCAGCACGACCGGGATCCCCCGCGTCTGCGGATCGTCGCGCAAGGCCGCCAGCATCGCCGGCCCGTCCATCACCGGCATCATGAAGTCGAGGAAGATCAGGTCGGGCCGGGCTGCGGCGACGCGGGCGAGGCCCTGTCGTCCATTGGCGGCGGTGACCACCGTATGACCGTCGTCGGAAAGGACGGCATCCAGCAATTCGGCGATGCCGAACTCGTCGTCCACGATGAGCACCGTCGCCACGGGCCTACTCCCCGCCGTGGCTCGATGCGTCGCGGTCGGCCAGGATCGCCTCGGCCCGCTCGGGGCCGTCGTCGATTGCCAGGCCGCCGGGGCGGATGTCGAAGATCCGCAACCGGGGATCGATCCGGGCGTCCCGGGCCTTGGCGACGGCGACCAGGCGGTGGACGCCGGAGCGCAGGACACAGGAGCGCATCAGCACCACGTTCTCGGCGACGCTGGAGGTCTGCCGCAGGGAGGGAGCGCCGGAGGGAGCATCCAGGAAGGTGCCGCGCAGGTCGGTCTCTCGGGTGTACATCGCCGTCACGCCCAGCGCCCTGAACTCCGCCGTGAGGGCGGCGAAGATGCGGACGATGCGGTCCTGATCTCCGGCGATCCGACACATCGCGTCCAGACCGTCGATGAACACGCGCCGGACCCCCCGGTTCCGGATCGTCCCCAGCAGATCGGTGCAGATCTCGTCGATCAGCCCCTCGGTGGCGGGCTGCCACATCACCCCGACCCGGCCGTCCCCGATCAGGCCGGCCACCGGCAGGTCGAGGGCCCGCGCCTTGGCGAGGATCGCGGCCTCGCTCTCGTAGAAGCCGCAGAGCAGCCCCGGCGCCCCCGGATCGGCGCCGAGGAACTGCAGGCCGAGCGTGGTCTTGCCGATACCGGAGGGGCCGCCGACGAGGGTGGTGGAATGGTGCGGCAGGCCGCCGCCCAGCATCGCGTCGAGGGACGGCGACCCGGTGGTGAGGGGGGCTCCCTCGACGTGGTCGCGCCGGCTCGGCAGCCGCAACCGCGCCTCGATGCGCGGAAACACCCGGATCCCGTCATCGGTGATGCGGACGCTGTGGCGCCCGCGCAGGAAGCCGCTGCCGCGGAACTTGCGCACCTCCAGTTCGCGCTCCGCCCGCCAGCCGCTGAACCGGCTCGACAGGGCGATGAGCCCGTCCACCATCGTGTGCTCGGCCGCCACCATGTCGGCCCCGGCCGAGGCGCTGGTGAGGAGGAGCGCGGTTGCGCCGGTGGCGGCGGCCTGGGTCTGCAATTCGTGGATGAAGGTCTTGAACTCGAGGGTCGAGGCGGCGCTCTCCTCCGCCGCCACCAGGCCGTCGAGGACGAGGAGGCTCGCCTCGCGGATCGCGATCTCCCGGCGCAGCAGGGTCAGGAGGCCGGCCAGCCCCTCGTCCTGGAGGGTGCGGAAGGCGCTCAGGTACGTGATCCGGTCGGGGATCAGGCCGGCCCGGAAGAAGCCGAGCGGCGCGATGTGGCCGAGCATCCGCGAATGGCTCTCGGCGAGCAGCGTGACGTAGAGCGCCCGGTGCTCCGGCGAGGCGCCCGCATGCGAGCCGGCAGGCGAGGCGCCTGCATGCGTATAGCAGGCCTGGTTGCCGAAGATGGTCTTGCCTGAGCCCGGCGTGCCCTGGACGATGTAGACGCCGCCGCGAAACAGCCCGCCGCCGAGGATGTCGTCGAGCCCGGCGATTCCGGTCGGAACCCGCTCGAGTTCCCCGTAGGCACCGGCCTGTCCCATGCTGGGTTCCGCCCCCGTCATGTCGTACTCTCTCGCCGGCTCTCGGCTGTTCGCGATCGTGGATCGCCTACGCGTGGAGGGGAAGCGTTACCGTGAAGGTCGCGCCTTCGCCAGGGCGACTGTCGAGCGAGACGCCGCCGCCCATCGCCTCGGCGAGGCGGCGCACCAGCCACAGGCCGACCCCGAAGCCGGCCGGCGCCAGGCTGGGATCGCCCACCGCCCGCTCGAAGCGCTCGAAGATCCGGGCCTGGTCGGCTTGCCGGATGCCGATGCCGCGGTCGCTCACCCGGATCCGCGCCACGGCGCCGTCCCGCAGACCTGAGACCGTGATCGCGCTGCCGTCGCCGTACTTGATCGCGTTGGTGACCAGGTTGTCGAGGATCTGGTCGAGGGCGAGGCGCTCGCAGGACAGCACCAGGTCGTCCGGCACCGAGACCGTAATCGCGCTGCCGGCATGGGCCGCCATCGGGCTCAAGGACGCCACCACCTCCGCCGCCACCTCGGCCAGCGGCACGGGGGCGGCGAGCAGCGCCAGCTGCCCGGCCTGGACCCGGGACACGTCGAGGAGGGTCGTCGCCCGGCGGACGTAGCGCTCGACGAGCCAGCGCAGCTGCGCCAGCCCCTGCGCCACCCGTCCCTCCGGCGCCTCGCGCTCCGAGGTCGCCAGCAGCCGCTCGACCTGGCCGAGGATCGGGGTCATCGGGTTGCGCAATTCGTGCGCCACGCCGGCCAGGAAGGCGTCGCGCTCGGCCAAGGCCCGGCGCAAGGTCTCGACCTCCCGCCGCAGGGCGGCAGCCTCGTCCGGGGCCGGCAAGGCGGCCTCGGCCGGATCGGACATGTCGGCGCGCAGCCTCATCGGCTCGTGCGAGGGCGCGGACGCCTGGTGCGAGCGGGAATCCGGCTCTGCGGCGGCGGCGCGGGGGCTTGGGTCGGCATCACCCGTCCGCCATAACAAATCGCGGCCGCACAGGCGAGCGCCCGCGGCCGCTATACCGGTTCTTGCATCCTACCGCCGCGGTATGCCCGTAACCGGCACGACGGGTCCGCTACCGCCGCGGCCGGTTTCCTACCGCCGCGGCCGGTTTCCTACCGCCGCGGCGCCTGGACGGAGATCACCCGGGCGCCGCCGACCTGGCGCTCGCCGCCGTTGATGACGTAGAGGACCGGATCGGCCTTCGGCTGGGGCGGGATGCCGGCGACGGTCGGGATGCCGTAGGTGCCCTCGCCCCAGGCGGAGGGAACGAGTTCGCTCGGCCGCGGCAGCTTGAAGTACGGCTCGGCGACGAGGCCGGGCTCCAGCACGCCGTTCGCACCGTAGACGCCGAGGGGCGCGGCGAAGGTGGTGCCGCCATAGGCGGCGAAGCGCCGTCCATGAAAAGCACCGCCCCGGCCGTGCCGCCCGCGGACGTCGTAGATCGCGGCGCGGCCGCCTTGCACGGGCGCGAAATGAGGACGCGCGCTCGGGCCCCCGGGGCCGCGCAGCGGCTGCGCCTCGGCGCCGGCGCCCACCAGGGTGGCGGCGAGGGTGAGGACGATCAGGTCGCGACGCATGATGTGTCTTCCCGGCTCCCGGCACTGGCTCGAGGATCAATGCCGGGGTGCCATCCTCGTTCCCACGGGGGAGCTGCGCCAGCCGTGGCAGAGTGCGGATGCCCGGGGGCCGGGGTCTGCAACCCGACCGGATCGATCATGCGGATAGCCGCCGGGGCGGCGGCGGTCATTGCGTGGCCTGCGCTGTCGCGCGGACCGTGAACTTGTAAGCACCTACCAGCGCGAGCACCGTCGCGAGGATGTCGATGCGCCGGGGGATCTCCGGCACGGAGACCATCGCCGCATCGGCCAGGACGAGCACCGCGAACGCGGCCGCCCAGACGAGGGTGATGGTGCGGTTGACCTGCCGGAATGGCGCGGTACCCCAGACCTCCGGCGGCGTCGTCTCCCGCGCATACTGGAGCGTGAACGGCTGCCCGATCGCCAGCGACGCGAGCACGATGAGGAGCAGACCCGCATCGACGACGAGGCGCACCGCCGGGATCGTCCATGATTGCCCCGTGACCCGCGTGTAGACCGCCAGGCCGGCGAACAGGACGAGCGTGCCGACCTCCAGGATCTTGAAGGATCGATGGCGGACCAGGCGGTCCCGCAGGAGGAGGGCGGCGGCGACGGCCGCTCCCGCCCACAAGGCCGCCGCGACGTGATCGAGATGGATGAGGATCGCGAAGGCGAAGAAGGGTGCGAAGCTCGCGAGCAGATTCATGATGGCACCACGCGTCGCGGTCCGTCGCCGTAAGTGCCGCGATGTTCGGCGATACAGAATTCTGCTGGATCGTGAAATTGCACCCTTCGAAGGATTGCTTCGGGGCGCGAGCGGAGTCGCCTGCCGTCGAGTCGACGGGTCTTTTGGCTCCAGGTCACGGCTCGACCCTGCGGAGCGCCGCTCGCGGCCTCCGGCACAAGGCCCCGATCCGTTCACGAGAGGTCGTGCAGGGCCTTGCCCGTGGGGGGACGAATCGCGAAATCCGAGAAGGCGATGCGCCGGAACGCCGGACACCATCGGGCATGAGGCCCGTTTGGCAATGCCCGCCTTCCGTCTGCGCCCCGCGTCATGCAACCCGTCATCGTGCAACCACGCCTCTTGGAGGCGAGCCGATCGCGGTTCGGGCCCCCGACGGAAGTCTCACGACCTAAGTCTCACGACGAATTGTCGGATGGGCCGCGACGCACGGCTGGCTTAACGATTCGTGTCGGCGGCGGATCACGCGCGAGCGGGCGGTTCCCATCCCCCCGCCCGGCGCAAAAGGCGCCGCCACCCGGTTCACCTGAAACGCGACGACCTCGACGCGGCGAAGATTCGCGCGGGCGACGCGTGCCGTCCCTTACGGAAACGCCCTCACAGGAGGAACACCCCATGGCAAGCTCAGCCGCCCTCGGGCAAAGCGGCGATGCCGCGCGCCCGATGACGCGGGAGGAGAAGAAGGTCATCCTGGCCTCCTCCCTCGGCACCGTGTTCGAGTGGTACGACTTCTACCTCTACGGTTCGCTCGCCGGCATCATCGGCGCGCAATTCTTCTCGTCCTACCCGCCGGCGACCCGGGACATCTTCGCGCTGCTCGCCTTCGCGGCGGGCTTCCTGGTGCGGCCGTTCGGCGCCCTGGTGTTCGGGCGCGTCGGCGACATCGTCGGGCGCAAATACACCTTCCTCGTCACCATCCTGATCATGGGCCTGTCGACCTTCATCGTCGGCATCCTGCCCAATGCCGCGCAGATCGGCATCGCGGCGCCGATCATCCTGATCGTGCTGCGCCTCGCGCAAGGGCTGGCGCTCGGCGGCGAGTATGGCGGGGCGGCGACCTACGTCGCCGAGCACGCCCCGCAGGGACGGCGCGGCTTCTATACCAGCTGGATCCAGACCACGGCGACGCTCGGCCTGTTCCTGTCGCTGATCGTGATCCTGGCGGTGCGCTCCTTCACCGGCGAGGCCGCCTTCGCCGAATGGGGCTGGCGCATCCCGTTCCTGGTCTCGGTGCTGCTGCTCGGCATCTCGCTCTGGATCCGTCTCCAGCTCAGCGAATCGCCCGCCTTCCAGCGCATGAAGGACGAGGGCAAGACCTCCAAGGCCCCGCTGACCGAGGCCTTCGGCAAGTGGCGCAACGCCAAGATCGCGCTGATCGCGCTGCTCGGCCTCGTCGCCGGCCAGGGCGTGGTCTGGTACACTGGCCAGTTCTACGCCCTGTTCTTCCTGCAATCGATCCTGAAGGTCGACGGCTACACCGCCAACCTCCTGATCGCCTGGGCGCTGCTGCTCGGCACCGGCTTCTTCGTGGTGTTCGGCTGGCTGTCGGACAAGATCGGCCGCAAACCGATCATCCTCGCCGGATGCCTGATCGCGGCGCTCAGCTTCTTCCCGGTGTTCAAGCAGATCACCACGCTGGCCAACCCCGCCCTCGAGAAGGCGATCGAAAACGTCAAGGTCACGGTCGTCGCCGATCCGGCCCAGTGCGGCAGCCTGTTCAACCCCGTCGGCACACGGGTGTTCTCGGCGCCCTGCGATCTGGCCCGCGACTACCTCGCCAAGTCCTCGGTGCGCTACTCCACCGAGGCCGCCCCGGCCGGCCAGCCGACGGTCGTGCGGATCAACGGTACCGAGGTCCCGTTCGCGGCGGGCGCTCCGGCGGCGGAGTTCAACAAGGCGGCGGCGGGCGCGCTCCAGGCGGCGGGCTACCCGAAGGCGGGCGACGCGCAGGTCGTCAAGATGGCGAACCCGTTCGACATCTTCCGGCCGCAGGTGGCCGGCGTGATCGGGCTGCTGTTCGTCCTCGTGCTCTTCGTCACGATGGTCTACGGCCCGATCGCCGCGGCCCTGGTCGAACTGTTCCCGACCCGGATCCGCTACACCTCGATGTCCCTGCCCTACCATATCGGCAACGGCTGGTTCGGCGGCCTGCTCCCCGCCACCGCCTTCGCCATGGTGGCCCAGACCGGCGACATCTATTACGGCCTCTGGTACCCGATCGTCATCGCGCTGATGACCTTCGTGCTTGGCCTGCTGCTGGTGCCCGAGACCAAGGACCGGGACATCTTCGACGAGCGGGACACCGCCGCGCACTGAAGTCGAGGATGATGGACTAAAGAGGGGCGCCCGCGGCGAAGGCTGCGGGCGCCCCTCTCGTTTTCGGGGCATCCCCGCAGGGGGAACCGACGCCGCTCTCGTCCTCGACGGTCATCCTGGGGCCCGGCGCAGCCCGGAACCCGGGATGACTCGGAGGGGTTCAGGACCGTCGCGCAAAGTCGGGACCAGCGATGGCAAGGAAACGGCCCATCCACGAAAAAAGGCCCGCCTCACCGAGACGGGCCCCGAACACCGTTCAGACGCGTGCGGTCACCGGCAGGTCGTCACCCGCCGCACGATCCAGCCCTCGCCGTCGACGAACAGCTTCTTGCGCGAGGTCGAGCACTGGGCGTCGTCGGCCTCCGTGGCGGGCGTGGCGACGCTCGATGTCGCGGCGACGTCGCGGGTGGTGCCCGATGCGGCCTTCGGCGCCTTGTCGACCGCGGGCGCGGCGCTCGCAGAGAGCGGGGCGCCGGCCGTGACAAGGGCGGCCAGAAGGGTGAGCAAGGGCAGTCGGGCGCAGGAACGCGCACGCATGATCGGTGATCCCATCGGTTGAAGGCCGTGCGGCACGTCCGGCGACGTCGCTCCGGGGCCGCTGTCTCTCTTGCCATGGATAAGTCGCCAGGGCTCGAAGAGTTGCGTGATCGAAGCGTGTCGGTTGCGAAAACGGTAAACACGGGCATGCGACGCCGCGGTGACATTTCGCACCACGGCGCTGATTGGCTGGAGTGACTGCATCGCTTGATTGATGCCGGATCGTGGTGGAACTGCAATGGACTTCGAACGGCCGAAATCCCGGCGGGTTCCTGCCGCAGTGTCGCCCAGTCGAACCGGGCCTCGACTGGGGCCGCCCCTGGCGTCAGGCGAGCGCCTGCCGCCCCTGCCCCGCCCGGCGCTGCACCAGCCAGAGCGAGATGGCGACGTTGAGCAGGTTCCAGCCGATCCCGTTGGCGAAGGCCGCCGTGTAGGAGCCGCTGAGATCGAAGATCACGCCCGAGAGCCAGCCGCCGAGCGCCATGCCGAACAGGGTCGCCATCAGGACCACCCCGACCCGGCCCCCGGCCTCGCTCGCCGGAAACAGCTCGCGCACGATGATCGCGTAGGCCGGCACGATGCCGCCCTGGAACAGGCCGAACAGGGCCGAGATCACGTAGAGCGAGGTCAGCCCGTCGAAGGCGAGGTAGAGCAGCAGCGCCACGCCCTGGAGCACCGAGCCGACCAGCAGCGTCGGCAAGCCACCGATCCGGTCGGCGAGGAAGCCGGAGGCGACCCGGCTGACGATGCCGAAGCCGAGCATCAGGGACAGCATCTCGGCGCCCCGGGCGACGCCGTAGCCGAGATCGCCGCAATAGGCGACGATGTGGACCTGCGGCATCGACATGGCGACGCAGCAGGCCAGCCCCGCCACCACCAGCAGGCCCTGGAGGACGGAGGGCGGCAGGCCGAGCGTGCCGCCCGCCCCCGCGATCCTGCCCCGTTCGACGCTCGCCACCGGCGGACGCCGGCGCAGCAGCAGGGCGAGCGGCAGCATGGTGGCGAGGCAGAACAGGCCGATGCCGGCTTGCGTGGCGCGCCAGCCATGGGCCGACACCGCGTGCTGGACGAGCGGCGGCCAGATCGTGCCGGCGAGGTAGTTGCCCGCGGCGCAGATCGAGACCGCGATGCCGCGCCGGCGCGCGAACCACAGCGAGATGTCGGCCATCAGCGGCCCGAAGGCGGCCGACGAGCCCAAGAGCCCGATCAGGATCCCGTGCGCGAGCGCGAACTGCCACAGGCTCGTCGAGAGCGCGGTGGCGCCGTAGCCGAGGAACAGGCACACCCCGCCGAGCACCAGCGGCGCCAGGATGCCGAACCGGTCGGCGAGCCGCCCCATCAGCACGCCGCCGAAGGCGAAGCCGACCATCGTGAGGGTGTAGGGCAAGGCGGCGGCCCCCCGGGCGGCGCCGAATTCCGCCTGCACCGCGGGCAGCACCACCACCACCGACCACATGCCGACGCCGCCGATGGTGGAGAGCAGCACGGCGACGACGAGGCGGCGCCAGGCGGCGGCGGAATCGAGCCCGTCGGCGGGCATCGCTTGGGTCGGCACGGGCGCGTCCTCGAATCGCTTATGGCTTTGCCGGTGCTGTAGCAGCCGGGTGGGCCGGCGAGGAGCGTTTCCGGCGCAACCCCTGCCCGCTTCACGGCGTGACGGTCCCGGGCCGGCGGGCCTGCCGGCTGCATCCATTCAGGACGGGTACGCGGTCACGAATCTGGCGATGTACCGTGGATTGTCGGCAGGGACGTGCCAGACCGACAGGATGGAGGGCCTGATTCCACGCGGCGTCGAGATCGGGCCCTCGAAGACGAGGTTCAGCCCCAGGGGTACGACTCGCGCCGGCCTGGAATGCTCCGGCTTGGCGTGTCGCCACAGGGCGTGCGCCAGTTCAATCGGTGCATTCCGATGGAAACCGTGCTTTATGAAGAACTTCGCCTTCGCCGGAGCCGCCCCTTCCCCGTGCAGGAGATAATGGGTGAGCTTCGGAAAGGGGATGACGAAGTCCAGCGGCTCGCAGGGGCCGGGGAACACCTACCCGGCCCGCCGGACCGAGCCGATCTGATGCGGATAGACCGTCGCGAGCGCGTGGATGGGAGTTTCGAACTCGACCCCGAACGCCACCGCATCGCCGTAGACCGCGACGATCGTTCCCGTCGCGCCAGCCGGCACCGTCTCCCCGTCATCGCTCGTGGCGGGAGTCTTCAATGTCACCACGTCGAGTTCCGCCGGGCTGACGAGCGCCCGATCCTCGGCGGCGAAACGATTGAGGGCGGGTGCGGGCATGGCGGCTTCGAGGGACTGCGCAAGATGAAGATAATCGATTCGCCCTGCCTCTCAAGGCCGGGCTCTTCGCACGGTCATCCCTCCGCGACCGTTCCGGGATACTTTGCCGAGAGGTCCCGCCGTATCGCCTCCATCCAGTCGCGGCCGCGCTCGGCCTTGGGCATCCGGATCGGCACCTCCGCCGCCAGGCTCGCCGGCCGGCCGGAGAGCAGCAGCAGCCGGTCGGCCACGGCGAGCGCCTCCGGCACGTTGTGGGTCACCATCAAGACCGCCGCGCCGCGCGAGCCTGCGCTGCCGAACACCGCCGCGCGCAACGAGGCCGCCGCCGCGTCGTCGAGGGAGACGAAGGGCTCGTCGAGGACGAGGAGACCGGGCGCCAAGGCGAGGGCGCGAGCGAGCGCGACCCGCCGGGCCATGCCGAGCGACAGCGCCCGGGGATAGCGCCCGCGCCAGGGGCCGAGGCCCAGTTCCTCGAACAAGGCGTCGAGGGGCTGCCCGCGCTCGGACCGCGGCAGGGACAGGCGCACGTTCTCCTCGACACTGCGCCAGGGCAGGAGCCGCGGTTCCTGGAACACCATGCCGATGCGCAAATCCGGGCGGGTGGCGAGCGCACCCTCGAAATCGCGGTCGAGGCCGAGCAGGATGCGCAAGGTCGTGGTCTTGCCCGCCCCCGACGGGCCGATCAGGCACAGGGTCTCGCCGGGCCCGATCGTGACGGCGAGGTCGCGCACCGCCTCGACCGGCTCGGCACCGGCCGGGCGGTAGACCTTGCGGCGGATTGTCAGGGCGAGGAGCGCGTCGGCGGCGGGCATCTTATCGCCAGCGGCGGGCATGGGCGTCCAGGGGCTGGAGCAGCAGGGCGTCGACCGCCAGCATCACGGCGCTGAACACGAGGCTGTAGCCGATCAGCGCCGCGACGTCGAAGAGCTGGAAATAGTACGAGATGGCGTAGCCGACGCCGTTCGGGCGGCCGAGCAGCTCGACCACCAGCACGATCTTCCAGGCGAGCGACACGCCGGAGCGGGCCGCCGCCACCGCGAAGGGCACGAGCTGGGGCAGGAGCACGTGGCGGATCCAGGTGCGGCGGTCGTAGCGGAAGGCCTGGGCCATCTCCTCGAGGCCGGGATCGAGGCCGCGGGCGCCCTCGCGCAGGATCACCGCGACGTTCGGCATCTTGTTCAGCGCCACCGCCAGGATCGCCGCGGTCTCGGTCAGGCCGAGCCAGATATAGGCCAGCACCGTGATGACGAGCGCCGGGGTGTTGAGCAGCACGAGGAGCGGCGTGTCGAGGAGCCTGTCGGCGGTTCGTGAGCGGCCGAGCGCGATGCCGAGCACCGCCCCCGTCGCCATGGCGAGGCAGAACGAGGCCGCGACCCGCCACAGCGTGATGCCGATGTTGCGCAGAAGGTCGCCGGAGGCCGCCTCCCGCACCACGAAACCCGCCACCGCCTCCGGCGACGGCAGGGTGCGGGGATCGGTGGTGCGGCTCAGGAGCCACCAGCCGGCCAGCAGCAGGACGAGGGATCCGAGACGGGCGAGGAAGGCCATCAGGAAATGGGCCGCTCAGCCATTCGGCCCGCCATCCCAGTACAGCCCCTCCGGCAGGGTCGTGGCCGCCCCGACCAGGCGCTCGCCGCCGAGCCGCGCCAGCACCGCGTAGAGCCGCTCGGCGTCCTGGCGCTCGGCGGCGGCCGGCCGGCGCGGGATGCCCTCCAGGAAGGCGTGCTTGAGCGTGGCGTAGGTCGCCTCGTCCTCCGCCGCCATCAGCGGGCGCACGGCCGCCCAGGCCGCCTCATTGGCGGCGAGCGCCTGCTTGGCCCTGGCCGAGGCCCGGGCGAAGCCCGCGATCGTGCGGGGCTCGCGCTGCAGCAGCGCCTCGTCGAAGACGTAGCCGAGGAGCGCGATCGGGCCCGTCACCCCGAAGGCCTCGGCGATGCCGTCGGCGCCGATCAGGCGGCGGAAACCCCGCGCCTCGAGCCGCGCGCAGAAGGTCCAGTACAGGAGCGCGGCGTCGAGCTCGCCCGATTCGAGCTTGCGCATCAGCAGCGGCGGCGCGCCGAAGACCGGTTGCGCCGCGCGCTCCAGGTCGAGCCCATCCTTCTCGCGGGCGCGGGCCCGCAGGAGCAGCCAGTTCTTGTCGAGCGGGCCCCCCGCCACGCCGATGCGCTTGCCCGCGAGGCCGGCGACCGTCGTCAGGGAACTTCCCCCCGGCACCATCAGGGCGCCCTCGGTGGAGGAATAGGGCAGGAACTTCACCGCCCGCCCCTCCGCCCGCAGGCGCGCGGCCCAGAGCAGGTCGGAGACGATGGTATCGACCTGGCCGCCCTGGAAGGCGATGCGGGCGGCGTCGCTCCCGGCCAGACGCACGCCCTCGAGGCTCAGGCCCTCCGCCGCGTCGATCCCCTCCGCCTTGATCACCGCCGCCTCCCACGAGACGGTGCCGAAGGGCAGGAGGCCGACCTTGAGGGACGTGGCCTGCGGGGGGGCCGGCTGCGCCCCGGCCGCACGGAGTGCGAGCGGCCACAGCCCGGCCGCCGCCATCAATCCGCGCCGTGAGAGCATGGGCGCCCCTCCCTGTTGCCCGGCCTTGTATCCGGCCGTGTCGCCGGCCGCCGCCCAGAGGTAGGCGGCGCGGCCGGGATCGTCCACCGCTTGCGCGCGGGGATGCGAGGCCGCACCCTGGGCGGGCCCGGTCCCGCGGTCACTTGTACTATCGTCGGGCGGGTTGTTCAGGGAGATGGACGCCATGCCGAGGGACGAAGTCCTCAGCCCCGACGTGATTGCCGCGCGCCTCGCCGACCTGCCGGCCTGGAAAGAGGCCGACGGCTGGATCAGCCGCACCTACCGGACGAACAGCTGGAAGGGCACGCTGATGGTGATCAACACCGTCGGGCACCTCGCCGAGGCCGCCTGGCACCACCCGGACCTCACCGCCTCCTATGCCTGGGTCGAGGTGCGGCTCACCACCCACTCGGCCAAGGGCCTGACCGAGAAGGATTTTGCTTTGGCGAAGAAGATCGAGGAGGTGGTCGGCTGGCAGCCGGGGCTGGAGGGCGGCGCGCTGGAGGGCACGCCCACGGACCCGCGCTTCGCCTACATCAAGCACGACCGGTAGAGACGACTCACGCCGTTCTTGCCGAGGTAGGCCGCCCGGTGCGCTTGGCGCGGTAGAGCGCCATGTCGGCGGCGTGCACGACGTCCTCGAAGCGCAGTCCCGGCGCATGCAGCGCGGTGCCGCAGGACATCGACAGCAGCAGGGTCGTGCCGTCGTCGAGGGTCAGCGGCGCGCGGCGCAAGGCCTCCCGCAGGCGTGCCGCGACGAGGCCCGCCTGGTCGAGGTCCGTCCCCGGAAGCAGGACCAGGAACTCGTCGCCGCCGACGCGCCCGATCGTGTCGGATTCGCGCAGGCTGGCGCGCAGCACCGAGACCAGGTGGACGAGCGCCCGGTCCCCCGCCCCGTGGCCGTGCCGGTCGTTGACCTCCTTGAAGACGTCGAGGTCGAGGGCGATCAGGCCCGAAGGCGCGCGGCTCCCGTCCCGCATCGCCGCCTCGGCCGCGTCGCGGAAGCCTGCGCGGTTGAGGGTCCCGGTCAGGGGGTCGGTGGCGGCGAGGCGGGCGAGCTCGGCCTCCCGCACCCGCAGGGCCTCGGCGCGCCGCGACAGGGAGGCGAAGCGCGCGCCCCGGGCGGCGAGCGCCGCCGCCACCGGCAGGCAGGTGAGCAGGAGGATGGCGAGGAAGCCCTGGAACAGGGCGGCCTGCTCGTGGGAATCCGGCGTGATGGTGGCGATCGGCCCCTGGCCGCGCAGGGTCGCGATCGTGCCGATCACCGCGACGACCGTGACGGCGGCCTTGGTGCCGAGCCGCCCGACCCGGAACGTCACCAGCATCACGGGGCCGAACAGCGCGAACAGCAGCGGCCGCGCGGCGACGAAGAACACCCCGTAGGCGGCGGCCGCGGTCAGGGCCTGGAGCCCGACCGCCTCCGCGCGCTCCCGCCAGTCCTTGCTCGCGAAGCACCGCCGGTAGTCGCCGCGCAGGAGGGCGAAGAAGAACGGGGTGAAGATCAGGAGGCCGAGCCCGTCGCTCAGGACCCAGGTGACGAACGCCGCCCTCAGGTCCTGCCCGAACAGCAGCCGGGCGATGGCCGCGCCCCCGAGCCCGCTGAGCACCGGGGCGACCAGGCCGCAGACCACGATGAAGCGGCCGACGACGGCGGGCGCCGCCAGGAGGTCGTCGCCCGAGCTTGCCTGATCCTTGGCCTGATCCTTGCGCCTACCCTCGAGCGCGGGCCGGAGCAGGCTCGCCGCGACGTAGACCTCGAGGAGGTTGCACGCGCCGAAGAGCAGCGGGCCCGCACCGAAGCCGCGCGTCACCGCGTTCGCCGCCACGCCGGCCAGGTAGCCGGCGCCGAGCGGGCCCGCCCACGCCGCGGGGCGGCGGTCGAGCAGGGCGGCGAGGACGACGGCGTTGGCCGGCCACACGGTGGCGATGTCGCGGCCGTCGCTCGTGAGGTGGATCGTGCCCGCCGCCAGCAGGAAGGACAGGAAGCCGACGATGCACGCAGTCCGTCCGTCCGTCATCGCACGCTTCCTGGCACCAAATCCGGGTCGTGCCCGATGGCGCTGACGACCTCTGAAGCGCAAGATGATAGCGTACCCGTTGACGGTCATCTAACGACGCAGAGGTCCCTCCCGCGCTCTAGGCTGGATGGCATAGCAACGTAACGGTAAAATCATGGATGGTGGCAGTCTCGCCCTGCCTGCAACCATTGATCTATACGACGAAATGCTGAGTCCCATTGGCGTAAGGGCGATCCGGCGCAACTCAGCCGCCCGTCTTCACCCGCCGGCACTGCGTCTTCAGGTAGGCGGTCTGCCCGATGCCGTCGCGGACCTGCGAGCGGGCGATGATCTCCTGCCAGCCGGTGGCGCAGCCGATCTCGCTCGCGACCCGGGTCTTGAACACGTCGGTGGCGTTCGCCTCCTCGCAATCCTGCACCGGGATCGCCTGGGCGCAGATCAGCACCACCGCCAGAAAGCCGTTCATGACCCGCCTCCTTCACCGAGACCGGTCATGATGGAGCGCGGCGGCGCGACTCCAACCCGTCCCAAAAGTCCAATCCGGACCCCGGTCTCAGGCCGGAACCTCCACCACGCGCTCAGGCGCGAAGGTGCGGCCTTCGACGGGGTTGGCGAGGCAGCGCGTGCCGTGAAGCGCGAGGTCGTGGGCGGCGTGGAAGTGGCCGGAGACCCAGAGGGCCGGCCGGTCGGCATCGGCCAGGTCGGCGAGCAGCGTGGTGGCGTAGAAGGCCGGCACCCACCAGGGCACGCCGGGGGCATCGCGAAACCGGTCGGCGGCCTCCGCGATCGGCGGGTGGTGGGTGACCGCGACGGTCGGGCCCGGATGCGGCCGGGCGAGCGCGGCCATCATGGCGGCCTTGTCGGCCGCATGGGCGTCCATCGCGGCTTGCGGCGTCCAGGGCGTGCCGTCGCCCTGGCGGATCGCCCGGTACTCCCGCGAGCCGGTCGCCGGATCGGTCATGCGGGCGGCGGCATAGGCGACCGGGTCGGCGGGCCGGTCGGGGGTATCGGGGCTGAGCCAGCGCCCGGCGAGCCGCCAATCGCTCCACAGGGTGGCGCCGACGAAGCGCACGCCGTCGATGATGCGGGTCTCGCCGCCTTCGAGCAGCACCACCCGCTCGCGGGAGGCCTCCCGGTTGATCGCCTCCACCCCGGCCCGGAGCGCCGCCAGCAGCTCGGGGGCGGTGCGGGGATCGCCGGCGGGGGCGTAACGCTCGTGGTTGCCCGGCACCAGAACGACCGGCCGCTCGCCGGAGAGCTGCAGCAGCGCGGCGAGGCCTCGTTCCGGCTCGCCCTCCCAGACGTCGCCGGCGCAGACCATCACGTCGAAGGGGTGGGTCGGGGCCGTGACCGCTGCCAGCGGCCGGCGCTCGAGATGCAGGTCGGAGAGCGGGAAGAGGCGCATCTGGCGTCAGGCGCCGAACAGCGACAGCACCACCGGCCGCCGGTCGAGGTTGTAGACCTGCGCCTCCCGGGCGGCCTTGGCGGCGCGCTCGGCGGCGTCGGCGAGCGCCGCGAGGCGGGACGGCGGCTCGCCCTGGCGGTGCGCGATCTCGGCGGCGAGCCGCCGCTGCACCGTGTCGAGGGCGGTGGCGTAGAGCCCGTCGGCGTCGCGGCCGGCGAGCCGCTCGGCGAGCTTCAGGGCGCGGCGCCAATCCGGCCGGTCGCCCTGGTCCAGGAGCGCCTCGACCTCGTCGACCACCCCGATCGTGTCGGGATCGAGGAGGTCGATGGCGCGGGCGACCGAGCCCTCGCTCAAGGACGCCGCCCGCTCGATCAGCTCCGGCGACATGACGGCCTGCGGCAGCTTGCCGGCCTGCGCGGGCCCGAGGCTGCGGAGCACCCGCGCCACCTCCCCGGTCGCGAGGGGCCTGAGGGCGAGGCGGCGGCAGCGCGAGCGGATGGTCGGCAGCAGGCGCCCGGGGGCGTGGCTGACGATCAGGAACAGCGAGCGCGGCGGCGGCTCCTCGATCACCTTCAGGAGCGCGTTGGCGCTGGCGAGGTTCAGTTCGTCGGCGCAATCGACGATGCAGATCCGGTAGCCGGCATCCGCCGAGGTCGCCGAGAAGAGGTGGAGGGCGCGCCGCGCCGCATCGACGCCGATCTGGGTCGGCACGGTCTTGGCTCCCGGCGCCTTCTGGCGGCGCAACAGGACGAGGTTGGGGTGCGACAGGCCGGCGACCTGGCGCGCCACCGTGTGGCCGGGCGGCAGCGCCAGGCTGTCGGGCACGCCCGCGCCGTCGCCGCGGGCGAGCAGGTGGCGGGCGACCCGGAAGGCGAGCGTCGCCTTGCCGATGCCCTTCGGCCCGCCGATGAGCCAGGCATGGTGCAGCCGCCCGGCGCCGATCGCCTCGCGGAAGGCCCGCTCGGCCGCCTCCTGGCCGAGGAGATCGGTCTGCTCGCGCGGGCGCGGCACGCCCGGGATCTCGCCCGGTTCGAGCTCGTCGTCACCCTTCTCAGGCGGCATCGGAGGTTCCCCGGACGAGGTGGGGCAGCCGCGAGGCGACCGCCGCGCGGATCGCCTGCGCGACGGCGTCGGGCGTCCTTTGCGCGTCGATGACCGCGCAACGCGCCGGCTCGGCCGCCGCGATGGCGAGGAAGGCCGCCCGCAGGCGCTGGTGAAACCCCAAGGTCTCGGCCTCGAACCGGTCGGGGCCGCTCGCCGCGGCGCGGTCGCGCTGGCGCGCCCGGGCCAGGCCGGTCTCGGGCGGCAGATCGAGGATCAGGGTCAGGTCGGGCCGGGTCGCCCCCACCACCACCCGCTCCAGGGCGGCGAGCGTCTCGGCCTCGACCCCGCCGGCGGCGCCCTGATAGGCCCGCGTCGAATCGCTGAAGCGGTCGCACAGCACGATCGCGCCGCGGGCGAGGCTCGGGCGGATCAGGGTCGCGAGGTGGTCGAGGCGGGCTGCGGCGAACATCAGCGCCTCGGCGAAGGGGCCGTAGGGCTTGGCGACGCCCGACAGCACCGCTGCGCGGATCCGCTCGGCCCGGGGCGAGCCGCCGGGCTCGCGGGTGGTCACCACTTCGCGGGGGGCTTCCGCGCCGGTGCGCAGCCAGGCCGCGAGCGTCGCGATCTGGGTCGACTTGCCGGCGCCCTCGCCGCCCTCGAAGGTGATGAAGCAGCCGGGATGTCCGGTCGCGATCGGCGCGTCGCTCACGACTTGCTGGTGATCCGGCTGAGGGCCTGGCGGAACCAGCCGGTCCCGACCTCCAGGGCCGCGTCGAGGGCGCGCTGGGTCATGGTGCCGGCGGGCACCGATTCGGCAGTGTAGAGCGGCATGTCGAGCACCACCTGATCGCCGCGGGTGACCTTGAGCCGGCCGACCTCGCGGCCTGCCTCCACCGGGGCGGTCAGCGGGCCCTGGTAGGTGGCCCGCGCCACCAGCCGGTCGCCGTTGCCCCGCGGCAGCATCAGCCGCACCGGCTTCTTCGTCACGAGGGGCACCCGGCCCTTCTCGCCCCCGAAGGTCTCGGCCTCCGCCACGGTCTCGCCGGCATTGAAGACCTGGCGCGCCTCGAAGGCGCGAAAACCCCATTCGATCAGCTTGCGCGATTCCGCGGCGCGGTCGCGGGCGGTCTTGAGGCCGCTCACCACCAGGACCAGGCGCTGGCCGTTCTGCACCGCCGAGCCGGTCAGGCCGTAGCCGGATTCCTCGAGGTAGCCGGTCTTCAGCCCGTCGGCGCCGATGTCGAGGGTGAGCAGCGGGTTGCGGTTCTGCTGGCGGATCTTGTTCCAGGTGAATTCGCGCTCGGCAAAGAGCTTGTAGTTCTCCGGATAGGTCTCGATCAGGTGGATGGCGAGCTTCGCAAGGTCGCGGGCCGTCACCTTCTGGTCCGGCGCCGAGTAGCCGGTGGCGTTGCGGAAGGTCGAGCGCTCGAGCCCGATCTCACCCGCGTGCCGGTTCATGATCTGGGCGAAGTTGTCCTCGGTACCGGCGACGCCCTCGGCCGCGGCGATCGCCGCGTCGTTGCCGGATTGCACGATGATGCCGCGCAGGAGGTCGGGCAGCTTCACCTTGCTGTTGAGCTGGGCGAACATCGACGATCCGCCGCCGCCTGCGCCGCCGCGGCGCCAGGCATTCTCGCTGATGGTGAACTCGGTGTCGGGGCCGAGCTTGCCCTTGCGCATCTCGTCGAACAGCACCTCGACGGTCATCAGCTTGGCCATGCTGGCGGGCGAGAACGGCTCGTCGGCGCCCTTCTCGAACAGGACCGCACCGGTATCGGCGTCGATCAGGATCGCGTGCGGCGCCAGCGTCTGGAAGGCGGGAGTCTGGGTGGCTTGCGCCCGCGCGTCGGAGACCGCCAGCGAGGCCCCAAGGAGGGCCGCCAGGGCCAAGGCGGCGGCACGGCGCGTAAGCGCCCTGCCCGCTCCGGTGGTCGCTGTCACACGCATGAACCTGCCGCCTTGCCGCTACCGCTCGAAACCCAGGCCGATCGGGCCATCCGCCGACCGGGACATTTGCCGCACTGTGCCGTTCCGCTCGGGCACGCGCAACCGCGCCTGTGCCGCAGTGCGGGATGGGGAACCGTTTCGGATGTGGACTCCGGTGAGACGACCATGTGATGTCGCGACGTCGCCGAGACTGGCAAAATCGAGCCGTCCGACCATCTCCATCGATCCATCCCACCCACGACCTCATCCCGAGGTGTCGGTCGATTGACGATCGACCGACCTCGAAGGAGAGATCCGGAAGTCTCCGAGATCCCTGGAGCCCTCCTTCGAGGTCAGTCCATCAAGGATGGACTGACATCTCAGGATGAGGCTGTGGGTGGGATACCGGTGACCTCCGCCATCCCACGGCCGAAGGCCGCCCCGGCCCTCAATACATGCCCGCCACCTTCGACCGCGGCGGTGCGCCGGGCTTGTGGCCGGTCGACTTGGCGTCCTCCCTGTCGCCCTTCTGGGCGCCGGCGAGGCGCAAAGGCGGTGCGATCGGCAGCGGGCCGCTCTTCGCGATGACGGTCGTCTGTGCAGGCCTGCCCTTGGTCGTCGGCGCAGCGGCGGCGTGCATCGCCTGGGCGAGCGAGGCGCGGTCCGGAGCCGGATGGCCCGCATAGGCCAGGACCTGGCTCGGCGGGGCCGGCCGGCGGGACAGGGTGGCGGGGGCCTGCGCCGCGGCGGCGGGCTTGGCGGCACGGGGCGCGGCGAGGCCGGGATTCAGGCCTTCGATGGCGGCCATGCGCAGGGGCGCCGCGGCGGGGGCCGCATGGGGTTTGACCGGCGCCGCAAGAGCCCTGGCCGGCGCCTCGGCCACCCGGACCGGCGCAGGCTGGCGCACCGGCCGGCGGATCTCCGGCTCGGCCTCGGCGACCTGCACGGGCGCGACGACCCGCGGCTTCTCGACGATCGGCGGCACCGGCTCCGGCTCGGGCTGGCGGAACGCGAACGGCTTTGCGTCGTCGCCCGCATCCGCCACCATGATGTTGGCGCCGAAGGGCGAGCCGGCCGGCGTCCCGTCGGTGCGCAAGGTGGCCATCAGCTTGCGGTCGTCGCTGCCGCCGACAGAGGCCTTGCCGACATACTCGACCCGGACCTTGGTGGTGCCGCGGCGGCGGAAATCGAGGGCCTCGGCCACCGCCTGGGACACGTCCATCAGCCGGTCGGCGTGGTAGGGCCCGCGGTCGTTGACCCGCACCACCATCGAGTGGCCGTTCTGGAGGTTGGTGACCCGGGCGTAGCTCGGCAGCGGCAGGGTCGGATGCGCCGCCGCGACCGAGAATCGGTCGAAGATCTCGCCGTTGGCGGTCTGGCGGCCGTGAAAGGCGGTGCCGTACCAGGAGGCCAGGCCTTCGCGCACGTAGCCGCGGGCATCCTGGCGCGGCACGTAGGTGCGGCCGCCGACGACGTAGGGCTTGCCGGTCATCTGCCGGCCGCCGCCCTTGGGGATCTTGTCGTTCTCGCCGTAGAGGCGCGGGCTCGCGGCGACCCCGTATTTCGGATCGATCTCGCGGCCGCCGCTGCGCACCGCCAGGTTCTTGGGCGTCGGCCCGGCGCAATTGGCCGCCGCGAGCGCGATCCCCGCCACCGCGGCCCACTTGACGACCGGCACAGGCCGGAGGGCCCCCCGTTCCGTCTCCGGACGCGGAGAACCGCTCTTCGAAGATCCCGCCATCGACCCCTCGGATCCCCGTGCCGCCCCGAGCGCCGCCCCCGCCGAAAGGGCTGGAGAGGCGGGCGCTCGAGACTGCAACAGGGTTACGCTGCACTTGTCGAGGACCCTGACGGGCCTGCGTAAATGAAAGCTCAACGGTGGTTTTCGCGCGAGTCCCGTCCACCGTCATCCACAGGCCGTCGGTCCGGCCGGGGACAGGGGGCGTGGACCGACATCCTTCCAGGCCGCTCACCGTCGACGATCGACCCTCGCGCCGCGGTCCGGCCCGGTCGTCGATGCAGGACCGGCACCCGGCATCGAGGGGGGAGCCCGCCGGGCACTCAGTCCGGCCCTGCCCGATCCCTTGACGCAGGTCGCCTTCTGCTGTTGCCTCACGGCTCAAGTCGTCGTCCGCTGACACGAAATCCGGAAGAGCACTTCCGGATTTCGTGTCACGAGCCCGCGACGGTGAAGCTTCGCTTCACACGCCTGAGCGAAGCCGATTTCCGCATCGCGAAGCGATCAGCCGGAAATCGTATGACTGGATGTCTCCGAATGTCGGAAACGGGAAGAAGGTCCATTCCCTGGCGTCCGCAATCCTTCTTCTCCCATCAACTCCACAGCGAGCGGGCCTTCGATCTGCTGAACGAGCATGGCGGCATCGCGGTCGATTTCCATGCACTGCGCAGGACCGGTCCGCATCTGTCGGTCGAGGGCGGCCAGAGCCGGACGATGAGCCTCTGGCTCACGCAGTCGACCACGGGCTTCCTGACCGTGCCGAAACTCGAGGCGGACCTGTTCACGATCCGCTTCGTGACCCGCGGCTGGATGATGCGCCGCAACCGGACCGGCGAGCATCTCGGCCATCCGGGTTACGCGATGTTCGTGGCCTTCGAGGACATGCGCAGCGAGGAGGCCTCGGCCCGTTTCGCCGCGATCAGCGGAACGATCACCCGGGCCGCCCTGCTGGCCAGCCACCGGGCGCTCGACGACGCGGACGACGGGTCCTGTCCCGAATTCGAGCCGGTCACGCCGGTCGAGACGCTGCCGATGCGCGCGTTCCTGTCGTGCTTCCAGCGGCTCCATCGGCGCCTGCGGCAGGTCGACCCGGCGCAGGACCTGTTCTTCCCCCTGTTCGAGGAGATCGTCAGCTACCAGCTCCTCTCCTGCTGGCCGCGCCGTCCGGGCGCGCCCAGGCGTGACCGTGCGGCGGTCTCCTCGCCGGGCCTGCGCGCGGCGATGGACTACATCGATGCGCATCTCGGCGAGGCCCTGAGGCTCGTCGACGTCGCGGCCGCCGCGGGCGTCGGCGTGCGCACGCTCCAGCAGGCCTTCAAGCGCGAGCTGGGCACGACGCCCCTGGGCTTCATCGTCGAGCGGCGCATGCAGCGGGTCCACGCGGATCTCGCCTCCCCGGACAACGCGGACCGATCGGTCGCCGACGTGGCGCGCCGCTGGGGCTTCGTGCACATGAGCGACTTCGCGCAGCGCTACCGCCGGCGCTTCGGCTGCACGCCGACCGAGACGCGTCGGCAGGCCCGGTGATGCCGAAGCGGTGAACGCTCATGGGCGTATCACGATCGCGCATGGCGCTGTCATCTTTGCGACGATGAATCTTCAATCAATTCGATAACATTCGAGCCGATTTCTGTGTCTCGTCCTCTCGTGCCAAGGTCCCAGAGCCTTCTGCGCCGATCGATGAGGATGGGAGATGGTATGATGTTCAAGTTCGACGGCTTCATGGCGCGTTCCACGCTGCGCGCGCTCGATCGATCGCACGCCATGATCACCTTCGGCCCGGACGGAACCATCCTGTCGGCGAACGAGACCTTCCTCGCCATGATGGGCTACGCGTCCTCCGACCTGCAGGGCCGGCATCACCGCATGCTCCTGCCCGTCGCCGAGCGGGACGGCGATGCCGGCCGGGCCTTCTGGGACGACCTTGTGCGCGGCACGCCGCGCGAGGGCGAGGGCCTGCGGCTCGCGAAGGGCGGCCGCGAGGTCTGGCTCTGGGCGAGCTACAATCCCGTGCCCGGGCGCGACGGGCGCATCGTCCGGATCGTCACGGTCGCGGCCGACATCACCGACGCCAAGCGGCGCGGCCTCGATGCCGAGGGACGGCTGACCGCCCTCGACCGCTCGCAGGCGGTGGTCACCTTCACGCCCGACGGCACGATCGAGGAGGCCAACGAGAACTTCCTCGACGCCCTCGGCTACCGGCTCCACGAGATCCGCGGCCGTCACCACTCCCTGTTCGTCGATCCCGCCGAGCGGGACACGGAGGCCTATCGGGCGTTCTGGCCGTCCCTGCAGGCCGGCGAGTTCCAGGCGGCGGAGTACAGGCGCCTCGGCAAGGACGGGCGCGAGGTCTGGATCCAGGGAACCTACAACCCGATCCTCGACGCGCGGGGACGGGTCCTGCGCGTGGTGAAGTTCGCCACCGACGTCACCGCGCAGGTGCGCGACCGGCAACGCCGGGCCGAGGCGGGCCGCATGATCGCCGGCGACCTCGCGGTCATCGGCGACGCGGTGAGCGACGTCACCGACCGGAGCGGCCAGGCGGCCAGGGCGGTCGAGCGGGTCTCGGGCGACATCCAGGCCGTGGCGGCGGGAGCGGAAGAGCTCGCCGCCTCCGTGGCCGAGATCGGCCAGCAGGTCGCGCACGCCTCCACGATCTCCCGGGCGGCGGTGGCGCAGGCGCAGGGGACCGGCACGATCGTGGCCGGGTTGAGCGGGCAGGCCGAGCGGATCGGCGCGGTGGTCGGCCTGATCCAGTCCATCGCCGAGCAGACCAACCTGCTGGCGCTCAACGCGACCATCGAGGCGGCCCGGGCGGGCGCGGCGGGCCGCGGCTTCTCCGTCGTCGCCGCCGAGGTGAAGGCGCTGGCCGGCCAGACGGCCCGGGCCATCGACGAGATCCGGGCCCGGATCGACGCGACGCGCGCCGCCACCCACGAGGCCGTTGCCGCCATCGGCACGATCCAGGCGACGATCCGGGACCTGGACGCGGTCTCGGGCGCGATCGCCGCCGCGGTCGAGGAGCAGGCCGTGGTGACGCGCGAGATGTCGGGCTCGATGCAGGCCGCCTCCCAGGGCGCCGGGCAGATCGCCGCGGGCGTCGGCGCGATCGCCGGGGCCGTCGCGCAGGTCGACCGCGCGACCCGGCAGGTGCGGGAGGTCTCCCGGGCCATCGCGTGACGCGGGCGGGCGCCGCCATGAACGGATTCTCGGGACCGGATCATGGGGACCGGATCATGGGGACCGATCCTTGGGACCGGATCACGGGGACCGGATCCGGGAGCCGGGCCGCCCCGACCGGCAGGGCGATGGGCGCCCCTATTCGGCCGGCTGCGGCGCGGGGCCGGGCTCCCGGTCGTTCCGGCCCGGCTCCCCCTTCCGTCCCCGCCCCTCCACCAGCCGCTCCGCCGCGACGTAGAAGACCGGGGTGACGAACAGGGTGAGCAGGGTCGCGACGAGAAGTCCCCCGATCACCACCGTGCCCATCGAGATCCGGGCATTGGCGCTCGCTCCGCTGGCGATGGCGAGCGGCAGCGAGCCGAGGATGAAGGCGAACGAGGTCATCAGGATCGGCCGCATCCGCAGGCGCACCGCGCCTTTCGCGGCCGTGACCGGATCCTCGCCCTTCGCCCGCAGGTCGCGGGCGAAGGAGACGAGCAGGATCGCGTTCTTGGCCGCGAGACCGACGAGCAGCAGGAGTCCGATCTGCCCGAAGATGTCGAGCGGCAGGTCGCGCAGCGCCAGGGCGCCGACGGCCCCGAACAGGGCGAGCGGCGTCGCAAGGATCACCACGAAGGGCAGAAGCAGGCTCTCGTACTGGCCGGCGAGCAACAGCACGATCATCACCACGCCGAGCCCGAAGATCAGCGGCGCCCAGCCGCCGGCGATCTTTTCCTGGTAGGCGACCTCGGTCCATTCCACGGCGGTGTCGGTCGGGAGCGCCGTGCCGGCCAGGCGCTCCACCGCCGCGATGGCCGCGCCCGAACTCGCGGTCTCGGCGGTGTCGAGCGCGATCTCGATCGCCGGATAGGTGTTGTAGGACAACACCGCGGTCGGCCCGCTGACGAAATGCGGCGTCACGAGCGCGCCGATCTGCACCGGCTCGCCGCGGTTGTTCGGGACGGTGAGACGCGCCAGGTCTTGATACGTCCGCCGCCCTTGCGATTCGCTCTGGACGTAGACCTGGTAGACGAAGCCGAACTTGTTGAAGAGGTTGACGAAGGACGAGCCGACATAGGTGCCGAGCGCATCGAACAAGGATTGCAGGCTGACGCCCAGCTGCTCGGCCTTGGCCCGGTCGATGTCGAGGCGCAGCTGCGGCACGCCGTAGCTCGTGGTGGCGGTGGCGCCGCCGATCTCCGGCAGTTTCTTGAGTTGCGCGATGAAGCCCTCGGCGGTCCGGGCGAGCTTCAGCCCGCCCTCGCCGCTGCGGTCCTGCAATTCGAGCGTCAGGCCGCCGCGGGAGCCCAGCCCCGGCAGCGGCGACGGGTCGACGATGCGCAAGATCCCGTCCGGGTGGTTCTTGAACCGTGTCCTCAATCGCCCGATCACCTCGGTGACCGTCTCCTCGCGCTCGTCCCAGGCTTTGAGGGTCGGGATCTGGAAGCCGTAGAACGGCGCCGTGACGTCGGCCAGGATGCCGCGCCCGGCGACCCCGATCGTGCCGGCGGCGGAGGGCTGGTCGAGGACCGCGCGCCCCACCTCCTCCACCATCGCGGCGGTGCGGCCGACCGCGGCGCCCTTCGGCATCGCGATGTCGGCGAAGAAGTAGCCCTGGTCCTCCTGCGGCACGAAGGCGCTCGGGCGGCTCGCGACCATCCAGGCGGTCAGGCCGCCGAAGACGACGAAGACGAGGCCCGTGGCGACGAGGTGGCGCGACAGCCGTCCCGCCGAGCCGACCGCGACACCGGTCGCCCGGTCGAGGCCGGCATTGAACCAGCGCAGGGGCGCCCGCCAGCGGCTCCGATGCGCCGCCTTGTCGTGGGGCCTCAGGAGCAGGGCGCAGAGCGCCGGGGTCAGGGTGAGCGAGACCAAAGCCGAGATCAGCACCGAGATCGCGATGGTGAGGGCGAACTGGTTGTAGAGCTGGCCTGTCAGCCCCGGGATGAAGGCGACCGGCACGAACAGGGCGGCGAGCACCAGGGTGGTGGCGATGACCGGCCCGGCGACCTCGTTCACCGCCTCGGCCGCGGCTTGGCGGGGTTCCTGCCCCTCCTCCATCAGCCGCTCGGTGTTCTCGACCACGATGATCGCGTCGTCGACGACCAGCCCCACCGCCAGGACGAGGCCGAGCAGGCTCAAGGTGTTGAACGAGAAGCCGAGCGCCGCCATCGGCCCGAAGGTGCCAATCAAGGCCACCGGCACGGCGATGGCCGGGATCAGGGTCGCGCGCCAGCTCTGGAGGAACAGATAGGTGATGACGACGACCAGCACGATCGCCTCGATCAGGGTCTTGATGACCTCGTGGATCGAGGCGGTGACGAACTCGGTGCGGTCGAGGGCGATCCTGTATTGCAAGCCCGGCGGGAAGCGTTTTCCCAGATCCGCCATGGTGGCGCGCACGCCCTTCATCACCTCGACGGCGTTGGCCTCCGGGTTCTGGAACAGCCCGAGCGAGGCGGCGGGCTTGTTGTCGTAGGTCGAGCGGCTGCCATACTGCTCCGCGCCGAGCTCGACCCGGCCGACATCGCGGATGCGCACCACCGAGCCGTCGGGATTGGCCCGGATCACGATGTCGGCGAATTCTGTCGGCTCGGTCAGGCGGCCCTTGGTGACGATCTGGAGCTCGAAGGCGGTGGCGTCGCGCACAGGCTCCTTGCCGAGCGAGCCGACCGTGATCTGGGCGTTCTGCTGCTCGACCGCCTGGACGATCTGGCTCGGCCCGATGCCGAGCGATTCCATCCGGGCCGGATCGAGCCAGATCCGCATCGCGTAGCGCTGGTTGGAGAAGTTGACGATGCGGCCCATGCCGGCGACCCGGCGCAGGGGCTTGATCACCTGGGTCTCGGCCCAGTTCGACAGGAACAGCTCGTCGTAGCGGTTGTCGTCGCTGTAGAGCACCACGTTGCCGAGGCGCTGGCGCGAGGACTTCACGATCTCGAGGCCCTGGTCGCGCACCGCCTGCGGCAGGCGCGATTCGGCGCGCTGGGCCCGGGTCAGCACGTCGGCGGCGGCCGCGTTGAGGTCGGAGCCGACCTCGAAGGTGGCGTCCAGGTTGACGCTGCCGTCGGCGTTGCTGGTCGAACTGATGTAGATGAGGTCCTGCGCGCCGTTGATCTCCTGCTCGAGCGGGATCGCGATCGCCTCGTAGGCCTGCTGCGCCGTGGCGCCCGGATAGGTCGCCTGGATGTTGATGATCGGCGGCGCGATCTCGGGGAACTGGGCGATCGGCAGGGAGAACCCCGCCACCGCCCCGATCAGCGTGACGAGCACCGAGATCACGCCCGCCAGGACGGGCCGGTCGACGAAGGTGGCGAACATCCGGCGTCCCGGTGAGCCGCCCGCGAGACGCCGTTGCGCCCACCGCGGGCCGGAGGCCTTCGGGACGGGCCGCGGGTCCTGCGACGGTATGGTGATGGCTCTCGTGCAACGTGATCGCGCCCGAGGGAGTTCCTTTGCGGGACCGGGCAACCGGAGCGTGTCGTTCGGGGCGCGTCCCGTCGTCCCGGTCCGGAACTGCGGCGGTGGGTCGCCGCTTCCGGCACGGACGCCCCCGTCGCGATGCGGGGTCCGCCCGCCGAGAGCGCGGGCACCCGCCAGGAGGAGATCGGCATCGTGCGCGGAAGGATTCGCTACGGCCTCGTCGGTCTCGCCGCGCTCGCGGCCGGGGGCGGCCTCTGGTGGGGCGTCGGCCATCCGCTGCCGCCGGGCGCCGCCCGTCTCCTGCCCGGCCCGATGGCGCGACTCCTGGCGCCTCCGCCCGTCCCGAAGACGGAGCCCGAGGCGCCCGAATTCGATGTCGCGGTGGCGCGGGCCGCCTCCGAGACCGTGCCGGTCGCCTTCTCGTATACCGGCACGGTGATCTCGCCGAAGGACGCCGCGCTCCAGCCCCGGGTCACCGGCGTGGTGGTGGAGCGGCCCTTCGAGCCGGGCGGCCACGTCAAGCAGGGCCAGGTCCTGTTCCGCATCGATCCGCGGCCCTTCGAGGTGGCGTTGCGCACGGCGGAGGCCCAGCGCGCGCAGGCGGCGGCGCAACTCGCCTTCGCGGATGCCGAGGTCGACCGCACCCAGCCGCTGGCCGACAAGGGCTACGCCTCCGAGCAGCGCTTCCAGCAGCTCGAGAGCAACCGCCAGGTCGCCCGCAGCCGGGTGCAGGAGGCCGAGGCCGCCATCGCGCGTGAAAAGCTCAACCTCGACTACGCGGTGATCCGCGCCCCCTTCGACGGGCGCTCCAGCCTCTCGGACGTCAATGTCGGCGACCACGTCAACGCGAATGCGACCCAGCTCGTCAGCGTGGTCCAGGTCGACCCGATCGAGGTGCAGGTGGCGCTCTCGGCCGAGGATTCGGAGGCGGTGCGCGCGGCCCTGAGGGAGAGCCGTGCCTTCATCCGGACCCTCGATGCTCAGGGCAGGCCGGAGCGCAAGGCCACCATCTCCAAGCTCGACAACCGCTTCGACCCCCGCACCGCCCGCCGCCTGATCCGGGCCTGGCTGCCCAATGCCGACGAGCGCTACCTGCCGGGCGAGTTCGTGCGCACGCAGGTACAGGTGGGGACCGAGGAGCGCCTGCTGGTGCCGACCGTCGCGCTCTCGGCCCAGCTCGACCAGCGCATCGTCTGGCGGGTCGGCGACGACGGCACGGTGGCGATGGTCCCGGTCGAGACCGGCGCGGAATTCGGCGACCGGACGGCGATCCTCAAGGGTCTCAAGGCCGGCGAGCGGATCGCCACCGACCACCTCCAGCTCCTGCGCCAGGACCAGCGGGTCGGGGTCGAGCAGGAGGCCGAGGCGGCGCGGCAGGCGGCCAACGAGCCGACCGACACCCAAGGCGGCACGGTGCGCTGACGCACAGCGTCAGCGCTTGCCCCCGCGAAAGTCCGGACGCTACGGTTGGTGGGACGTCCCCGCCACGGCCCGCGAGTGACCGGCCCCGCATGACCTCTTCCGAGACCGCAAGTCCCGAGACCGCAAGTCCCGAGACCGCAAGTCCCGAGACCGCAAGTCCCGAGACCGCAAGTCCCGACCCCTCTGTTCCCGAGACCTCTCGGGACGATGTTTCCCTTGCCGCGACCGCGGCGTCCCCGCCCGCCGCCACCCCGCGCTTCTCGGTCATGACCGCCGGGCCGGACGAGGTCGAGCTCGTGGTGGCGTTCGGGCCGCGGGACTACGCGGTGCGTCTCTCGCCTGCAGAGGCCGCCGAGCTCGGCGTGGCGCTGCTGGCCACCGCCTCGGTGGCGGCGGATGCGGCGCAGGACGTGCCGGCGGGCACGCGGGTGGAGAATTGCTTCTTCCCGGTCCTCGGCTGGACGGCCGGCGAGGTCGGCCCCGGGGTGCCGGCCCTCGCCCTGCGGCTCGCCGAGGGCACCGAGATCGCCGTCCAGTTCGACCGCGCCGCCGCCCGGGCCTGCGGCCGCGACCTCGCCCGCAGCGGCCGGGTGCCGTGGCGGGAACGCCTCCGGCGCGTCTTCCGACGGCGCCCGACCGGGGCCGGGCTCCGGCCCTGAGGACGCGCGAGGCGCGGACCCGCCGCGTCACCGGCCCGAACGCGACCGCGCGGGCCGGCTCAGCCCTGGTTGCCGTAGCCGAGGGTGAGATCCGCGAAGGTGCCGCGGCCCTCGTAGAGCCCGTATTGCAGGTAGTGCTGCATCGGGTTCAGGCCCGCCTGCGCCACGTCGCCATAGGCCGCGAGGTAGTTCGACGTGTCGAAGCCCCGCGACGGGTCGCGGCCCTCCTTCCAGCCGTACTGATCGTAGTGCGTGAGCGGGTTGATGTTTGCCGCCTGCACGTCCCGATAGGCGATCAGGTACTCGGCGGTGTTGAACACCGCGTTCGGGTTGCGCCGCTCGCGCCAGCCATACTGCTCGAAATGCTGCGCCGCGTAGGCGAAGCTGTCCCCGCCCGCGGCGGTCGCGGCGCGGGCCACGTCGGGATTCGCGAGGAGATAGTACTCGGCGTCGAAGGCGCCGCCCGCGAGATCGGCGGTGCGGCCGACCGCGTCGGTGATCTGCCGGCCCTCGGCCTGGCCGTATTCGAGGAAGTGCTTGAGCGGGTCGATGCCGGCCGCCTTCACGTCCGGGTTGCGGGCGAGATAGGCCTCGTTGTCGAACCCGGCGGAGGGGTCGCGGCCTTCCTTCCAGCCGGTCTGGTCGTAATGCTCGAGCGGGTTCTGGCCCGAGGCGCGCACGCCCGGATTGGCGGCGAGGTAGCCGGTGGTGGAGAACAGCGCGTTCGGGTCGCGGCCCTCCTTCCAGCCATAGGCGGCGTAGTGGGTGTCGGCGTCCTGGCCGGCCTGGAACACGTCCCGGTAGTTGGTCAGGTAGAACAGGTCGTCGACCAGGGGCTGGCCGTCGCCGGTCACCACCGTCGCGTCGGTGAACTGGAAACGCTCGATGCCGGTGTAGGTGTCCCGGACGTTGAGCACCATGGAGGAGCCGCTGCGCCGGACGGTCGCGTCGGTGAGCGGCGAGGTGAGCACCAGGGTGTCGGTGCCTCTGCCGCCCAGGTAGGTGTCGTTGCCCGGGCCGTCGATGAAGGTGTCGTCGCCGTCGCCGCCGCCGACGAGATCATCGCCGCTGCCGCCGACCAGGACGTCGTCGCCGCTGCCGCCGGTGATCGTGTCGTTGCCCTGGCCGCCATTGATGTAGTGCGGCTGCGACGTGCGGCCCTGGACCGGCCCGAGCACGTCGTTGAGGCTGCTGCCGAGGACGACCACCCCGAACCGGTCGCCGCGCGGGGTGCCGGAGACGAGGTCGCGCACGTCGAAGGTGAGGCCGTCCATCGCCGCCGCGAAGGTGATGCCCTCGTCGTCGAAGCGGCTGACCGGGCCGGTCAGGGTGTCGCCGGGCCCTTCCGCCTGCAGGCGCACGGCGAGGCCGCCATCCTGGTTGGCAGAGCCGCCGAGGTCCACCGGGCGGCCGTCGCCGACCTCCGAGGACGTGAAGGTCAGGCGGATCTGGCCGGGGGCGTCGGCCGAGACGTCGACCCGGTCGAGGCCGCTTTCGAGATCGGTGCGGTCGGCGCCGTCGGTGGTGACGTTGAACAGCGCAACGTCGTTGCCGCTGCCGCCGAAGATCGCGTCATCGCCGGTGCCGCCCCGGATCACGTCGTTGCCCAAGGCGCCGATCAGGACATCGTGACCGCTGCCGCCGGTGATCGTGTCGTTGCTCTCGCCGCCATTGATGTAGTGCGGTTGCGATTCGCGCCCCGGGACCGGCCCGAGGACGTCGTTGAAGGCGGTACCGAGGACGACCGCCCGGAACTGGTCACCGCGCGACGTGCCGAAGCCGAGATCGCGCACGTCGAAGGTGAGGCCGTCCACCGCCGCGACGAAGGCGATGCCCTCATCGTCGAAGCGGCCGACCGGACCGGTCAGAACGTCGCCGGAGCCCGCCGCCTGCAGGCTCACGGCGAGAGTGCCGATATTGTTGGGGAGTTCGCCGGGATCGTTGGGGTTGCCGTTGCCGACCCCCGACAAGGCGAAGCTCAGGCGGACCCGGCCGGGAGCATCGGCCGAGACGTCGACCCGGTCGGCGCCGGTACCGAGCTGGGCGCGGTCGGCGCCGTCGATCCTGGGATCGAACGGGACGAAATCGTTGCCGGGGCCGCCGATGATCAGATCGTCGCCGGTGCCGCCCCGGATCGTATCGTCGCCGTCGTTGCCGTACAGGATGTCGTCGCCACCGCGTCCGTCGATCACGTCGTTGCCGGCGAGCGCGTCGATGATGTCGGTGCCATTGGACCCGATCAGGGTATCGTCGCGGCTCGTACCGAAGCTCTGCTCGACCGTGTTGCTCGGCATGATGACCGCCATGGCGCCCTACTCCCTCGTCGTTCGTCGGCAGGATTCCCGGCCGCGGCTGATGACCCACGCTCGAACGCGGATGATCGCACCCGGCGATCTTAGACGACGAACCGAGAATTGTAACGGCTTCGTTTCCGCGGGTCGGCAGCGGATGCGGACAAGACGATCCGATGGGAGGATTGCGTCATGCCGAAGACGGTAAGGTCGCCTTGACCTTGCGCAGGGTCGGCCCGTTCTGCGACAGGGAGATGGGACGATCGTCTCATCAGATGCATGTCAGGTCCGGCCGTCGACAGAGTCCCGGGCGATTACGATGCGTCGCAGCATCCTGGGCCGATGGTATCGACCCGCGCCGATCCTGGACAAGACGATCTTGGACCGGCCGAAAGGCCGCGCGGCGAGACCGGCTCCCGCGACGGTCCCGCCTGCGCGGTCGCCGCGCGCCATGCCAGGTCGAGGACGAGCCCCTGCGGCAGGGTGTCGAGGAGCGGCGTCACCGGGATGCCCGCGTCGTTGAGGAGGCCGGCGCTCCAGTGGTTGCAGACGGTCAGCAGGCTGAAGCGCCCTTCTGCCGCGTAGAACAGGCTCGGGCCGTAGAGGCCGGGCCCCAGGATCTCCGGGTGGCCGCCGCGCCGCGCGAAGGCGCGGCCGAGCGCGGCCGCGAGCCGGTGAAAGCCTGCCCGCGACAGCCGGAGCGTCACGATCTCGGCCTCCGGAAAGGCGGTCTCGGGCTCGGCCGCGACCCCGACCACGTGCAGGACCGCCGGGCGGCCGCCCGGCGTGAACAGGGCCCGAAGCGCCAGGCGCCAGTCGAGGGCCTGGAGCGTCGGCACGGTGCGGTAGAAGCCGGCATCGCCCCAGCCGATCTCCAGCGCCGGGCTGGCGCGAAAGCGCTCGGTCACCTCCAGGAGCACCCCGTCCCCGGCCTCCGCCGCCGCCCGGGCGAGGGCGTCGCGCGGCAGCAGCAGGCCGGAATGCCAGGTCCGGGCGACGAGCCGCACCGTCACCGCCGCCTCGCCCGGGGCCGGCGGATAGAGGCGCGGGTCGCCTGGCCGGGCGGTGAGCCAGGCCGCCGCCGAGAGGGCGAAAGTGACGGCGACGATGACGGTGAGGGCGAGGAACGCCGCCTGCCGGGCGAGGCGGCGCATGGCGGTCAGGCGGCCACGGCGAGGCGCCGCAGGTCCTGATCCGCCGTCAGCCGCTCCGCGGAGGCGTCGCGGATGTCGAGGCCCACGATGGCCCCGGCCGCGTCATAGGCGGCGACGAGGCCCGGCCGGACCTCCCGGCTCTCCACCGCCTCGGCCGCGCTGAAGCGGACGGAGAGCACGTCGGTCTCGGTGTCGTAGCGGCCCGTCACGGCGCGGGACGATGGGGGATTGGGGCTCATGCCTGTGCGGATATCCGGGCAAAGGTTGACGGATCGCCTCTTCGCCGCGGCCTCCCGATCCCATGGGGGACCAGGAGGCCGCACGAGCGCTTCTCCCATGTCTCGTTGTCGTCCGATGTCCTGTCGTTCGTTCGGCGGCTTTGCGGTGCCGGGGCTTGCCCGCACCGCAAAGCCGCCGCGTCGCGGCGTCAGCCCTGGAGCCGCGCCAGCGCGTCCCGCACCTTCTCGCGGCGGGCGATGGCGGCGTCGCGGCGCTCGCGCTGCTCCTCGACCACCTCCTCGGGGGCGCGGGCGAGGAAGTCGGCATTGCCGAGTTTGGCGTCGATCTTGGCGATCTCGCCGTCGAGCTTGGCATCCTCCTTTTTCAGCCGCGCCACCTCGGCGGCGAGGTCGACCACGCCTTCGAGCGGCAGGGCCGCGACTTCGCCGCGCACGATCAGCTGCACGGCGTTGCGCGGACTGCCTTCCGCGATCTCGATCGAGGCGATGCGGCCGAGCCGCCGCACGGTGTCGCCCCAATGCGAAAGGCGCTCGCGCACCGCCGCGCTCGGGGCCACCAGCACCAGGGGGATCTGGGCGCCGGCCGGCACGCTGGTCTCCGAGCGGGCCGAGCGGATCTCCGACACGAGGTCGACCACCCAGCCGATCTCGGCCTCGGCCTCGGGACGCGCCAGCGCGCCGAGATCCGGCCAGGCGGCGAGCGCGAGCAGCGGACGCGTGATGCCCGCCTCGCGCGCCTTCGTCGCCCACAATTCCTCGGTGAGGAACGGCATGAACGGGTGCAGCAGCACGCAGATCTGGTCGATGAGGTAGGCGATCGTCCGCTGCGTCTCCTCCTTCGCCGGCCCGTCCTCGCCCTGGAGCACGGGCTTGGCCAGTTCCAGGTACCAGTCGCAGAAGACGTTCCAGACGAAGCGGTAGGCGGCATTGGCGGCGTCGTTGAAGCGGTAGGCCTCGATGGAAGCCGTCACCTCGGCCACCGCGCGCGCGGCCTCGCCGAGCGCCCAGGCGTTGAGGGTCTGGGTCACGCCGGCCGGCGCGAAGGCGGGATCGAGCCGGCAGCCGTTCATCTCGGCGAAGCGGGCGGCGTTCCAGAGCTTCGTGGCGAAGTTCCGATAGCCTTCAACGCGTTGCACGGAGAGCTTGATGTCGCGTCCCTGCGCCGCCATGGCCGCGAGGGTGAAGCGCAGGGCATCGGCGCCGTAGCGGTCGACGAGGTCGAGGGGATCGACCACGTTGCCCTTCGACTTCGACATCTTGGCGCCCTTCTCGTCGCGGACGAGGGCGTGGATGTAGACGGTCCGGAACGGCACTTCGTCCAGTGCGTGAAGGCCGAGCATCATCATCCTGGCAACCCAGAAGAAAATGATGTCGAAGCCCGTCACCAGCGCGCTGGTCGGGTAGTAGCGGGCGAGCTCGGGCGTGCCTTCCGGCCAGCCCAGCGTCGAGAACGGCCACAGGCCGGACGAGAACCAGGTGTCGAGCACGTCCTCGTCGCGGCGCAAGGTCACCGGGCGGCCGTGCTTCGCGGCGGCCTGGGCCAGGGCCTCTTCCTCGGTGTGGGCGACGAAGCAGTGGCCGTCCGGGTCGTACCAGGCCGGGATCTGGTGGCCCCACCAGAGCTGACGCGAGATGCACCACGGCTCGATGTTCTCGAGCCACTGGAAGTAGGTCTTCTCGTAGGTCTCGGGCACGAAGCGGGTGCGCCCGTCGCGCACCGCCTGCAGGGCCCGCTCGGCCAGCGGCTTGACGTTCACGTACCACTGGTCGGTGAGATACGGCTCGATCACCACGCCCGAACGGTCGCCGTGCGGGACCGCATGGGTGTTGGGCTCGATCGTGACGAGGCGGCCGCGCTCCTCCATGAGCGCGACGACCGTCTCGCGGGCCTTGAAGCGGTCGAGGCCGTGCAGCGCCAGGGCCTCGGGCTCGGGCGCCGATCCGTCGAGGAATTCCGCGTTGCCCTCTAAGCTTATGCGGGCTTCCTCATCCAGGACGTTGATCTGGGCGAGCCCGTGCCGGCGGCCGACCTCGAAGTCATTGAAGTCGTGCGCCGGGGTGATCTTGACCGCGCCGGTGCCCTTCTCGGGGTCCGAGTACGCGTCGGCCACGATCGGGATCAGCCGGCCGACCAGCGGCAGGCGAAGCCGCTTGCCGACGAGCGCCCGGTAGCGCTCGTCCTCCGGATGCACCGCGACCGCGGTGTCGCCCAGCATGGTCTCGGGCCGGGTGGTCGCCACCGTGATGGTCTCGGCCGTTTCGTTGCCGGCTTCGTCCACCACCGGATAGGCGAAGTGCCAGAGATGGCCCTTCACCTCGACCTGCTGCACCTCGAGGTCGGAGATCGCGGTCTGGAACTTCGGGTCCCAGTTCACCAGGCGCTTGTCGCGGTAGATCAGGCCCTGCGCGTGCAGGTCGACGAAGACCTTCAGGACGGCCTTCGACAGGCCCTCGTCCATGGTGAAGCGCTCCCGCGACCAGTCGCAGGAGGCGCCCAGGCGCTTGAGCTGGTTGACGATGGTGCCGCCCGATTCCGCCTTCCACTCCCAGACCCGGCGGACGAATTCCGTCCGGCCCAAGCTGCGGCGGTCGGGCTGCTGCTGCTCGGCGAGGCGGCGCTCCACCACCATCTGGGTGGCGATGCCGGCGTGGTCGGTGCCGGGCTGCCACAGCACGTCCTTGCCGCGCAGGCGCTCGAAGCGGGCGAGCACGTCCTGCAGCGTGTTGTTGAGGGCGTGGCCCATATGCAGCGAGCCCGTCACGTTCGGCGGCGGGATCATGATGCTGTAGGGCTCGGCGCCGGCCCGGTCCGGGCGCCCGGCCCGGAAGGCCTGCGCCTCCTCCCACTCGGCGGCGATGCGCGCCTCGACGGCGGCGGGATCGAAGGTCTTGTCCATCATCGCGGGAAGCAGCCACTCGCACGCCGCCCGAGGCGCGTCCCGTCCGGCGGGACGCGCGCCCCGCGGGCGCCGTCAGAAACGAAAAAGGCCAGCCGCGCGAGCGGCCGGCCCCCGAGAGCGCTTTCAAGCGGACCCGCGCCGTTCCGTCAACTGGCCCGCCCCGGCGGGCGTCAGCGCCCGCGCGCGACGCGCTCGATCTCGGCACGGACCAGGCGCTCGACCATCACCGGCAGGTTATCGTCGAGCCAGGCCTTCAGCATCGGCCGCAGCATGTCCTGCACCAGGTCCTCGAGGGTGCGGGCGTTGCGGGTCAGCACCGTGTTGGCGAGGAGATCGAAGGCGTGTCCGACGGTGGCGTCGGTCGCCTGGGACAGGAGCCTGTCCTCCATCGCCGGGGCCGGCTCCGGCGCGGGCGGCGGCGCGACGGCCTTCGGGGGTTCCGGCGGCGGGGGCGCGGGCTCCGGCTCGATCTCGATCGCGTCGAAATCCATCGGCTCGTCGCGGAACGCGATCTCCTCGATGTCGTCGAAGCTCGGCTCGGGGGGCTTCGGCGGCGCCTTGGCGACCGGCTCCGGCTTCGGCGCCGGCTTGGGTTCGGGCGGTTTGGGTTCGGGCGGTTTGGGCGCGGGCTTGGCCACCATCGCGAGGTCGAGCACGTCGTCCTCGTCCGGCTCGAGGTCCGGCACCGCCATCGGCCGCGACCCGGCGGCGGGCGGCTCGGCCGGCTTCTGGTCGTCGGCGATGATGCGGCGGATGGAGGCCAGGATCTCCTCCATCGAGGGTTCCTGCGACTGCGTCTTGGGGCTCGCGGCGCTCATCCGGCTCAACGCTCGAGTACAGGGGATCGGGGGTCTTGAGGTACGCAGTATTCCACAGGGCCGGCCACGCACAAGCGACGCGGCCCGCCGAACTCACAGGAAGGCGCGGGGTCTCCCCGCACCCGCCGCATTCAGCGGCCGTCCGGCGTGCGCACGCCGTACCACAAATCCTTGACCTGGTCGTAATGCTGCTTGGCGCTGTACTGCGCCACCGGGACGGCGATGAAGCGGGTGGTGAGGCGGCCGACGGTCTGCACCACCTGGTAGGAACCCACCACCCGGTCGCGCTGGGCGGCGATCAGGCTGACGCGGGCGCTCAGGAGCTCCTGCTGGGCGTTCAGCACGTCGAGGGTGGTGCGCTGGCCGACCCGGGCCTCCTCGCGCACGCCGTTCAGCGCCACCTCGTTGGCCTGGACCTGGGCCTGCGAGGCGATGACGCGGGCCTTGGCGGCCTCCAGCGCCCCCCAGGCGGTGACGATGCCGGCGCGGACCTGGTCGCGGGTCAGCTCGGCCTGGAGCCGGGCCTGGCCGACCTGCTCCTTGGCCTGGCGGATCTGCGCGTATTCGGCGCCGCCCTGGTAGAGCGGGACCGTGAGCTGGCCGACGATCGAGCCCTGGAAGTAGCGGGTATTGGCAATCTGCTGGTCGAAGACCTGGGCGGCGTTTCCGCTCAAGCTGACCGTCGGATAGAGGGACGATTCGGCGATCTTGACCTGCGCCTCGGCCGCGTCGACCGAGTGGAGGGCGGAGAGGATCGCCGGGTGCTCCATCAGGCCGATCTCGACCGCCGCCGTCAGCGTGCCGGGCACGAAGCGGTCGATCGGGCGGCCGGGGGCGAGCTGGCGCGGCTCGACGCCGATCACCTGCCGGTAGGTCGCGATGCTGGTGCGCAGGTTGGCCTCGGCCAGGCTGACCTGGGCCCGGGCGCCGGCGAGCCGCGCCTCGGCCTGGGCGACGTCGGTGCGGGTCACCTCGCCGACGTTGAAGCGGTCGCGGGTCTGGCGGAGCTGCTCCTCCAGCACCTCGACATTGTTGCGGTTGAGCTCCAGCGTGGCGGTGTCCGCCAGCACGTTCATGTAGGCCTGCGCCGCCGAGAACAGCGTCGTCATCTCGGTGTTGCGCAGGGTCTCGCGGCCGCCCAGCACCTGCGACTCGGCCTGCCGGGTCTGGTTGTCGGTGCGAAAGCCGTTGAACAGCGTCTGCGTGACGGAGACGCCGGCCGAGCCCGGGATCAGGGTCTGCGAGGCGTCGCCGCCGCCGAGTTCCCCGCGCGCGACGCCGAGGCGCCCCGAGACGTTGCTGACGCCGACGCTGGCCTGCGCGCTCACGGTCGGGCGGTAGCCCGCCAGCGCCCGCGGCACGTTCTCGTCGTTGGCGCGCTGGCCGGCGCGCTGCGCGTTGAGCGTCGGGTTGCCCGCATAGGCCCGCGCGAGCGCGCTATCCAGGGTTTCCGCGGCCGCGCCCTGGCCCGCCAGGGCGAGGGCCATGGCGGCGAAGCCGCCCAGCCGAAGCCCGCGGAACGCCCGAGTTCCTGTGTCAGTCACGCCTGTCTACCCTGTGCGGCTAGCTCACAATCGACCGGTTCTTCACCGCGGGCGGCGGAGCCGGCTCGTCATATCGCTGTGCCCACCTCGAGCGTGACATTAGCCGAGGGTTCCGCCGGGAGCACGGCCCCCGCGCTGTGGATCACCGAGTTTGACCGGCGGTGCCGCATAAAAGCGACAGGTGTCGCAGGGGCAATCGCGGGCGGCGGGCCGGCGATTCGCGGCTTTCCCGTGCGGGACGGGGGCGGTGCGTGCGCACCCTGCAAATGATTGGTAAACGAAGTGCTTTCGCGCGCCGCCGGGCCCGCGGGCGGTGCCTCGGCCAGCCGGCCTAACCCGCGGATCGGGCGCAGGATCCGGGTCGGCGGGGCGGACGGGACGGCCTGCCCGGATGGGGCAGCAAGAAAAATCCGCGTCCGGGACCCCGGCCGGAGCCGCCGGCGGGCGCCTCCGATCGGCGGATGCGCCACCCTCTTCCGGCGGTGGCATCGCGAGGCGGGCGCGGGACCGGCCCGCGCCCGGGTGCTCAGAACGCGAAGCCGGCCTCGGCCGCGAAGGCGCGGAGCGGCGGCAGGGTGGCGTCGAAGAGCGGGCGCGAGCCGAAGGCGTCGCCGGAGCGCACCCATAGGGTGGCCTTGGCCGGACGGCCCTGGCCCTGGACGCAGGCGAGGCGCCCGCCATCGGCGAGCTGGTCCAGCAGGCCTTGCGGGCGCTGCTCGACCTGGCCCTCGACCAGGATCGCGTCGTAGGGGGCGTGGCCGGGCGCGCCCTTGTCGAGCGGGCCGACCTCGACGGTCACGCCGTCGCCCAGCCGCTCGCGCGCCGAAGCGGCGAGGCCGGGGAGCGATTCGAGGGCGACGACCTCGACGCCGAGGCGGCGCAGGAGGGCGGCGGCGTAGCCCAGCCCGGTGCCGACCTCGAGGACGCGCTGGCCGGGCTTGAGGGCGAGCGCCTGGATCAGGCGCGCCAGCACCATCGGGGCCGGCATGAAGCGGGTCTCGCCCTCCTCCGTTCCGACCGCCTGGGGCTGGTCGATATAGGCGAAGGCTTCCCGGTCCGCCGGCATGAACCGCTCGCGCGGGACGGCGTCGAACGCGTCGAGGAGCGCGATGTCGGTCACGTCGAACGTCCGGAGCTGGCAATCGACCATGAGGCGGCGCGCTTGCGCGTAGTCGAGCATGAACGTCTCTGGAGAGCTTGAGCGACGGCCAAGCCGCGACGGTCAAGCCGCCGGGCGACGCGGTTGTGGTGGATCGCCGGCCAAAAGGCAAGGATACGAAAAAGCCCGGTCTCGCAGGCGAGCGCCGGGCCGATCTGCATCGCAATCAGGAGAAGAAGGGTGGAGGCCTCGCCCGGAATCGAACCGGGGTGCAAGGATTTGCAGTCCTCTGCGTAACCACTCCGCCACGAGGCCATCCGGGCCGGCTCACAGCCGGCGATCGGGCGGGCCGGGCTTCTGGAAAGCACCGGCTGCGCCGTCTCCCCGGCGTCGGGCGGACAACCCGGGGACGAGGGGGTCATTAGCAGAGCCCGCCCCGGCTCCGCAACAGGGTTCGGACGGCAAAACCGCGCTCGAGGGGGGTGAAATGAGCCGGCTCGCGAAAATCCCGCCCGCACGGAAAATCCCACCGAAAATCCCTTGCGCACCCTCCCCGCCTTGGGTAGAGGTCCCGCCGCGATCCCCGATAGCTCAGTTGGTAGAGCAGGCGACTGTTAATCGCCTTGTCGCAGGTTCGAGTCCTGCTCGGGGAGCCACTCCCTTCCGCACAGCGTTGCACCCGCACGCCCGCCGCCCGTCCCGGGCCGGCGCGGCTTCCGCGTTGGTGGGTCCCACGGCTGGCCACCGTCTTTCATCCGAAAAAATCGACGGAACCTGTCGCCCGGTCCGATGGTTTCTCGTTCAACTTGCTGCAACGCTTCTCTGCACGACGCTGTGAAGCAATCCAGCAGCCTTCGATACGGGAGTTTCCAATGATCGGCTGGGCTATCACCTTCCTCGTCGTCGCCCTCGTCGCGGCTCTGCTGGGCTTCGGCGGCATCGCCGGCACCGCCATGGAGGCGGCCAAGATCGTGTTCTTCGTGGCGATCGTGCTGTTCGCCGTCTCGGCGATCTTCGGCCTGATGCGCGGCCGCTCGCCCCGAATCTGACGTGAGCCGGTCAGGCGGGCCTCCTCGGCCCGCCTCCCCGGACCAGGGCGGCCCCGCGGGGGCCGCCTTTTTTCTTGGGCGCATGATTTTCCATGGGCGCATGGTCTGCCGGCCCGCGTCCGCGAACCTCCCGGGGCTCAGCCCTCGGCCGCGCGCCGCATCCCCTCGGACGGCGCCGAGGCCATCCGTGCCCGGCGCGGCACCAGCCGGTGCACCGTCGCCAAGGGCAGGGGTGCGGCAGGCGCGGGGCGCGAGGCCGCCGCGCGGGCGGCGCGCAGATCGGCGAGGAGGATCGCCGCGGCGAGATAGCCGAGCGAGGACACCTCGATCCTGTCGGGACGGATCGGCCATTCGAAGCGGGCCGTGGCGGTCATGCACACCCTCCCTGTCATGCTTGTGCTCGCAGCCGAGGCGGCCGCCCCGTGGCGTCCGGACGGGTCCGCGCACGGCCCCGATCGGTCCCCCGCCGCGGGCGGGCGGGCCAGGCAGCCCTCGGAGTCTCACCGCCTGGCCCGTCGACCACGCCCGGCCGTGCAAGGGAGAGTGGACACGGCGGGTGCAGTGAGGAATATCCTGCAAACGCCGTGCCAGAGCGGATGCGAACGCGTCGCAGGAGGCGGGATGCGCGGGTGAGCATCGGGATCCGGCTTCTCCCAGGTTCAAGACGCCCTCGTTCTAGGCAGGCCGTGCCGCCGGCTCGATAGCATTTGCTAAGCAGATTTCGCAAAAGCGGCTGCCGGCTTTGCGGAAAAAATCTGCGATAAAACAAGGATCTGAGCGGACGAAGCGTTGGCCTGCCAACGCAAGTCTGCTCAAGGATGGGCATCTCATCCGGTATCCGACCGATCGCTTCGCCACGTGGTTCGCCAGGCGGAGGGCGGCTTGTGCCCGGGCGTGGGCAGCCCTCGGCTCCACCGCGCGGGGTCGTGGCATGCGTTCCGGATGGCACCGTCCGGAACGCATGTCGGCCCGGGGGATCGCGCCCTGGCGAGAATCGCCGCCGGACGGGTGGCGGCGGCGCCCGGAAATCGGGCACAATGCCCGCGACGGGCCATCGTGCCCCCTTTTTTCGGAGACGGACAGGCATGTCGATCGGCCCCTTCGTGACGACGGACTGGCTCGCAGAGCGGCTCGCGGCGCCCGACATCGTCGTGGTCGACGGGTCCTGGTACCTGCCGGCGATGGGCCGGGACGCCGAGGCCGAGTTCCGCGCCGGCCACATTCCGGGGGCTTTGCGCTTCGACATCGACGGGGTGCGCGACGAGGCGAGCGCCCTGCCCCATATGCTGCCGTCGCCGGAAGCCTTCGCCTCGCGGATGCGCCAGATGGGCATCGGCGACGGCATGACGGTGGTGGTCTATGACGGCATGGGCCTGTTCTCGGCCCCGCGGGTGCGCTGGACCCTGAAGGCGTTCGGCGCCCGCGACGTCGCGGTCCTGGAAGGCGGCTACCCGGCCTGGATCGCCGGCGGGTATCCGGTCGAGGAGGGCGAGGCCCGTCCGCGCGACCGGCGCCACTTCACCGCCCGCCTCGACCACTCGGCGGTCGCCAACGTGGGCGACGTGCAGCGGGCCCTCGCCGGCCAGGCCCAGGTGGTCGATGCGCGCTCCGCTGCCCGCTTTGCCGGCGAGGAGCCCGAGCCCCGCCCCGGCGTGCGCCCCGGCCACATGCCCGGCGCCCTGAACCTGCATTACGCCGCGCTCCAGGAGAACGGCCGGCTCAAGGACGAGGCGCGTTTGCGCGAGGCGGTGGCGCAGGCGGGTATCGCCCTCGATCGCCCGGTCGTCACCACCTGCGGCTCCGGCGTCACCGCGGCGATCGTCGGCATCGCCCTCGAGAGCCTCGGCCGCCCGCCCCGCGCCCTCTACGACGGATCGTGGTCGGAATGGGGCGCGCGGGAGGATCTGCCGGTCGCGACCGGGCGGTAGGCTCGGCGGCAATCCCGCTCTCGCCCGGCCCGCAGGCCGGGCGGCACGCTCAATGCAGGATCTGGCTCAGGAACAGCCGGGTCCGCTCGTGCTCGGGCGCGCGGAAGAACGCCTCGGGGGTGTTCGATTCGACGATCTGGCCCTCGTCCATGAAGATCACCCGGTCGGCGACCTGGCGGGCAAAGCCCATCTCGTGGGTGACGCAGAGCATCGTCATGCCCTCGTCGGCCAGGCCCACCATCGTGTCGAGCACCTCCTTGACCATCTCGGGGTCGAGCGCCGAGGTCGGCTCGTCGAACAGCATGATCTTGGGCGCCATGCACAAGGAGCGGGCGATCGCCACCCGCTGCTGCTGGCCGCCGGAGAGCTGGCCCGGATATTTGTGCGCCTGATTGGGGATCTTCACCCGGGTCAGGTACTTCATCGCGACCGCCTCGGCCTCGGCCTTCGGCATCTTCTTCACCCAGATCGGCGCCAGCGTGCAGTTCTCCAGCACGGTCAGGTGCGGGAACAGGTTGAAGTGCTGGAACACCATGCCGACCTCGCGGCGGATCTCGTCGATCTTCTTGAGGTCGTTGGTCAGCTCGATCCCGTCGACGACGATGCGGCCGGCCTGGTGCTCCTCCAGGCGGTTGATGCAGCGGATCATCGTCGACTTGCCGGAGCCCGAGGGGCCGCAGATCACGATCCGCTCGCCCTTGCGCACGCTGAGGTCGATGTCGCGCAGGACGTGGAAGGCGCCGTACCATTTGTTGACCCGCTCCAGCGACACCGCGGTCGGCGCGCTGGCCAGCCGCGTCGCCGAGGTGTTGCGGGGGCTGAGATCCGGGTCGGTCCCGGGCAAGGAAACGGGGGCTGTCGGGACGGGGGAGGAAGCCATCGGAAATCTCACCGTGTCTGGCCGGCCGCGAGCCGCCGTTCCATGAAGCGGGCGTAGCGCGACATGCCGAAGCAGAAGACGAAGTAGAACAGGGCTGCGAAGGCGTAGCCGGTCATCACCACCGTCGGCGCCGCCCAGGCGGGATCGACCCGGGCCGATTCGATCGTGCGGATGAAGTCGAAGATGCCGACGATCGAGACGAGGCTCGTGTCCTTGAACAGCGCGATGAAGCTGTTGACGATGCCCGGGATCACGATGCGCAGGGCCTGGGGCAGGATGATCAGGCGCATCCGGTGCCAGGGGCTCAAGCCCAGCGACATCGCTCCCTCGGTCTGGCCGCGGGGAATGGCCTGGAGGCCGCCGCGCACCGTCTCGGCCATGTAGGCGGCGGAGAACAGCGCGATGCCGACCAGCGGCCGTACCAGCCGGTCCACCGTCACGTCGCCGGGCAGGAACAGCGGCAGCATCACGTTGGCCATGAACAGCACGGTGATGAGCGGCACGCCGCGCCAGAACTCGATGAAGACGACGCAGAACAGCCGTACGATCGGCAGCCGCGAGCGCCGCCCGAGCGCCAGCAGGATCCCGAGCGGCAGCGAGGCGACGATGCCGACGAGCGACACGATCAAGGTCACCAGCATGCCGCCCCACAAGGCCGTCGGCACCGACGCCAGCCCCAGGCTCGGCACCCCGGCGAGGAGCGCGTAGGAGACTACGGGGAAGATCACGAAGAAGTAGAGCGCCCCCCATGCCCGCTTGGGCGCGTCGAGCCACAGCATCCACGCGACGCCGAACGCCATCAGGGCGAAGAAGACGTTGGGCCGCCAGCGCTCCTCGATCGGGTACGAGCCGTAGATGAAGTAGTTGATCTTGCTCGCGACGAAGGCCCAGCAGGCGCCGACCGGGCGGCCCAGCACCTCCGGCCGGCAGGCGTCGCGGTTCTCCCCGGTCCAGACCGCGTCGATCACGAGGAAGCGCAGGAGCGGCGGGACCACGAGCGCGATGACGGCCAAAGCCGCCAGCGTCATCACGGCGTTGGCCGGGCTCGAAAAAAGGTTCTGGCGCAGCCAGGCGAGCGGCCCGGCGACCAGGGCGGGCGGGGCGGAGGGAGGAATCGCCTCGCGGCGGACGAAGGTGAGGGTTGGGGATCCGGCGCTCATCGGGGGCTCACCGCTCGATCAGCGCGACGCGCCGGTTGTAGAGGTTCATCACGAAGGCCGTGACGAGGCTGATCGTCAGGTAGACCGCCATGGTGATCGCCACCACTTCCACTGCCTGTCCGGTCTGGTTCAGCACCGTGCCCATGAAGACCTGGACGAGGTCCGGATAGCCGATGGCCACCGCCAGCGACGAGTTCTTGGTGAGGTTGAGGTACTGGCTGGTCAGCGGCGGCACGATCACCCGCATCGCCTGCGGGATCACCACCAGCCGCATCGTCGGGCCGGGCTGCAGGCCGAGCGCCCGGGCGGCCTCGGTCTGGCCCTTGTTGACCGCCTGGATGCCGGCCCGCACCACCTCGGCGATGAAGGCGGCGGTGTAGACCGTGAGCCCGAGGACGAGCGCGACGAATTCGGGATAGAGCTGCATCCCGCCGCGCAGGTTGAAGGTGCCCTTCACCGGAAAATCGAGCGCCACCGGCGCGACGCCGATCAGCGCCAGCACCCCGTAGGTGAGGAGCGGCAGGCCGAGGATCAGCCCCGAGCCCACCGCCAGCACCGGCAGGCGCCGGCCGGTCCGCGCCTGCTCGCGCTTGGCGCGGGCCCGGAACACCAGGGTGCCGACGATTCCGACGACGAGGGCGATCGGCAGCGCCCAGGCATCGGCCGCGAGCAACGGCTTGGGCAGGAACAGGCCGCGCTGGTTGAGGAAGATGGAGGTGCCGAGCGCGTAGGAATCGCGAGCAGCCGGCAGGCTTGCCAGCACCGCGACGTACCAGAACAGCAATTGCAGCAGCAGCGGGATGTTGCGCAGGATCTCGACATAGACGGTCGCCAGCGTCCGCACGATCCAGTTCGGCGACAGCCGCGCCACGCCGACCGTGAAGCCGAGGATCGTCGCCAGCACGATGCCGATCGCCGCCACCATCAGGGTGTTGGTGAGTCCGACCAGGAACGCGGTGCCGTAGGTGGACGTCGCGGCGGCGAAGGGGATCATCGTCTGGTTGACGTCGAACCCGGCGGTGTTGTTGAGGAAGCCGAAGCCCGAGGCGACGCGGGCGTTGCGCAGGTTCTCGGCGGCGTTGCCGATCGCGATCCAGGCCACCCCCCCGACCGCGACGAGCAGCAGGATCTGGTAGGCCGCCGCGCGGACGCGCGGATCGTAGAGGGGCGAGACCCGGGGTGGAGCGGACGGCGCATCGGCCGGAAGCTGCGTCGGCAAGGGCGTTGTGCTCGCGTCTATGCTTCGGGGGACGGCGCCCGGGCTCCCGGGCGCCGCACGTCACGATGTCAGCGGATCGGCGGGCCGTATTGCAGGCCGCCCTTCGACCACAGGGCGTTGAGGCCGCGCTGGATCTTCAAGGGCGAACCCTGGCCGACATTGCGCTCGAACACCTCGCCGTAATTGCCGACGAGCTTGATGATCCGGTAGGCCCAGTCGTTGGTCAGCCCGAGATCGGCGCCGTACTTGCCCTCGGTGCCGAGGATGCGCTTGATGTCCGGGTTGTCGGTGGACTTCGCCATCTGGTCGACGTTGCCTTGCGTGATGCCGGCCTCCTCGGCGTTCAGCATGGCGTAATGGGTCCAGCGGACGATGTCGGCCCATTGGGCGTCGCCCTGGCGGACCGCCGGGGCGAGCGGCTCCTTCGAGATGATCTCCGGAAGCACGATGTTGTCGTCGGGGGCCGAGGCGCGCAGGCGCTCGGCGTAGAGGCCCGAGGCGTCGGTGGTGAAGGCGTCGCAGCGGCCGGAATCGTAGGCCTTGAAGGTCTCGTCGGCGCTGGCGAAGGCCACCACCTCGTACTTCATCTTGTTGGCGCGGAAGTAGTCGGCCAGGTTCAGCTCGGTAGTGGTGCCCTGCTGGGTGCAGACCGAGGCGCCGTCGAGCTGCTTGGCCGAGGTGACGCCGAGCTTCTTCTTCACCATGAAGCCCTGGCCGTCGTAGAAGTTGACGGCCGGGAAGTCGAGGCCGAGCGCCGTATCGCGCGACATCGACCAGGTGGTGTTGCGCGACAGGACGTCGACCTCGCCCGACTGGAGCGCCGTGAAGCGGTCCTTGGCCGAGAGCGGGATGAAGCGGACCTTCGTGACGTCGTTGAAGATCGCCGCGGACAAGGCCCGGCAGAAATCGACGTCGAGTCCGGTCCAGCGGCCCTGCGCGTCCGGCACGCCGAAGCCGGCCAGGCCCGGGTTGGAGCCGCAGGAGATGTAGCCCTTCTGCTTGATGCTGTTCAGCGTCCCTTGGGCCTGGGCGGCGCCCGCCAGCAGGGTGGCGCCGAGCCCGAAGGCCAGGGCGGCGACGATTTTCTTCATGCGGTGTGCGTCTCCCGTTCCGGTTGCGACCCCGCGGCCGCCGCCCGTCTGCTCAAGCATGGACCCTGCCTAAGCAAGAGGCATTCCAAGCGAAGCGGGCTGCCCGGTCAAGGGGTTGGCTCGTGCGACGAACAGATGAGACGGGGCGGTCTGCAGGGTTGTTGCAGCTGCAAGCTCTCATGTAGCGCGCAAATTCGAATGGCACGGCGCGCAGGTTCGAATGTCATCAGTTTGCTGATGTCGACCACCCGCCTCTACGCGCGCCGTGCCCCCTCCCTGTCGGCAAGGTCACGTGGCGGCCGGCGGTCATTGTATGGTGATGAGCCGCGCAGTGAACGTGCCCGCCGGGACGGTGGTGTTCGAACCGCTGCACGCGACATCCACGGTCGTGAACACGATGTTATTGTCCGCGCTGACCTCGGCGGACGCCCGCAGGCCGGACGGGAGCGCGCTGCCGTCGGCGCCGGTGAACGTGACCCCCACCACCGTATCGCGCCGGCGCATGGCCCCGGCCACCGTGATCCCGAGCGGCCCGCGGGAACTGCATGAGGCGTGGGTGTAGGGTGACGAGGTCCCCGAGATCAACATGCCGGGCGAGCCCCACCGCTCGCCGCCGCCCTTCCGGGGAAGCGGGATCGCCCCGAAATCGTTGCCCGTCAGGGAGACGGTCAGGTCGGGCGCGAGGCTCTGCTGCGTGTAGGGCAGCTTCAGGGCCGAGCCGTCGCCGCTTGTCGAAACGACAACGTTGTTGGCGATTAGAGAACCGGCTGCGTTGTGTATGCTGGAGTCGTACATCGCGATGATGCCATCCGATGGGACCTGCATACCCAGCCGGCTGAACCGGCTGTTGATCACGCGCGAGTTCTGACCACCGACGGAAACGCCGCCACCTCCCGCGTCATCGCACCGGGCGCCGTCGATGACCGTCTCAGACCCCCACATCTCGAAGCAACTGGCGGAGGTGGCGTCGGCATCATAGCCTGACGCTGCCGTTCGGCCGCCGGTGGCCCTTACGCCGAGAAATCGGTGCCGTGTCGTGCCCGCGCCCTGCGCGCTCACGTAGGCGGCACCAAACGACCAGCCGACGACAGATGTGCGCACATAGGTGAAATCGACGCCGTCGGCCAGGAACCCGGCGCCGGTACACGCCACGTCCTCAAACAGGAAACGCTCCGGCAGCCCTGCTGTGGCCGAGGCGTTCATGCACTGCACCCGCTGGCCGAGCGGGATGACCGCCCCGGCGACGTTGAGAGGCGTGGACGCCCGCACGTTCCGGCCGCCGCGATAGCTGATGTCGCTGCCGCCGTTAACGTCGAGGCCGACGACCGGCCAGCCGATCAGATTGACATCCGTGAGACGGATTTGCCTCGCGTTGCGGAGCACGAGGATGCCGCCGCTCAGGCTCGCCGCCCGGTTGCCGGCATAGTCGAGGGTGAGGCCGCGCAACTCGATGTCGCCGCTCTCCAGGGCGCGCATCATGCCATCGCCGGTCCCCTGGCCTGTGATGCGGAGGATCGTGCTGCCGGAGCCCTGTCCGACCACGGACTGGTTCGAGCGGAGCGTCGCGTAGCCGGCTGGCGGCACCTGGTACACGCCGGCCTGGAACACGACGATCCGGGCGCCGGTCGCCTGGGCCGCCGCGAAGCGCCCCGCGTCGGTGGCCGCGTCGCCGCTCGGCGGCGGCATGTAGACGGTGCTCAGTCCCAGCCCGTAGCTCGGAGCCAGGAGCCTGGAAACGCTGCCCACGGGGGCGGCCGCCGACGGCGTCGCCGTCATGCCGGACGCATCGCCTGCGAAGACCGGCGCGGTGGCAGTGCCACTGAACACCGGGTCCTTTATCGGCGCCTTGGCGTCGAGGATCGTCCGGATCGCGGTGCCGCCGACGGTCAGGCCGTCGGCTTGACCTGTCGATCCGGGCGGCAGCGGCATCGGGGCCACGACACCCTGAGCGAGCACGATCGCTGGCACCAGCGCCGTGCTCGCAGCAATGATCAGGCGGAAGAGACGCACGGGAAACCTCACTGAGCGATAAGAACGGGGCCGCCAACGCTCTGGCGAAACGCCCTGCCCGCGCGGACGGGAGCGGGGCCGACGCCGTCCCAGACCGGCAGGGTGGCGACAAAGGCGAGCCACGCGGCCTCCATGGCCTGCGCGAACTCGGGGTCGCCCGGCACCAGGGGCAGGCCGAGGGCGGTCCGCACCTCGGTAGGTGTGCCCGCACCCGTTCCCCCTTGGGAGATCGATAGGGGCGTGGTGAGGCCCGAAAGGCGGGTGATGTCCGCGTTGTCCCCGGCCGCAGCCTTCCCGGCCAGTTCGCCTGCGGCGGCACGGGTCTGGATCGCCGCCCGCAGCAGCACCACCGCCGCGTCGAGCGCCGCCGACACCTTCGCCAGCGTGTTCCGGTCGGGACCGACATCGCCCAGCACGGCCCGATGGAACAGGTCGACCAGGTCCGTTTCGCCGAGGAACTCGACCAGCTCGCCGACCGTGAAATCGTGCTCCCGGGCGCCGCGAATGGCGGTGACGCGGTCAGTCGCCACGACGGCGCCGGGCACCACGACCGGTCCAGTTGGCGTGCCGTCCCGCACGATCGTCCCGGCCAGCAGGTCCAGCTCGGCCTCTTCCGGCGTCAGCGCGATCGTAGCGGCAGCCGGGTCGCGACGGTAGCCCGCCACCCAGGGCCCGGCCTGCGCGGTGAACCGGTAGAGCTGCTTGGTGCTCACGACAGCCCCCGGGTCAGGAGAACGCGGACGGCCCCGGAAGGGCCGCCTCGGGATAGCCGGAGCACGGATCGCCTGCGCCGCTGAAACGATTCAGCGTCACTTGCCCTTCTCCCCCTTCTTGTCGTTGCCGGCCGTGACGTGGACGGTGGTGAGGAACCCGCCGTCCGCCCGCACGGTCTTGTCGACGCTCTCGGCCTTCCAGCTCCCGTCGATCAGCGGGCCGAAACCCGAACTGGTCACCGGGGCCTCGGCCCTGGCATGCGGCAGGCCCGGGCTCTCGAAGTAGCCGCCGCCACTGCGGTTGTCGGAGGCGTAGACTTCCGCTTCGGCTGCGGCCTTGGCATCGGCCTCGCTGCGGTAGGGGTGGGGCAGGATGCGGATCGGACCCTGGCGGTTGGCGGAGGTCTTGGTCAGCTTCCGCTTGCCAGTCTTCTCGTCGTACCACGCCGCCGCGACGCTGCCGACCTCCGGGCGCGGCTCGACCTCGATCTCGTAGCCGAAGTTCCGTCGCCGACGGATCAGGATCGGCGCGAAGGCGGTGCCGGCGCCGTTCTTGCCCCCGCCGCGCTTAATCGCCACCAGCTTTCCGCCGGCCGGCTTCACCGTCGCGCCGATCTCCTCGCTGATCTCGGTGGCGAAGTCGATCAGCGACTGATCCCAGCGCAGCCGGTAGGCGAGCTTGATCTTGGCGAGATCCGGATCGACCTGGCTGCCGAGGCCGGCTTCACCCGCCAGCTTCTTCATCAGGTCGCCGTAGGTGGTGGCATCGTAGTGCTTGCGGCCCGACGCCTTGAGCTTGTCGACGAAGTCGGCCGAGCGGAAGGTCAGGTCCATCGTCTCGCCCTGCTCGGGATCGCCCGACAGGGTGGCCTTCTGGAACGTGTACTGGCCCTGGTCCACCAGGCCTTCGTCGGCCCAGCCCATCAGCACGGTGTAGGTGTCGCCGCGCTTCGGCAGCGCGACCCGGGCGGGCGGGCCGACGCACTTGATGCGGGCGCTGTCGCTCTCCTTGCCGGCCTTGTCGGTGACGGAGACCTCCAGCCACAGGCCCGACAGCGCCGGCAGCACGTTGAACCCGCGGCCGTTGCGAACCTCGAGGAGCGGACGGCGCCACATGCTCAATCACCCCACGGGTTGATGCTGGGCAGAACCGGGCTCGCCGACACGGGATCGGGCACGACCAGGCGCGTGCCGGCCGGCACGAACAGGCCTTTGGCGGCGAGCCCGCGATTGGCCTTCAACAGGGCTTCAAGGCCACCGTCGCGCTCCCGGCCGACCACCCCCTTCGCCACCACGTCGATGCGGTCCTCGTCCGCGGTCGTCGTCTCGCGCGCCATCCTCAAAACCCTCCCGCCCGGCGGCCGACCACCAGGAGCTCGACGTCGAATTCGTGCCGGTAGCCGACGCCGTCCGGGGCGATCTTCTCTTCCCCATGGCCGAGGCGGCGAACGGCGACGTCGCCCACCACCTCGCCGATGTTGCCGGCCATGAGGCGGATGTACGGGACCACGTCCTGCGCCTCGTGGTGGCGTTTCAGGGCGGCGTAGGCGCCCAAGCCCCCCATGACGTGCGGCCGGGCCGCGAGGTGCAAGGTCAGCACCCGGGCGCCGAGGCCGGTCGGCTGGTAGAATGGTTCGTCGTCGAACACCGCCTGCTCCGCCCAATGGGCCTCGGACCGGTAGTCGAAGCGGCGCGGGTTGAGGCCGATGACCTCCAGCACGGCGCTGCCGATGCAGCAGAGGGGATGGCTCATGGGGCGGACCTCATGCGCTCTCGACACCGGTATCGTGCAGGGCGCCGTCGCGGGCGTCGCGGGCGCGCCGGTCGGCGGCACGGGAGATCTGGCGGTGCAGGCTCGCCACGTTCTGCACGCCGTGGACGTGGATCGGTCCGTTGATGGTCACGCCTCCGCCGCCCCGGCGCAGGGAGGCGGATTGCAGGCGCGGCGCGTTCCCGGCCGGGGCCGCCGGAGCTGCTGGGATGGCCGGCGCGGAGCGGACCGGCGTCGTTGCCGCAGGCCGGCCCGGCGCGCGGCCGGCGCGCGCTGCGGCCGGCGTCGCCGCGCCGCCGGGCGGCATGACGAGGCGCGGGGCGATCGTCGGCGTGGCGGTGAACGACAGGGCGGCCCTGATCCGCGCCGCGGCGGCAATCGCGGCGGCGATGGCCTGGTCGGTGCCGGCCTGGATGGCGGCGGTGTAGCCCTGCATGCTCTCCCGGGCCGGCCCTGAGAGATCCTGGCCCATCGTGGTCTTGAGCCGCTTGGCGCCGTCCTCGGCGGCGCGGATGCCGTCCAGGGCCGGCTGCGGGTCGAACTTGAGCTTGATGTCGATCGGCGGCACGGCCGGAATGGGGGGCACCGGCTGCGGAGCGGAGGCCGGGCGCGGCGGTTGAGGCACAGGTGCTGGAGCCTGAGCCGTCGCAGCCGGCCGTTCCGGAACCGGGGCGGCTGGCGCCGGCCGCTGGCTCTCGACGCGGCGGCGCAGGTCGGCGATCTCGGCCTCGACGCCGCGCCGGGCGGTGATGATGCCGGTGTCGGGGATGCGCACGTTGGCCTGGCCGCCGCCCGCCAATGCGCGTTCCAGGACACCGATGCGCTGCTGGAGCGCGGCGACGGTGCCTGCCGCCTCGCCCCCGGGTGCAGGTGCCATGGCCGGCCGGGCCTGCACCGGCGCGACTGCGGGCGCTGGAGCTGGGGCCGGCGGCACTGATGCAGGAGGCGCCGGGACCGGGGCGGCAGGCTGCTCTGGGACGGGCGCAGCCGGCGCCGGCCGCGGGCTCTCGACGCGGCGACGCAGGTCGGCGATCTCGGCCTCGACGCCGCGCCGGGCGGTAATGATGCCAGTGTCGGGGATGCGCACGTTGGCCTGGCCGCCGCCCGCCAATGCGCGCTCCAGGACACCGATGCGCTGCTGGAGCGCGGCGACGCTGCCTGCCACCTCGCCCCCGGGTGCAGGTGCCATGGCCGGCCGGGCCTGCACCGGCGCGACTGCGGGCGCTGGAGCTGGGGCCGGCGGCACTGATGCAGGAGGCGCCGGGACCGGGGCGGCAGGCTGCTCTGGGACGGGCGCAGCCGGCGCCGGCCGCTGGCTCCCGACGCGGCGGCGCAGGTCGGCGATCTCGGCCTCGACGCCGCGCCGGGCGGTGATGATGCCGGTGTCGGGGATGCGCACGTTGGCCTGGCCGCCGCCCGCCAATGCGCGCTCCAGGATACCGATGCGCTGCTGGAGCGCGGCGACGGTGCCCGCCACCTCGCCGGCCGGCCCGACCACCGGGGCGGGCCGCGCCTCCTGCGGCTCCTGCGGCGCGACCGGAGCCGGCTGGATCGTGGGCTGCGGCTGGATCGTCGGCGCCGGCTGCACGGTCGCGTCGGGCCGCACCGGCGCAGGCGGCGGCGTCAGGGAGGCCGGGCGAGCGGGCGGGAGCGGCGTCGCCGGGGCGGGCGGGCCCGGCCGGGCCGGCGGCAGCGGCACGGTCATCACCGGTGCGACAGGAGCCTGGGCCGGAGCCTGCGGCTCGGCCGGCGGTCCGCCCAGCGCCTCGAACCGCTTGCGCAGGGCCAGCAGCTCGGCCTCCGCAGCCTGGCGGCTCATGATGACGCCGGTATCCGGGATGCGCACGTTGGGCTGGTTGCCGGCGCCGAGGCCGCGTTCCAGGAGCGCGATCCGCCGCTTGGTTTCGATCGACGCGCGGGCGGCGGCCTCGCCGAACTCCACGTCGGTCATATCGCGAGCGCCGGCCGGGCCGACGCCGCGCATACCCTCGGCGGCCTTCGCGTCCCGGCGCGCGGCGCTCTCGCGCTCTCGCTGCGCCTGCTCCAGCAGGGTCTTGCGGGCTACCTTGTCCTTCGTGCCCTTGGCGCGCTCCTCAAGCTTGTCGGCCTCCGCGCGGTTCTTTTTGGCCAGCTCCTTTTCGTCCTCCGCCTCCTGGAACCTTCGCTGGACGAGTGCGCGAGACGGATCCTGGGTTGGCAACGGGGCAACGAGATGGTCGAGGAACTTGTCCTTTGCCCAAGCACCGGCCTTCATCGCGGCCGTAGTCGCTCGGCCGATGGGATCGCCCTGCTTCGGGTCCTCGCCACGAGCCCGCATTTCAGCGTCCGCCAGCGCTCGCCGTCGATCAAGCTCGTCCATCTGCTGGATGGCGCCCTGGATCGCTCGATTGATCCCCGGCAGCGCCCACCGCCCCAATCGATCACCGACGTCGCCGGTCAGGGCCTTCAGCCGCTCCAAATGGTTCGCGGTGGTCGAAAGCTGCGTGTCGAGGTTCTTGGTCAGCGAGCCCTTGAAGTTCGCCGGATCGCGCAGGAAGTCGCGCTGCTTCTTGAACTCAGCAAGGGAGCCGCCGGTGAACTTCGCCAGTTCGTCCCACCATTCCTCGCCCATCAGGCCCTTGGCGACCTTCACGGGGTCGGCATGCTTGCCGATGCGCTCCAAGATCTGGGTGATGGTCGTGTCGGCGTCGCGCGCCATGTCCTGCGCGATCTTCTTGCCGTTCAGGCCGAGTTCCTTGAGCGCGTCATTAACCTTCTCGGCCGCCTTGCCCTCGCCGCCGGCCGTGCGCAGCTTCGATGTGAACGCCTGATAGAACCGAGCCGCGACCTCGGGCTGCATGCCGCCGCTCTTGAGTGCCGTCAGCGCCGCAAGCGTCGTGTCCATGCTGGAGCCGGCCAGACGCGCGCCCTCCGCCGCGCGCTGGAACATCTCGACGATGTCGCGTTCCTTGGCGGCCGAGTTGTCGCCGAGCGCGTTGATCTTGTCGCCGAGCGTTTCCATCTCGGCGATCGTGAGCTGACCCGCCGACTTGATCTCCGCCAGGTTCTGCGCCGCTTCGCGAGGCGCCATGTCCCAGCCGACCGAGGCCTTCGCAGCCAGGCGCACGTAGCGCTCCAGATCCTGGAACTTGATGCCGGCCGCACCTGCCTCCGCTGTCATCTCGGCGAGCCCGTTGCGCGGCAGGCCGAGATCGATCGCCGTCTTCGCGACCGTGCGCTGGAGCTGCTGCAATGCCTCCGGGTTCGGCGCGTCGTTGACCTTCTTGACGACCTCCGCCCACGCCTTCTCGAAGCTGATCGCTTCGCCCACCGTGGCGCGCACCGCCGCGCGCGCGGCGTAGATCCCACCGGCCGCCGCGACGGCCTTGTTGCCCAGCGCCAGGATCGTACCGCCCTCGGCACCAGTGGCAGCCCGGACGCGCTGCTCATCCTCCGGGGCGAGCGGGGCATGCGGGCGCGTCGCGGGCCGGACCGGGCGCTGGCGGACTGGAGCGGGGCCGCTCGGCCGCGGGCCCCACGGCCCGGGCGCCGGGGCCTCGACCTGCGGCGCGCGGATGCGGGGCACCACCGAGGTCGCGCGGGTCAGGTTATCGGCGAGCCGGCCGGCATTGCGGGCCGCTCCCGCGAGCTGGTCACCCAGGCGCGCCGTAGCGCTGCCGGTGGCGGTGAGACCGGTGCGGGCGGCGCCGATGCGATCGAGCGCACCATCGGCCCGCAAGGCGGCCCGCTCCAGCATGCGCAGGTCGTTGCCGAGGCGGGAGGTTGCGGCGCTGCCGGCGGCGAGCCCGTTCCGCTCGGTGCCGAGGCGGCGCAGGGCGGCGTCGGTGCGGCTCGCCGCGCCGCTCAGGCGGGACAGGTCGGCGCCGAGGCGGGCGGCGGCGGAACCGGTCGCGGCAAGCCCGGTGCGGTCAGCGCCGAGCCGGCGCAGTGTCGCATCAGTGTGGACGGCGTTGCCGGCAAGGCCCGACAGATTGGCCCCGAGGCGGGCGGAGGCGGCCCCCACGGCCACGAGGCCGGAGCGCTCGGCGCCGAGCCGCTTCATCGCGGCATCGGCCTGGCCGGCCCGGCCGGCGACGGCGCCGAGGTCGGCACCGAGACGGGCCGCGGCGGTGCCGGTGGCCGCCAGGCCGGTGCGGCTCGCCGCGGTCCGGCGCAGGGCGTCGTCGGCCCGGCCGGCCGAAGTCGCCACCCGGCCGAGATCGGCGGCAAGCCCGCCAGCCCGCACGCCGTTGAGGCGCTGGGCCGCGCCGCGGAGCGCGTCGAGGTCGCGCTTCGCCTCGCCGGCCGGCGCCTTGAGGCCGTTGATCAGCCGGAGCCGGAGGGCGACGTCGAGGTTGGCCATGTCACTCCCCGGTCAGGGCGCCCAGGATGGCGGCGAGATGGTCGGCCAGCAGAATGGCGAGCTGGGGTGCCACACCGCTCTCGGCCTCGATCGCCTGCGCCTCGGCGTGCGCCAGCACGACTTCGTCCCAGGGCATCGCCAGGATGCGGGAATACGGCTCGTTCAGGCCGCGGGCGGCGGCGACGGCGAGCGCCCGCCACTCCCGGAAGTCGGGCTGTAGAAGATCGCCGCGACGGCGCGGGGCAAGAAAGGGCGCGCCTTCGCCAGAACCTCCGCCCCGTCGTCGTCGATCAGCCCGCGCAGGACCGGAGCCGGCAGGCCGGACATCGCCGCGACGAAGTCGTAGAGGTCGTAGTTCGCACCCTCCGGGATCGCCTCGATCACCGCGCCGACTTCCGCCGTGGTGAGCCGCCGGACCGTGATGCTGCGGACCTCGCGGCCCTCGTGGCGGAACGGATAGTCCAGCGGAATGTCGGTCCGGATCGCCGCCGGGTCGAGGAAGTCGAGCACGGCGGCCTCGGGGCGCGATGCCGGCGGGGCGACCGGCGCCGGGGCGGCGGGGGCCGGCGCCTCGCCCGGTGCGCCTTCCGGCGGCAGGGCCGGCATCTCGGCCTCCGGGTAAAGCTCCAGGGGACGGTCGGGGCGGTGGTTCGGCTCGCTCACAGCATCGTCCCTCCGGAGATGGCGAGGTTCGTCGCCATCTGCTGGTAGGGATTGACCCCGTTGATGAGCGTCGCGCCCGGGCCGGCGAAGAAGTCGAGGCGGTGGATCGCCCGTCCGTCGACGATGTCCTGGTAATAGACGATGTCGCTGAAGGTGTACTCGCGCCCGGCCGCCTTGTGGCCCTTCACCGCCGCCTGCTTCGAGACGAGGATCAGCCCCTTCAGGGTGATGACCCGGCCGCGGTTGGCGCCGGTGCGGAACGACAGCAGGTTCTCGTAGTAGGTGGCGGTGATGTAGTTGCCGGGCAGCCGGCCCACCATCCCCTGCACCTCCGGATCGGCGGTCTTGAGCTTGATCTTGGCCTCCAGGGCCTTGACCTCCTCCTGCCACTTGACCGCCATCATGTGCCCGCCGGGCGTGAAGTCGTCTTCGGCATGCGCGATCTCGGGCAGCTCGACCTCGTCGAGGACGCGCCAGGTGTTGATGACGTCGAAGTACCAGTTTCCACCGCGGACCACGTTGTCCATCGGACGCTCCTTTCGCCGCCCTGCGGCACCTCTCAGGTAGTCGGGCCCTCAATCCCTGCTCGCCTTCAGGCGGCGAGCTGGCCGCTCACGCCGTACTGGCTCATCGCCTGCTGGATCTCGTCGGCCAGGATGTTGAAGGCGGCTTCGTAGCGGCCCGTGTAGACCTGGATGTCGGTGATCGGCGGCGCTTCCTCGAAGTTGAGGGTCACGGCGAAACCACCGGTCCGGAGCACGGCGTTGGTGTTGAGGTTGCGTTCCCAACGCACCTCGCCGCCGAGGATCGCCGGCTCGGGGAGCCCTTTCAGCTCGGACAGGAAGTCGTCGAGGCTCTGGAGCAGGATCACGCCGACATGCGTGCCGAGGTTCTGGCCGACATACTTGACCAGGGTGCGCGGGATCACCTCGCGCACAGCCTTGCGGGTGCGCACCACGTTGATCGCCCGCCACAGCGGGTCGTTGGACGTGTTGAAGAAGCCCCAGAAGGTCTTGCCCTGGGGGCTATTGCTCGCCCGCGAGGTGCGGTTCTTCTCGATCTGGACGATCGAGTTGACGCCGCGCTGGATCAGGTAGTTGGCCTCGCAATCGGGGTCGGAGATCGAGAACGACACCGCCCGGTCGGGACCGAGGATGCCGCCGAGCGCCTGGTTGCCCGGGTTGTAGTACGGCCCGCCGCGGGCCTTGTCGGTCTTCGAGATCAGGGCGGCGACGTGGGGGGCGCTGTCGCGCACGATCGGCACGCCGTTCACGCTCTCGCGCGCCGCCTGGCCGACAGCGATGATGTTGAGGGAGGTGGCGAAGTCGGCCGCCCACTCGGCCGCTGCCTCCTTGGTGGAGGACGGCGTGAGGCACACCCCCATGGCGGTCGGCAGCCGCTCGCAGATCGCGTCGATCGCGGTGGCGGCCGGGTTCGCGGCGCTGCCGAGCCGCTGCATCGTGTAGTCTGGGGCGATGATCAGGTCTGCCTCGACGCCGGTCTCCCCCTGGCCCGACAGCAGGGCGTAGAGGCCGGTGCGCGCGGATGGCGAGCCGACGATCTTCGCCATCTGCTGTTCGAGGGTGGTGGCCCCGGTCATGTCCGGCACCACGGCCTGGATCGACGCGACGATGCCGGCATTGATGCAGGCGTCGATGGTCTTGCGCAGGGTGCCCGACGTGCCGGCGCCCGCCACCATCTCGGCGTCGTCGGTGGTGAACAGGACGGGATAGTCGGGCGGGAACAGGGTGCGGTTCACGCCCGTCGCCGTGAACGCCCCTCCGATCGTCGCCATGTCGGCGATGATGAAGGGCGCCTTCTCGGTGCGGTTGAGGAACGTTCTGACGCCGACATGGGGCGTGGTGGCGGGCATGGGCGGTCCCCTTGGTCGGACGCGACGGTCGAGGGGACGCTAGGGGGCAGGCCGGAACGAGATCAGCCTGAAGACGTGCAGGGTCAGTCCGGGAGGGTCGGCCAGACGACGGCGTCGTAGGCGGCCTGGGCCCCCTCGATCGAAGAGGCGGCCTCGACCGCCGCCTTGGCGCCGAGCCGCGTCCCGCGGATCGCGGCACCGATCGCCAGCCAGATGTCGCGCGCCGCCTGGACGCTGCGGGCGACGCCGAGGATATCCGTTGCCGGCGCCCCCGTCTCCGGGTCGATGTCGATCCCCACCGTGGCGGCGAGCATCGGGTACCGCCCGGCCGTCGCGGCCGACGCCTCCCCCTCGAGGGCCGCTGCGGCCTGGGTCTGGGCCTCCTGGTATTCGAGCGCCTGACCGACCCCCGGAGACAGGACGGAACGGCGCAAGCTCTCCGCGCGCTCGTCGATCGCCACCGTCAGGCGAGCCTTGACACCGACGAGAACGACATCGTCCGGCACGCCGGCCTCGCGCAGCATCGGGACGGTGAAGTCCGGGTAGGTGCGACCGTCGTGGTTGAGCGTGAGAGGTGCAGAGATGGCAGAGAACACGTGAGCACTCCGGAATGGGAATTACGCGGCCTTGAGATTGGTGGAGTAGTTCCAACTGCCGTTCGGGTCGGCGCCTGCGGCGATGCCGTCGAAGACATGGCCGCTCGCGTTGGTGCCGAGCGTGAACCCCGTCAGCGTCACGACCGAGCGGCCCCCGTTGAACGACCCGACCAGCGCTGCCGCCCCCGGGCCGCTCGCCGTCAGCGTGCCGGCCGTGAACTGCATGTTGACGAACGCGGCCGAGCAGAAATGGGCCCGATTGCTGTAGCCCGCCGGGACGTCCGGGAGCACGAAGTTACAGTTCGCCGAGAAGAACTGCCCTGCCGAGAAGAAGATGCCGGCCGACATCGTTCCGACCGTCAGCGAGGGCGAGTTCTCGGCGATGCCGAGCAGGGTCACCGTACGCAGATAGTTGACCCAGCCCTGCGCGTTGGCGGCACGCTGCGCGCCGTATATGTACACGTTCGTCGCCGCGTTGTGGCGCAGACGGATCACGTCGTCCCCGAGGAGGACGATGCTCACCCCCTGCGAGCCGAGCGACGCCAGGACGTTGTCGGTCGAGCGCTTCGGAGCAGCCAGGCTCGCACCATCGTTCGCGTTGTTGCCGTTGATCGGGTCGACGTAGAAGGTCACCGCCAACGGACGCGCGTTGAAATTGTTGATGATGGTCGTGACGTTGTTGGTGTTGGCGTCGAACTTCGCCTGCACCCGGGCCTCCAGCCCGACGACGGAGGCAACCGCCGCCCGCAGGTCGCTGGTCGCTTGGGTGAACATCTCCATCAGGGTCGGCATGTCGGGGCTCCTAGTAGATCTTGCGGTCGACTGACCGGCGCTCCGCCTCCAGGGCGGCAATGAAAAGGCGGCACTCGGTCGAGAACAGGCCGAAGAGCCCCGCCATGGGGTCCGGGATGTCCGGCTGCTGGACGGTGATGTTGAGGATGGAGAGCGGGAGCTGGCGAAGATACAGTTCGTGGGCGAGGTCGACCTCGGCCCGCGGCGTCCGGTAGGCCAGCGGCGCGGCAGCCACCTCGCTCCACACGCACAGCATCTCGCCGCTCTCGAGGTACCAGCCGACCTCACGGATCGGCAGCTCGCTGCCGTCGGTGGTGCGCGGGATGCGGGCGAGGACCCGGAACCCGAAATCCGGCACCTTCGTCCCCGACAGGATCGGCGCCCGGACGTCCTCGCGCACCAGGCCAGTCTGCGTCCGGGACGGGACGTAGCCCTTCCAGGTGCCGCCGTCGGCGATCCCGCGGCCGACCGCCATGTGCGACAGCCGCGCCTCGATCCCGTCGCCCTGCGCGCGCAGGCACGCGGCGAGGCCGACATCGACGATGGTGGGGACGAGGGCGAGGACATCGACGGCCATGGGTCATCCAGCGTGGGCGGTGAAGGTGACGCGCACCCGCGCCGCGGCGGCGGGGGCGAGGCCGAGGACCGCGCCGATCGGCGGCATCGGCAGGGCCGCGTCGGCGGAGACGGCGACCCGGGAGACGGCGGCAGCGGCGGGCGCCAGGCCGAGGCTGGCGGCGGCCGGCGGCATCGGCAGGATCGCGTCGGCGGAGACGGCGACCCGGGAGACGGCAACGGCGGCGGGCGCCAGGCCGAGCCCGGTTTCCAGGGCGACCCCGACCCGCAGCCGGAACCCCCGGGACAGGGGCTTCGTGCGCATCACCGTGTCGAACACCGCCTTCAGCAGGCGATCGTCGAGCACCGGGCCGTCGGCGTAGAGCTTGGCGCGGGCCAGCGCCAGGATGTCGACCGTGTAGGGCTTGGCCGGCGGGTTGGCCTCGAACCACTCGGTGATCACCGTCTCGACCCGCAGCGCCGCGAGCGCGAGCGTGGTGGCGTCGAGGGCGCCCTTGATGATGTGGACTGCCGGCGCCACCTCGATGACGGCGCGGCGGATCGCCTCCGGCCAGGCCGGGTCGTAGACGTCGACCGAGCGCGCCCAGGCCCGGCGGGACAGGTACGGCTCCGGCACCTCGGCGATGCGCGGTCCGCCGATGCGGCGCACCAGGTCGGTGTCGATCGCGTCGAGGCGGGCGTCCGCATCGGCGATGGCGCGCTCCAGCGGTGTCGCGTCGCCCGGCAGGACGTCGTCGAAGTCAGCCATCGGCCAGCCTCACCTCGACCTCGATCCCCGTGCAGTACGGCGCCCGGTAGGCGCCCTGCGGCGTCGCCACCGTGATCGGCACGCCGTTGACATCGGCCGCGGGCGAGATCAGCTCGACGTCCTCGGTCAGGTTCCTGCCGTTGGCATCCGGCACGGAGGCGGCGCCATAGAGCATCCGCAGGCGCTGGGCCGCGCCCGATCGGTGCTGGCGCTGGGCCTGCACGAACAGCCTCGCGAGCGCACGCTTCCTCACCTCGTCCCGGTCGGGGCCCTGACCGACATAGATGATGGCCTTGATCGCGTAGGGCACGATGATCGCCGGCATGACGGTGACGAAGTCGGCCATCGGCCGCCGGTTCGTCGCCGACACTGCCGCCTGCACCTCGGCCACCAGCCCGGGCGAGGCGGTGCCGTCGCCGGTGGCGGAGACGATCGGGATGTGGACGCAGCCGTGGGGGATGAACGGGGTGTCGTAATCACCGCCGAACGACATCGGGCCGATCGGCAGGGCTGCCTTCGCGCCGGTCTGGTCGGTGGCGAAGAACAGGTACGCGCCCTCCGGCCCGCAGGTCGACAAGGCCTCGGGCGCGAGCTGGATGCGGCGCCGGTAATCGTCGTCCTCCTCCATCACCGCGTCGGTGCCGGCGACTGGGTCGGCCGGGACCAGCGTGTTGCGCTTGACCGGCGGGATCTGCGTCGCGCCGAGCGCGTCGAGGAACGGGCCCCACGCGTCCGTGAGCAGTACCGCCCGGATCGCGTCGTCCCGGCGCGACAGCATCAGCAGCTCGCGCGCCGCGCCGGCCTCGGCGTTGGCGACCACCAGGGGGTCGGTCTCCAGCATGTCGACGTCGTAGGAGAAGCCGTGGAAGACCAGCCGCTCGACCAGGAGGCCGAGGCGCGCCTGTTTCAGGCCCTCGTAGGTGTCGATGCCGAGCGGCAGGGGGCCGAGCTGCGACAGGTCGATGTCGTCGAAGCGGCTCATGCGCCGGCTCCGACAACCGGCGCGGTCGCGACGCCGCTCAAGGTGAAGCTGGCGGTGACCGGCTCGCGGATGTCGAAATTCCCGAACCGGCCCTCCGGGAAGTAGATCCCGGAGGTGCCGAGCGCGAGAAGGCCGGTCGCCTCGGCCCGGCCGAGGGTGAAGCGGGTGATGTCGTATTCCGGCTCCCAGGCCCGGATCGCCGCGCGGGCGTCGCGGTAGAGCGCCAGCACCACCGGCGCCACCATGTTGCGGCCGATGTGGCGCACCCCGACGAACCCGAAATCCAGCAGCATGACCCGCTCAGTCGGCACCGTGCGCAGGATCACCCCGACCGACTGGCAGACATGGGCGAAGCCGACGAGCGGCTTTCCGGTGACGCGGTCGATGCCGGCGCGGTAGCGGATCATGACGCGGAGGATCCCGGTGCGGGCCGTCAGGCGGCGGGCGGGGTGGCGGCGGACACGGCCGGCTCGACCGCCGGCTGGGCCCGGGCGCGGCGGCTCGCGGTCCCGGCATCGGGCGCGGCCGTGGCCTGCGGCGGGGCCGGCTCGGCCGCGACTGCCCCGGCCGGCGCGGGGCTAGCAGCCGGCGCCGGTTCGACGACGGGCGGCCCGGGGCGCGGCCGGCCGCCGATCCGCTCGGCGTCGGCGCGCATCCCCGCCAGCACCTCGCTGTCGGAGGTGAACGCTTCCGGCAGCGTCTCGCCGGCCGGGACCAGCTCGCCGGCCTGGACGGCGTGCTCAGCCTCCGCCTCGGTCAGCGTCAGCCTCGCGCCGGGGCCGGACACCACGCGGCCCGCCACCCGGCGGCCGGCGCGCTCCGTGACCTCGTAATCCCTGGTCTCCATGGTCCGCTCCTCAGATCAGCACGTTGTCGTTGCCGTCGACGGCGGTATCGCCGTCGCTGTCCTTGCCGCCCTTGTAGTGGGCCGGGCGACTGCCGCCCTTTGCGACGAACTTGCCGAGCATTTGAAGGCCGCTTGACGTGACCTCGAAGCCCTGTTCGCCGAGCTTGAACGTGATCTTGTCCTTCGTGGCCGACAGCCGGGCGGAGCCGACCTCGAACAGCACGTTCTCGTCGGCTTCCTGCTGCGGGTGCTTGTTGCTGTCGTTGAAGGTGCCGAAACGGGCGACGCTGTCGGCCCCGACCACGCCGGACCCGCTGTCGAGGTACATCTGCTCCCCGACCGAAGGCAGGACGAACGCCTTGAAGGCGCCGGCCGAGTTCGACTGCACCCGCACCCACGGGCTCAGGATCTTCTCATCCGTCTCCGGGTCGCGCCCGATCTCCAGGCGCACCTTGCGGGTCTTCTCGTCCCGCTCGGCGACCGTGCCGTCCAGCGACGCGAGCGCGATCTTGCGGTTGAGGCGGACGTTCTCCTTGCGGAGCGCGCGCAGCTCGTCGGCGATGTAGCTCATGGCGTCGGCACCGGCGGCGGCGTCCAGTCCGGATCGCCGGGCAGGATCGCGCGGGCGGTCGCACCGGCCGGGACCGGGCTGTCCATGTCCATGAACGGCACGCCCTGGCCGTAGAGCATCTGCCACCAGGTGACTGAATGGTAGGCGGTGGCACGCTCCTCGGTGCTGACGCTGATCAGGCTGCGCGCCTCGGCGCCCTCCGGCATGCCGATGTCGGTGAGCCCCCAGCGCGCGACCTCCGGCAGCTCGGTGAGCGCCAGCAGCCCGTCGCAGAGCGCAAGGCCGAGTTCGTCGCGGTAGACGAGGCGGCCGCCCTCGCCGTAGGGGCCGTCCTCGGTGACCACGTAGGCGACGATCTCGACCGGCACGTCCCGCAGGCCGCTCATCCGCCCGTCGGCCGGGCGGATGCGCACCGCCGCGACGCCGATCGACGGCGGCCGGAACATGTCCTTGTTGTCGAGGTCGTCGATGCTGATCCGGCCGGGCAGGCTCTTCACCTCGACCGCCGGGAGCAGGCGCGCCAGCGTCGCCACGATCGCGTCGCGGCAGGCGAAGGCGCGCGAGGCGGCCAGCAGCTCGGGGAGCCCCATGGGCGTGGCCGCCGTCATCGCGCCAGCCCCGACAGCCACTCGATCGTGACCTGTTCGATCTCAGTGCCGTTCTCGGCCGAGAGGCCGACGAAGGGGCGAGCGGGGATCTTGACCGATTTGCGGAAGTGGACCTTGCCCCGGATCACGAAGCGCAGCCACTTGGCCTTCTTCACCGTGATGACGGCGCCGTCCTGGTGGATGTGGGCGAATTCCCAGCTTGAGCCCCATTGGACCTCGCCCGCCCCGACCTCGAAGGCGATGCTGTCGCGCAGGTGCCGGCCGCTGCGCAGCAGGATCGGGTTGCCTTCCAGGTTCGGCGGCCACGCCTCGCCGTCCGGCCCGGTCTTCTCCTCTTCGATCCGGCGGCGGGTCTGGCTCTCGCCGATGGTGCCGACCGTCTCCAGCAAAGCCGCCTCGTCCAGCTCGGCGAAGCGGGCTATGAGCGCGTTGGCGGCGGCGAGGTCGCCGACCGTGATCGAGAGGCCGACGCCGTTCATGCCGCACCCCCGAAGCGGCGGCGGGTGAACAGGCGCTCAGGGGCGTCGATCACCACCTCGTTCGGCGATCCGGAGGTGGCCGGGCCCTCCGCGGTCGCCGGGCCGCCGGCCGGCGTGACGGTGAGCGCGCCCTTGCCGGCCGCCATGTCGCGCAGGCGGGCGATGGCCGCGGCATAGCGCTTCTCGATGGTCTCGCTGGAGCGGCCGAAGGAGAGGGAGACGCGGTAGAGCGTGATGTCGATGGCGTAGAGGCGCAGCACCGCCGCGCTCTCCGCGTCGACCCGCTCCAGGTCGTCGGGCGTGTAGCGCGAGGCGAGGATGCCGCGGATCTCCACCGAGGCGTCGAGGCAGGCATTGTCGACCCGCACCGTGTCGATCTCGCGGGTCTTCTCGTCGGCCGCCAGCACCGCCAGCTCGCGCGGGTGGCGGGCCTGGATTTCGGCGCGGGTGACGAAGGGGGCGCGGGACACGGGCGGGCTCCGGGAGAAAGGGGGAGGCCGGCGGGGAAACTCTGCCCGCCGGCCCGGGCCGTGGTGCGGCCCTCATGCCCGCGGGCGGCGCACCACGCCGTTTCCGCGGGTGGCCGGGTTCGGACGCCACACGCCCTCTGCCGGCCGACGGGCAAACGCCCGTATTGGTTGCGGGGGCCGGATTTGAACCGGCGACCACGGGCTCATGAGGCCCAAGCTCTACCCGGCTGAGCTACCCCGCCAGGAGACGGATCAGGCGTCGCCGATCTCGGGCCAGGCCCGCGGCAGCACGGCACCGATCGTCACCATCTCGGAATAGGTCGCGAAGTCGGCGTAGAAGCCGCGCCGCTCCGGATCGGAATGGTCCGGGTCGTAATCCACCCCGTCGTGGGTGATGCGGGTGGCGACCGTGAGCCGGCGGTTGCCCGGCACGGTCGCGGGATCGATGACGGGTGCGGGCGCGACCGGCAGGGCCCGGCCGTCGAGGGTGTCGCGCGAGAGCGGCCGGTCCTCGACGCGCGTGACGCTCTGCGCGATACGCTCGGCGCCGACGCCCGGGCCGGGCACCTCGACCGGCACCACCGGGGCGCCGAGCGCCGCCGCGGCTCCGGCGAGGCTGCCGGCGACAGTGGCGGCGGCGTCCGCGCCCTCGACCGGGACAGCCGGGATGACGCGCTCCTCCGCCGGCGCGGTGGTGCCGACCGTGGCGGCCTCGCGGCCGGCCGGCGGGATGATGATCTTGGGCTCACGGTCACGGGCCATGGAACGATCCTTCAAGCGGGGTTGAAGCGGGCGGGCGGACCGGTCAGGCGATGACGTTCTGGAGCAGGTAGCCGACGTCCTTCGCCACCACCTGCTCTTGGACGCGCTCGCCGACCCGGACGACCACGCCGCCTTCGAGGCCAACATTCTTGTCGTCCCACTTGCCGCCGATGCGGGTGCCGTACTGCGCGGTGAAGCCCCAGGTGATGCCACCTTGCTCGGGGCGAACCTGCGGGTTCGTGTAGTGGAACTGGATCGACTTGCCCCAGACGCGGGAGATGTTCTCGACCTGGCCGCGGCGGGCAGTGTTGACGAAGCTCTCGCCGATCAGCAGGCGCTTGCAGCCCTCGCCCGAGAACAGCCGGACGAAGTCGTCCGGCGAGATGATGCCCCGGCCGGTGGTGTTGCCCTTGACCGCGTTGACGAGGTGGGGGTGCGAGGACAGCACGGTCCAGCTGTCCCGGCTCATCGACACGGTGTTGGGGCGGTGGATCAGCGTGCCCTGGAAGCACGCCTTGATCACGCCGATCGGATCGCTGTTGACGTAGTCCGAGAACTGCGCCGTGCCCGACAGCACCCGGCGCCGGGTGGCGGCGTAGTTGTTCGGGTCCTGCACCACGGTCGCGACCCGCACCTCCCGATCCAGCACGATCAGGTCGGTCAGCCCCTCGGCCGCCAGGTTCTCTGGGTCGATGATGCCGAGGTTGGCCTTGCGCTGGGCCTCGGCCTCGCGGATGTCCGAGTTGGGGATCGCATCCTCCAGCCCGTAATCCTCGACCGCCCCTGTTCGCTCCACGCCGGAGAACTCGACCCGCTCGACCCGGCCGCGCCGGCCGACGCGGGTGTCCGGCACGGTGAAGCGCTCGGCGATCGGGTACTCGGTCCACTTGTACTTCTCGCCGAGCACCGGGATGCGCGGCATCACCGCGTCGGCGATCAGGTCGGCGGTCTGGTTGCGGTAGCCGATCGCGATGGCGGTGATGACCGGATCGACCGGAAAGGGGCGGACCATGGTGGCGGGCCTTCTTGCAGGGCGGTGAGAGGAGGGTTCAGCCGTCGATCACGCCGGGCGCGACCAGCACCGGGACGATGTCGTCGGCCACTGCCGGCTCCTGCGCGAAGCCGATGTAGGAGACGGCGACGCCGGCCCGCTTGACCGCCTTGACCGCCCGGCCGTTGGCATCCGCGGTGACGCGGTCGCCGGGCGCGAGCGTGCCGCCTGCGCGGGCATCGGCGATCTGGGTGAGCTGCACGTCGGCCATGCCGCCCGCGACCGATCCCATGCTGTCGACGATGCCGGCGAGCGCGTCGGTGTCGGCCGAGGCCTGGCGCACCTGGCCGCGGGTGCCGGTATGCGCGACGATGCTGTAGGGCGCGACCGCGGCCGGGGTGGCGCGGCTGTCGATGAAGCCGTCCCGCATGGGTGAGGGTCCTTCGTCGGAGAAGAGGGGTCAGGCCGAGGCGGCCTTGCGGGTCGCGAGCGTCATCGCCTCGCCGAAGCCGATCGGACGGCCGGCCGCCTTCGCCTCGTCCTGGATCTTCTGCGCCGCGGCGGCGAGCAGCACCGGGTCGGCCGGGGCGTCGCCGCCTTGCGGCGGAGCACGATCGTCGAGGCCGGAGCCCGGCAGGGCCGGGGTCATGCCGGCGAACAGCTTCTCGACCGTGTCGAGGCCGGCATCCGTCGAGCACAGCGTGACGTAGTGGTCCTTGAGCGCCGGCACGATCTTCTTCGCCTTCAGGGCGCCTTCGATCAGCCCGGTCACGCGCGCCTCGCGCGCCGCCTTCCTGATGCTGTCCAGCTCGCCGGTCTTGGCCTGGAGCTGCGCCAGCGTCTCGTCATGCACCGCCTTCGGCACGGACCCGGCCTTCAGGGCCGCGAGGGTCGACAGGCACTCGGCCTCGCTCGCACCCTCGGCGAGGCCGAGCGCGGTGGCGATCGTCTTCATGGTGTGGGGCTCCTGCGATCCGCCGGCATGGGCCAGCGCGGGTTGCCCGCCCAAGGCGGGCGAGGTCACGAGCGCGACGGCCTTGAGCCGGATCGCGCTGCCGCCGTTCTGGAAGAAGGACGGCGAGGTGTAGCGGTACTTGCGGGCCGCCAGCAGGGCGCGCCCCTCCTCCAGCCAGTCGACCTTGATCTGGAGCGCGCCGTCATGCTCGCGCAGCTCGGTGCCCCAGCCGACGGCATCGGCCCGGCCGCCCATCAGCGCGGCGGTGTCGGTGGCGTGGTTCACGTCCACCGGCAGGTCGATGCCGTCCGCCTGGAAGGCGGCCTTCAGCGTCGCGGCCGAGACCTCGAAGGTGCGCCCGTCGCGGGTCTGCACCCGGCCGATCTTCGGAAACAGCGTGATCCATTCCGGCGCGCTCCCGTCCGTCGGCAGGGCGGTGACCGTCGAGAACAGCACCAGGCCGGCGGCCTCGGCGAGTTCGAGCGGGGATCGGAGGGCGGGCGTCGTCATGCCCGCACCCTGGCCTCAAGCCGGGACCGGCATCATCCTGAAGATGTTCAGCGGGAGGGGTGGGCGGCGGTGCGGCCGGGTCAGGATGCAGCCTAGCAGCCAACCCCCGCGCTGGCATGCCCCTGAGATCGCTTCAGGAGCTTCAATTCCATCTTCAATAAAAATCGGGCCCGGATGGCCGTCCGGGGCGCTGAGGCCGCCCACGGGCCGATTTTCGCGGGGGCCGGTTGCGGGCTGCCGGGTCGGCGCGTATCTTCACCTCGGCCCAGCCAGCCATACCGTCGCTCGTCGGCGCGGGGACGTGGCGCCCCCGGGGCCATCTACTCATCCCCTTTGTTCTTCGCCCTCCTTGCGAGGGCATCGGCCAGCGCCCTCTGCTTCACGGCGTGGAGGCTCGACAGGATGTAGTGCCGGCCGCCATCGGCCGCCTTCACGACGGCTTGCCACCAGCCGTCCCCCAGCTCAGCGAAGATCGAGCGATGCACCGGGCCCGGCCGGCCCTCGTCCACCATGGTTCCGGCGTCGATCACCGCCTGTACCTTCGCGAAGGTCTCGGGGCCGACCGCCCGGCTGCCTCCGTGCTTGGCCGTCTTTGCCCGCATCGTCGTGTTCGAGACCTCGACGATCCGCGCCACGCCGCCCAGCTCGGCCGCGAGTGCGGGCGGCGCGACCGCCACCGGCAGGAACACCAGCTCGGGCAGGGCCGAGATCACCCGCGGCGTCGGCGAGGCGGCGTTCTCCGTGATGACGCGCCGGGCCTCCGCCTCCCCGACCTCGGCCAGGCGCCGGTTCATCCGGGTGACAAGGGTGCGGGCCCGCGCCAGGCCCGGGTTGGTCTGCCAGCCCGGATCGATGCCCTCGGGCACCCACGTCACCTCGCCGGTGCGCTTGTTCACGAACGGCTTCATCTCCAGCGTCGGCGGCTCGATGCTGTAGCCGTCCTGGCCGAGCTTCTGATCACGCTCGAACCGCGAGATCTGGCGCACCGCGCATTTGCAGTGCCACCCGTTCGGCGGGAAGTGCGTGACCCACCACGGATCGTCCGCCGGCAGGATGATGCCCGCCCAAGCGAGGTGCTGCACCCGCGGCTCGGCCGAGGCGGAGCGCACGTAGAGCAGGTACGGCAGCGCCCCCTTGGTGCGCTGGATGCGCTCCCACTGCCCGGCGGCGCGAGCCGAGCGCATGTTGCTGTTGAAGATGGTTTGAAGCCGGCCGGGCGCGGTGAAGTTCACCATCGCGTCGGGCCGCTCGCCGGTCGGATCGGCGACCCGGCGGGGCCGGGCCCAGCCCAACCGCTCCAGTTCGGGCAGGAGGCCGGCGCGCCAGGTCTCGAAGCCCTGGCCCGCGTCGATCGCCTTCGCGATGCTGTCGCGGAAGGCGGTCAGCAGCTCGAGGTCGACCGCCTTCGCGACCGTGAAGGCGTAGGCGTGCTCCTCGCCCCACACGTCGAGCCAGGAGAAGCCCGGTTTCAGGCCCTTCTCGGCGAAGTAGGTCGGGACCTCGGGCGGGACGCGGAAGCCGCGGCGGGGCTCAGCCATCCCGCACCCGCCGCGCTCGCTGGCCCGTCGCCTCCGACCAACGCTTCACCACCACATCGCAATAGGCCGGGTTCAGCTCGATCGCGTAGCAGACCCGGCCGGTCTCCTCGGCCGCCATGAGCGTCGTGCCCGAACCCACGAACGGATCGTACACGCCCTCTCCCGGTTGCGTGTGGTTGAGGATCGGCCGCCGCATGATCTCGATCGGCTTCTGGGTGCCATGCCCGCTCTGCGACCGCCGGTGGACCACCTGCCAGACGGTCGTCTGGCACCGGTCACCAGCCCAGCTCGCGGTGCGCCCGCGCCGCACGGCATACCAGCAGGGCTCATGCCGCCAGTGATAGTGCCCGCGGCTGATGATCAGCCGCCCCTTGTCCCAGATGATCTGGCCGCGGATGCTGAAGCCGGCGCGCTTCAAGCCGCCCTCGACGATCGAGCCCGACAATGCGCCGTGCCACACATAGGCGACGTCGCCCGGGAAGAGCGCCCATGCCTGGGTCCAGTCGGCGCGGTCGTCGTTCAGGACCGCACCGATCGCTCGGGCGCCTCCAATTTTCTCGGCGCGCCATTGCGGCTCGTAGTTCACGCCATAGGGCGGGTCGGCCACCATGAGGTTTGGGCGGGCGCCGCCGAGGGCACAGGCAACATCCTCCGCATTCGTCGCGTCGCCGCACACAAGACGATGTTTACCAAGCAACCAAACATCACCGGCCTGAGTGGCCGGCACAAAAGACTTTTCCATCGTTAGGGGGGACCTTACCCCCGCCGCAGCAGCGGTGGCGGGATGACCGGATGACCGGCCGGCTTCGGTCGTGCGAGGGGCGACCTCGCGGTTCAGGGTGCTTCCAACACCCTGACCCCCGCCTGTCAGGCCGGGGGATCGATGCCACCGGCGAGGCCGGTGGGGCTGTAGCCGTGTCGAGACTGCCGTGACGGTCGGCACCGTGCCGGCGCGTATGCGGAGAACCATGGGCGCTCCGCTCCTCAGTCGGTCACGTCGCCGAGGCCGCGGGCGATGGCGGTCGCCCGCGCCAGGCGCTCGCGCAAGGGGCCGCTGTCGATGCGCAGCCGATCGAGCCCGCGCAGCACGTCGTCGAAGCTCCGGGCGCCGGCCGCCAGGGCGAAGACGCCCTCCAGCAGCGGGTCGGTGATCGCCTCCCAATCCTGGAGCTGGTCGTCCTGGAGTTCGTCGATCGCGTCGCGATGCGGATCGCCGGCCGCGAGCCGGGCCGTAGCGCAGCCCGTGCAGCGGCAGCCGCCGGGATGCCCGGGCCGCAGCGACAGGGTTTCCGGTGCCGGCGCGGGTCCCGGTGCAGGTTCCGGCGCTGGGGCAGGCGGCTCGGCCGTCGGTGCAGCAGCGCGCGGCGCAGCCAGCAGCTCCTCACCCTTCTCCGGTTCGGACAAGGCCAGCTTCTCGCGCATCTGGCGCTGCGACACGCGCAGGCCGAGCGGCACCAGCTTCGCCACCCCCTCGGTGATCGCCTTGATGTCCTCCGGCTCCGCGACCGGGAAATCCACCTGCGGGTAGACGTCCTGCGGGCCGAAGTTCATCGCCACGAACCACGGGATCAGGTCGCGGTTGATCGTGCCGGCGGTCTGCTGGCCGTCGGCCCGCTTGATGTCGATGCGGACCTCGTTGTGGATCTTGGCCTGGCCGAGGCTCGATCCCTCGTCGGCCGTCATGGTCTGGCCGAGCACCACCTTCGACACCTGGCGGTCGAGGTAGGCCAAGAGGTTCCCGAACACAGCCTCGCCGTGGTTGCCCTGCACGGCCTGGAATTCCATGTTCATGCCCTGGGGCATGATCGCGGCGCCGTCGTTGGCGATCGAGCGCACCGCCCAGAGCAGGGTCCGCTTGTCGTCCTCCGACGCCCCGGGCCCGTAGCGGCCGACCCGGAACGGGATGCCGTAGATCTCCGCGAAGGCGCTCCAGTCCTGGAGCGTGAACGACTGGACGATGAAGGCCCACGCCACCGTGCGCGCCAGCCCGCCGCGCAGGGGCAACCCCGAGAGGATCGACGGCGTGTGGGTGACGAACACGCCCGGCGGGATCGGGTCGCCGTCGAAGTTCGTGTCGCTGGCAAGCCGCAGGTCTTCGAGCGTGACCCGGTCGAACTGGAAGAACCGGGGGTCGCGGTGCTTGTAGCGCACCGGCCGGAGCATGCCTCGGTGATAGTCCCAGATCGGCTCGACGACGCTGTAGCCCTTGGCGACGCCGTCCTGGAGGTCGGAGCAGCCGGCGCGAAACCCCGGATCGTTCACCAGCTCGGTGACGGCGTCGACGATCCGCGCGTCCACGCCCTCGGGCGTGGTCACCTGCGGATCGACCGTGTCGAAGGCGAGCCGCCTCACCTGGAGCTGCGAGCGGTAGTGCATGTACCGCTCCTCCATCTCCATCGCGAGGGTGAGGTAGGCGCGGGACTGCCCGATATTGGCTTGGCGCATGATCGCAGCCAGGCGCTCCGGGGTGAGGCCGGAGGCGACGCCCTCGACGTGGACGCTGCGCACGCCCCAGGCGGTGGTGGGCGCGAATTCCTCGGTGAGCAGCGGGATCTCGACCGGGCGGCCGTCGGGGCCGAGGATCGTGGAGCGGCGGGTCGGCGCCATGACTACAAGGCCCTCGTGATGGCGTCCCGCTTCAGGCGGTCGAACAACCGGAACAGTGCCGTCATCGTCCGTGGGCGATCGTGCCGCCGGACCGGCCGGGGCAGCATCCAGCGCGGCGTGCGCCCGCGCTCCGACAGCCATTCCGGCGCCCGCTCGGTGACGGCGCGGAAATACGCCTGGCGGCGCTTCAGCGGGATGCGCTTCCAGTGATCCCAGCAGATCCAGTCCTGGCCGGGGCGGTCCGCGTGGCGCCACCGGCGGCAGAACGGGACGCAGCAGGCGAGGCGGTGCCTCCCTACCACAGCGCCCGCCCTCCGCCGTCGCGGTCGAGGTCGGCGAAGAGCGAGCCGGTCGGCGCAGCGGCGCTGGCCGGGGTGTAGCCGTACTCGGAAACCGGCATCAGCGAGGCGTAATGCGCCAGCGCGCCCGCAATCGCCGCGTCTCCATGGCGCTGCTTCGTCTTGCCCTCGGCAGCCCCCTCGCCCTTCTCGGTCGTGCGCGTCTTGGGCACCCGGGCGATGCCGTCGATCATCTTGATCAGCCGGAAGTCGCCGAGCACGTCGGGATGGGCCGGCAGCGCCATGCCCCGGCTCTCCAGCGTGTCCTTCAGCTTCGGCATGTTCTCGCGATACCACTCGATCGAGAACTTCACCTGGGCGATGACGTGCTCGCCGTAGCGCTGCGCCGCATACTCGGCCTGGGCGGCACCGTTGCCGCCGGCATCGAGCGCGCCGCCGCAGAAGCGCGGCAGGCGGTCGACGATCCAGAACAGGATCTGCTTCTGCTGGGCGAACGGGATGTTGCGCAGCTCCACCGTGAACGGCGTCTCGCGGTAGAGGGCTGCCACGATCTGCACCGGCCAGATCACGGAGAGGTCCGCCACGCGCCCGAAATCCTGCCCGAAGAAGCTCGGGTAGCGCGGGTCGAGCCGGGCGAGGTGCGGGCCGATCACGCTCTCGCACCAGGTGCGGGCCATCGCCTCGCGCTCGGCCTCCGGCCGGAACGCGAAGCTCGGCGGCATCTCCCACCGCAGGACTGGAATGTCGCGGCGCATGCACGCCTCGATCACCGCCGGCAGCAGCCAGAAGCCCATCCCTTCGCTGGGGATGCAGAACAGCTCCTCGTCGGCGCCGTCGCCGTAGATCGCGATGATCTTGGCGCGCCAGGCCGCCTCGCCCTCGGGCGTCCAGGCCTCGCCGGTGCGCAGGCAGACCCGGTGATAAAGCCCGTCGCGGAGCGCGTCGTCGAAGTCGACTTGGAAGATCGCATAAGGAAACCGGCCGGCGTAGACGTCCTGGCACAGGCGGTTGAAGGGGTTGTTCTCGCCGTTGTGCGACGAGATGATCAGCACCTTGCCGCCCCAGATCAGCAGCGCGAAAGCGGCCTTCAACAGGCCTTGAAGGTCGTCATGGAACGCCGCCTCGTCGACGATGACGTAGCCCTGCTTGCCGCGCAGCGAGCGCGGCCGGGACGACAGGGCGACGATCTCGAACCCGCTGGCGAAGGCGATGCGGAACGCCTGGATGCGACGGGTGTCGGACGGGTCGGCCTCGTTGACGTCGTCGAACAGGAACTCGCCGACCTCGCCCGCGGCCTGGGAGAACGCCTTCGCCCACATGCCGCAGACGTCGATGAATTCCCGGGCCATGTCGAGGTTGTAGCCAATGTAGAGCGTGTCCATGCCGCCGGCCGTGCGGGCGGCAGCCGAGGTCAGCACGCCATCGGCGCCGGCCGCCCAGGTCACGCCGGTGCGCCGCGACTTCGGGAGCACGGTGACCTGGTTGGTCGCCGTGGTCTCCAGGAGACGGCGCTGGTAGCCGAGCAGGATGCTGGGATCGGTGGCGTCGAGGCCGGGCGGCAGGCTCGCCAGGCTCTCCCGGCGAAGCTTGCGCCACTCGGCCTCGGTGATCGCCCGGCCGGTCCGGAGATCGGCGTCGCGGACGGGCGCGCTCACGTGGATGATCCCGGGACAGCAGGGGGGCCGGGCGTCGGCGCGGTCGGCAGCTTCAGTCCCAGGATCTTCTCCTTGATCCCGCGCACCGTCTCGCCGGACAGGCCCTTCTCCTTTGCCACCGTGTCGATCGCTTTCTCCGCCCCCTTCGCAAACTCGCGCTGGAGGACGATGCGGCGGTCCGCCGAGATCTTCTGGCCCTGGATCACGGCGAGGTGGGCCTTTGCCAACTCCATCGCTCCCTTGGGATCGATGGCGCCTTCGTTCTGCACGATCTCGAAGATCAGCAACTTGATGAACTCGCCCAGGACGACAGTGTGCTCATCGACCTTCTCGGCCGTGAATTGCGGCGCCAGGCCGGTGAAGATGTGCCGCGCCTCGTTGAGCCTGTTGCTCATGGCTGCGAGCTTCACGGACTTTCTGTTGAATGCCGACTTCGAAATCGGGTCGATGTCCTTGGCGGCGAGCCGATCGTTCAGCTCGGCCAGGATGTCGTTGGCGGTGCGCTCGCGCTTGTTCAGCTCGGCGACTGCCCACACGATGTCGTCCTGACCCTCCTCGGGGATCAGATCCATGCTGGAGAGACGGCCGCGCCCCTGCCGGCGCTCCGGGCCGCGGTCGGCCCGGGCCTCGGCCCGGTCGGCCGCGTCGAGCACGCGGTGATGGGGGATCTCCGGCCGCATCTCAGACCTCCGCAGGGACGCAGGCGGGGGCCGTGCCTTCCCGGGTCAGCGCCTCGACGGCGCGTAGGCCGAGCGGCGTCACCGTGAAGACGATGATCCCCGGGGAGTAGCCCGGAACCGAGGGGACAGTGTTCGAGGTCGCACCCCGAAGGCCGAGGCATTCGAGCCCGGCCACGACTTCGGCCCGCGTCGCGGTCATGCCGAACACGCTGACAGCGACGTCCAGCAGCACCTCGGAATTGCCGCGCCGGTCCGGCAGGGCCGCAGCCGCCACCAGGAGCCCCGCCAGAAACTCCGGATCCAAGCCCTGCGCTTCGCGGGCGGGGACCGGGAGGCCCTGCGACCGCGCCATGGCGCGATCGGCGGCAGCGGCGACGGCGGAAGACGGAGGGGGGCGACGGCGCATCTCACACCCCCGCGGACGGGCGTGCGATGCCCTCGATCACGCGGCGGCGCAGCACATGGTCGATGCCGGTCGGCGAGATCACGGCGATCAGCACTGAACCGGCCTGCGTCAGGCTCACCGCGCCCAGCTCCTCCATTGCCCGCAGCTGCGTGCGCAGCCAGTCGCGCGAGCGGCTGTGGCCGAAAGCTTCGATCACGCGGTGAAGGATTGTTTCGTTAAGAGTGTAGTTCGTCTGCGCTGCCAGCTCCTTGAGCATGACGAGGCGGGCGTCCTCTTCCAGATGACGATTGAAGTCCGGCTTGCTCATGATCTCCCCTCGGCGCCCTTCGCGCTCGCGATGGCCTCTGCCGTGGACTTCATCAGGAAGTCCTCGATCCTCTCGACGCCCCGGCCGGTGGCCGCCACGTTGCTGACGAGCCCTTTGACCTCGCCCCGCATCTCGGCGACCGACAAGGCCACCGCGTTGACGCTGTCCTTCGTGGCGAGGCCGGCGACCGTCATGCGCACGTTGCGCAGATCGTGGTCGGCTTGGCGCTGTCGGCGCTCGACCTCGTCGAGGCGCGTCTTGACGTCGTCGAGCTTCACGTCCGCCGAGCGCGCCGGCTGGACCCTGCGCGGCACCAGCAGCGCCAGGGCGAACAGCGCCACGACGAAAAGGCCGACAGCGACGGAGATCCAGATATCCTCGATTGCTCCGGTCATGGCGCCCTCTCGATCGCGTCGGTGTCGATCGCGTCGGGGGGCACATGCCCCTCGCGCACCTGGCGCAGCAGGTCGATCGCCTTGCGGAGCTGAACGCGCATCAGGGCGACATGGGCCTGCACCTCGGCCATCTCAGCACGCAGCGCCTCTTCCCGCTTCGACAGCCGGTCGAGATGTTCCAGGAGGAGTTTCTGGAAATCGACCTGCTGCTGGGCGGTCGTTGTGCTGGTGAACAGGCCCTGGGTCTTGGCGAAGACGATCAGGGCGAGGACGAGACCGACGATCGCGGCAGCGATGTACGCACCGACCGGCCCCGTCGCCTCGACGATCCGAACGAGTGGGCCGATCAGCACCTCCACGTCAGACCACCTTCCGGGGCAGGCCGGCGATGAAGATGCTGCCGCACAAGGCGCCGAAGCCGACGATCGCGTAGGCGAGCACGCCCGTGGTCATCTCGACCCGGTAGAGGCTGCCCGAGACCGAAATCCAGATCCAGGCCGAGAGCAGGCTGGCGCCGACCCGGAGCGCGCGCCAGTGGGGCCGCAGGCAGCCCGCTGCGTGGGCCAGGGTGAGGAGCAGGAAGAACCCGATCCAGATCTCATCGCGCAGCCACTGCATGCCGACGAACTGTCCCCGGTCGAACATCTCCGGCTTGGCGATCATCATGCCGCCCCAGCCGGCCGCGAACAGGCACAAGCCCACGTCGAGCCCGGGCGCCGCCGGCCCGAACAGCCACTCCACGAACCTCACGAGGGGGGTCACCGCCCCTGCCGCCGTGCGCCTCACCAGCCCCTCCGTGAATTCGTCTTCCCGCAGAACAACAGCGCCCACGCCCAATCTCCCCGCACGGCCGATCGCGGCCGACCCCGTCACTCGGCTCTGCGCACTTTGATGAACTCGCCCGGGAACCGGACCCCGTCGCTGCCGGCCTCCGCCGCACTCACGGCGGCGTGCTCGAAGAAGGCATGGATCGGCGTCCGTCCTTCCTCGTTCCGCACTCGTTGCAACTCGACCAGCACCCCCCGAGCGAAGGCGTATTCGTCGGTGAAGGTCGGCGCGTCGCCATCGGCCAAGCCGGTCAGGGTCTCCGTTACGACCTGGCACAGGGCCGAGACGCCGATCCTGATGGTGACCACGCCACCGACGATGTCGGCCGTGAGGGGCAGATCCTTGTTCGCCATGGCGTCACCGCTTCCCGATGGTCTTAGTCGCCGCGATCCGGCCGATGATCACCATGACCGTGCCGGCGAGCGCGGCGGTCGCCGACACCCACGCGGTGGTCTGGTCGATCAGCACCGACTGAGTGGCGGCGTCGATCTGGTAGCCGGCGGCGGCGAGGCCGAGGCCCGCGAGGCCGATGCCGGCGCCGATGATGGTGCGGCTCGCCCACCACGGCTTCGTGTCGCCTCCGGCGAGGGACGCGTTGTCCTGATCCATGTCGTGCTCCTGCGGGATGCCGCGTCAGGCGGCGATGGGAAGATCGAGCGCCTGGCCGGCGAGCGGGTACATCGCGACCTGCGGGGCGGTGCCGGCGCGGACGAGGGCCGCGGCGATGGCGGCGCGGGTCGCGGGGCCGACGCGGCCGTCCGCGGTGAGGCCGGGCGTGGCGGCCTGGAAGCGCTCCACGGCCGCCTCCGTCTTCGGGCCGAAGTCGCCGTCGTCGTTCCCGGCCGGGAGGAAGCCCAGGCGCATCAGGTCGACCTGGAGCGCGCGCACGCCCTCTGGATGGACCGAGCCGCGGACGAGCACGACGCCGACCACCTCGTCCCCGTCGCTCGCGAGGGTGAGGCCGTACTGGCCGGCCTCGAACAGGGTGCGCTCCGCCGCCCGGCGGCGCACCAATCCCGTCATGACCTTGCCGTCAGCCTTGTTCCAGAGCGCGAAAGCGGCACCGGCATCGAGCCAGCGGCCGGCGTTGATGTGGCGCACGATGCTGGAGCTGGAGAAGTTTTTGGGGCCGATGTTGAAGATCAACGATGAGCACGCATCGAACTGATGCTGCTTCAAGGGTCGCTTCACGGCCTTTACGATCCAGGCCTCGAACGCTCGGAGGTCACTCGCCAGGATCTCGAACGCCTTGGTCCTGGTGATGACCATTCCCGGCGTGACCTTCGGATGGCCGGCCGCCGAGGTGTGGCCGATGCCGATGGTCCAGGGCGCGCCGCCGGTGGCGGGATCGGGATAGGCGCGGAGCACCACTGCCTCGAAGGAGGCGATGAACAGCTCTCCGTTGTCCGATGTCTGCATCCCCTCGGCTCCCGATCCCGGAATTCGAGAGCGACACTGCGCGCGCGCGCGCCAACAGGATCCGCTGAAGGAGTTCAGTGGGAGCGGCTACTCGTCGAAGAGGCTACCCTGATCCGGGTTAGGGGCGCGGCAGCCTTCGCGGCTGCGCAGGTTGTACACCGTGCGCTCGGTGACCCCGGCGGCGCGCGCAGCCTGCGCGACGCTGGCGCCCGCGTCCAGGGCCTCGCGCACGGCTCGGCGGGCATTCTGCGCCGAGCCTGTGAGGCCCAGTGGGATGTCGATGTTCTCGCCCGCGTAGAGCCGGGCGATCTCCTGCGCCGCCGCGAGGCCGACCAGCTCGGCCAGCCAGTGGCCCTCGGTCACCCGGTGGGGCACGTAGATGCGCGTGCCGCCCTTCGCCTGCGCGAGCTTGAGCGCCGCCGCGAGGCCGGCAGCGTCGGCGATCGAGCGCAGGATCGGAGGCAAGCGGAGCTTGCTGACGGATCTGGACATCAGGGAGCCAGTCCGGCCCGTTCAGGGAAGAGGTCCATTTGCCCCCCCCGGCGAGCGCCCTCGGGCGCCAGGTCCTCCGCGGCGATCGGCTCCCACCGGATCAGCACGCCGGAGAACAGCAGCACGCCCGGGTGCCGGCTGCGCCAGAACATCGTCATGGCGGCCCAGTCGCAGAACCCGTCGCTCCAGGCAAAGGCGTCGAGGTCGGCCGGGAGGACGTGCTTGACCTGGGGCAGGATCACGATCCCCGCGTCCAGGTCGATCTGGACGGGCCATACCGCCTCGCACAGCGGCGCCGCGATCAGGCGGCATTTCTTCGTCCGCATGCCCTGGTAGAGCTGCACCGCCTCGCCCGGGCGTGCATGGCGGACGCGGCCGGTGCGCTCCGCCCGGATGGTCTGACGCTTGTTGCCGGCCCGGATCGCCGGGACGAAGCGGCCTTGGAAGTTATAGGCGACCATCACGCCACCTCGCGCTGCGAGAGGGCATCGTCGAAGGCTCGGGCGCCTTCCCGGGACATGCACCAACCGAGGCCCCGGCGGTTCTCGATAACGTCAGACAGGCCGATCGCCGCGAGCCGCTGACGCATGCGGCTGAGGAGCGTGTCAACGACATTGTACTCCGGGGCGTCATTGAGGCCGTAGAGGGCGACCATGGCCCGATCTCGGGAGACCAGGTTCGGAGACGCCGATCGGATCGCCAGGAGGAGCCGCGCCTCGAACGTGGTCAGCCCCCACGCCTTCGGCAGGGCAATGACTGGCACGAGCTGCTGGCGGAGCTGCCGAACCTCCTCCTCCAGCTCCTCGATCCGATCCCGAAGCCGCGCCTCATTCATCGTCGCCTCCCGCCGCCTGCGCGGCCCGGATGACGACGCCGAGGGCATTCGAAACCCGGATGAGGTCGGCCATGGTCAGGTCGCGATCGGTGATCGACGCCAACCTGGAGCGGTCTCGGTGCAGCAGCTCGCCCGCGTATTCCCGCAGGCCGTCGTCACGAACCGGGAAGCCGTCGAGCACCGAAATCCCGTTGAGGGCCACGGCGCGCCGCCACTGCGCTACCAGCACCGCGCGGAGCTGCGGCAGCCCGGCAGAGGCTTTTCCGGTCGGCCAGTCGACGCCGGCAGCGCGCTCCAGCCACCCCTTCAAAGCCTCGATCACCATCTCGGCTTGGCCCAGGTCGATCAGGAACCGGGTGTGGGTGATGCCGCGGGCGCCGAACCGATCATCCATCCAGGCGTGGAGCGCGGCGTCGGACCGGTTGCGGATGACGCCGAGGTTCCAGCCGGCGATCCAGAGAGCCTGCAATTTGGGGGCGAATTTCCCTTCGGCCCGGTCATTCGAGGACGTTTGAAGCCCCCTTAAACGAGCGATGACGGCGTTCGCCTGCGGCTCGGTCAGGTCACTCGACGAGGCGACACCGACACCGGCGAGCAACCCGCGGTAGCTCGCATCGTCGAGGCTGGTGGCCCTGCGGATCGCGTGGATGGTCCGGCGCTGGTGGGCCTGGATCGGCCGCTCGGCCGTGGCGGCGCGACGGGCGGTCATGCGGCTCTCCCAAGGTATTCGGCGAGCGCCCGGGCGATGATGACCTCCGGGACCTCGTCGCGGGCGGCGGCGAGGGCCAAGAGTTGCGCATCGGCCTCCGGCTCGAGGTGGATGGTGTAGGTGTCGGCGCCGGCCGGGAGCCGAAGCCCTCGGTTCCGCTGCGGCTCGCGCACCACGAGCCCCTTGCGCGCCAGCTGGCGCACGACCCGGTGAGCGCTGCCCTTGGTACCTGCGACCGCGGTCAGCTCGTCGTAGGTCGGTGCCCGCCCGTGGGTCAGGATGTCCCGGCGGATGTGCTGGAGCACTCGCCGTTCGACGGGTGACAGGGTGACGGGGCTCATCGCGCACCTCCCCGCGGCACTGCCAGCCGGAGGCGGTCGTAGAGCGCATCCATGTCCCGGGCTCGCATGGCCTGGAACGCGAGCTGACGGGCGAGGCCGGCGACGATCGCGCTGACGGCCACGGTCAGGATGGAGAGGGTCGAGCCCGTGCCAGAGGCTTCGACGGCAAACCAGACGGCCGTCCCGGCAGCGGCCCACTCCAGGAAAGCGTAGGCGACGATCACAGCGGCAGCCCTCCCGTCGCAGTGGCGCCGACGCGATCGGCGAGGCGGCGGGCGACCTGGTCGCGGAACGAGCCCGCCGCCTCCAGCGCCTCCACATCGCTCGTCGCCTCCGGGATGCCCGGGACGAGCAGGTCACCGCCCGTGTAGGCGTGCCGCGCCACCACCTCGACGATGGAGCGCAGAGGCCGACCCGGGCCCGAGATCAGGGCCAGGGTGCCGCGCGGGGCGCGGCGGCCGATCCCGATGACGCCGCCGCGAGAGCAATAGACGACGGCCATCACAGCACCTCGTCGATCGAGAGGATGCGGAGCGATGTCTTCTCCACCATGAACAACGGGCCGTCGTCGGCCTCCAGGAGTACGTGCGTCTCAGACAGCTCCTTGATGACCATGCCGATGATGTCGCCGCCACCGTTCGGGTCGACGGCAGCGACCCGGACCGGCCTGGTGGCCGACAGGTCGAGGACGGACAGGGTGATGGCGTCGACCATCAACATCGGGGACCTCGGGGGCTGCTGGGGAAGCGGGGCGAGCTGCGAGAGGGCGGTCATCGCTGCCCCCGGGCGTCGGCGTATTCGCGGTAGATGCTGGCAAGGGCGTCGAAGTCGTCGTCCGCCCGGCGGCGGGCTCCGGCCTCCAGCTTGGTGTGCCGCGCGAGCGCGAGCGCCGACCGGCTCGCGAGGTAGCTGCGGACGGCATCGATCACGCGGAGCGTCCCCGGATCGTCCCGCGTCAGCACGAGAGGCGCAGACACGGTCACGGGTGCGGTCACAGGCGCGTCCGCGACTTCACGGAGGCCCGCGATGGCGCGGGTCTCGGCAATGTTGATGCGCTCTTCGAGGTCCAGCAGGCGGCACGCCAGGACGTGATCCCGTTCGGCGTCCTCGGTTACGGCACGGACCGCGTGCAGCACCGTCGTGTGGTCCCGGTTGAAATACCGCCCGATTGCAGAGAGACCCGGTCCGATCAGGCGGTGCGCCAAGTACATCGCGACTTGACGCGGCTTGACGTCTTCGTTCCTGCGGCGCGCGCCCCGCATCTCCGCCAGCGACGAGCCGTAATCCTCGGCGACGATCACGGCGATGTGTCGGATGGAAAGGTGCCGGGTGGTGAGGGGTTGGTCGCTCATCGCGCCACCCCAAGAGCGAGCGCCGTCGGCAGGCGCACCACGCGCCCCTCCAGATCGAGCCGGACGGCGAGGCGGGCGAGCTGGCGGCGCTCAACCGGGGTCAGTGGCCCTGCCGGAGCGTCGGGCTCCGGCAGGGGGATCGCGTGATGCTCCAGGAGGCCGGCGGCCTCCATGCGGGCACCCAGCTCCGCGAACGCCAGGATGGTGTCGGCAATGCCGTCCATGGCGGTCATGCACGCCACCTGATCGACGAATGTGCCGCCCTTTGCAGCCCCGTCCTCGAACAGGGCCAGAAGCCCTTCGAGCGCGGGCACGGGGTTGACGAGGTCCATGGTCATTCCCCTTTCAGTCGGGAGTGGGGGCAGCCGGAGCGGCAGGCGTGGAACATCGCCACGCGGTCGGATGAGGTCTGGGCGAAGGGCTTGGCCTGCCACGCCATGCAGACGTCGCGGCGCATCCGACCCTTGCGCGGGCAGATGACGTGCTGGCCGAGGAAGGCGCCGCGGGTGCGCTCGGCGATCTCGGCGACGTCGCCGGTATATTTGTTGGCGAGCGTGGCACTGACGGCGGAGGGCGAGTAGCCGATCAGGCGGGCCACCTCGCCCTGTGTCTTGTTCGTGCAGGCTTCCGCCAATGCGACCACCCAATCGGGCGGATCAGACCAGCTCTCGCGCACCCGGGCGAGGAAGTCGGTGCGAGGGCGGCCGTTCACGACTGCACCTCGCTCGCCTCAACGGGCCCGACGGCCTGGCCCGTGTTCTGGTCGAACACGATCTCGCCGCGCAGGATCACCGGCGGCAGCGGGCCAAGCCCCGCGCGAGCGCGCCAAAGGGCAGGCACGCCGGGCTTCCGCGGGCGGATACACCGCAGCAGGCCCGCGCGGGACAGGTGGGTGATGTAGGTCCGCGCCGTGAGGTGCTTGACCGTCAGGCTCTCGGTCGAGGCGTAGAAGGCGAGATCCTGGGCGGTCACGCCCTGGCGTCCCAGCGGCCCCCGCAGGACGTTCCACATCGCTGTGCGGACGCGCCCCTGCTCTCCCGGCGTGCCGTCTCGGCGCAGGCATGGGGTGGCGAGCTGGGTGCGCAGCAGCCGGTAGCGCCCCTCCCCGCTCTCGTCCGCTGCCGCGAACCCGCCCGCGACCAAGCGACCGACGAAATCACAGATGTCGCCACGGTTGACCGGCGCGGCGCATCGATCTGCGATCTCTCCGGTGGTCCAGACCTCGCCTCGCCGATGCAGAGAGAGGATCACCGACCAGTAATGGTCCTGGCCGCGCAGGACGACGCCGCCCGGCGGCACCTCGAAGCGGAGGTTGCGCGGCATCAGACGCCTCCCTGGGCGTAATCCGCCACCAACACCCGGTTAAGGTTACGGCTCCGGGCGAGGTTCGAGACCTTGTAGAGGGCGTTCGCCACGCGGCGGGTCGAGCCCTTCGCCTCGGCGACGATGTAGTCCAACAACTCGTAATCGAGGTCGATACCTGGCGCGATCATGCCGGCCAGCTCGCCGGCATCCTCTGCATCGCAGGGCAGCGCCTCGACACGCTCCAGCACGCGGCCGTCGCAGCGCTCATAGGCTTGGAGCTTGCTCTTCAGCTGCTCTTCGCCGACGAGGATGACCGGCGCCCGGGTCATTTCCTGGAGGTCGCGGGCCAGCTCGATCATCCGCTTGTCGATGAGCTTGTCCGCCTCGTCGATGATGACGGCGCGGCCGTAATCCATGCCGAGGAGGCCGATGATCTCGCGCATCATCGCCGAGATCGTGCCGCGCGGGCGCTGGCCCAGCTCCTCCAGGAAGGCGACGCAGAAATCCCGCCGCGTCCAGAACTCGCGAACCTCGATGTAGAGGCAGTTTTCCTCGTTCTGAGCGTAGGTGCTGGCGACCGTCTTGCCGTAGCCCGAACGGCCGTAGAACAGGCCGAAGCCCGCCGACTGCTCCGGACGCTGCCGAACCGTCTCGATCAGCGTCATCATCGCTGATACATTCTTAAGGATAGCGGTTGACCCGCCCTTGACCGGCGTCGAATGCATGTTCATTGACGCCTCACTGAACTTCCTGTCGATGGCCCTGGATCAAGTCCGGGGCCTTTTTTTTATTCACGCCCCGCTGTTCGGGGTCTTCTTCTGTTCGCGGTCGTGGATCTTGCGCAGAGCCACGTATTCTGGGGTGCCCTGGTAGCGCCCGAGGCTGATCAGCTCGTCGGGCTCCACGGCCTCGCCGGCCTCGTGCCGCAACTCCACCGCGAGCATCCGGGCGAAGCGCTGGCGCGAGGTCTCCTGCTGGCGCAGCGGCGTGACGTTGGGCGCTTGGCGCGCCTGCTCCCGCAGGCGGGCATGGGTCGCAGCGGCGGCCTCCGAGAGGGGCTTCGCCACCGGCCCGCGCCCGCGCTGGACCGCAGCGTCGCGGGCGGCGGCGATGTGCAGGGTGGTGTGCTCAACCTCGGGCCGCGGGAACGGCACCACGTCGGCCCTCTCGGCCTCGCGCGCGTCCTTGTCGCGTTCCCAGACCTTGCGAGCCCGCTGGGCAAGGTTCGGTCCCTTGCGCAGCTCGCGGCGGATCTTCTCGACCTGCTTCGTGCGCTCTGCCAGCACCTCGGCGCGGATCTCGCGCTCTGCTGCGACCAGGGCCGCCGCCGGCAGGCCGGAGAGCTGAGCGTTGACCGCCTCGCCAAGGAAGGTCTCGCCGTCGGGCTCGAACAGGTAGAGGCGCCCCAGGTCGAGGGGATCGCGCCGGACGAACACGCGGGTGCCGGGCAGGATCGCACCGCAATGGTAGGCGTGGTTCTCGACGTGGACGCCTGTCTTCGTCATCACGCGGGTGCCGTCGCCCCGCGCGGCCGGCGCCAGCAGGAGGTCGAGGGCGCGCACGTCGACCCGGCGCACGGTGTGCGAAGCATTCGCCGCGACCTCGGCCGGAGTTGCCCCCTTGAGACCCTTATGGGCTCGATGCTCGTAGTGCAGCTCGGCCCAGGCATCGACGTGGGCTTGCATCTCGGCTGCGGTGAGCTGCACTGCGAATGTCGCGGCGTCGTCCTGGCCGAGGCGCTGGGCGAAGGACTTCCGGCCCTCGATCGCCTTCCGGTCGGCCACGGTGTGCCCGACGAAGCCCGGGAGTAGCGTTGTCGCGTCATGCTGGAATGTCTTGATCAGCCGCTCGACGTGACCCTTCTGCTCCGGCGAGAAGGCGTCGGACGTGATCGCAGTAATGCCGAGCGAGGCCAGCAAGCGCTGGGTGCTTTTGGCGACGAAATCGCTGCCGTTGTCGGTCTTGATCTCGGACGGGACGCCCCAGGCCGTGATGGCCTTGCGTAGGAGCAGCCCCACCGCCTCGGCTCTAGGCGTGCGCGACATGTAAAACACGCCGCGGCGGGTCGCGATGTCGACACAGACGTAGATGGAATGGCGCCCGTCGGTGCAGAGCGCGTCGACCGGCGAAGCGTCGATCTGCCAGAGCTGGTTCGGCTCGCCGATGTGCCGGAGCGATCCGGAGCCCGATAGCTGCATGTGCGAGCGGAAGCGGTCCGGATCGGTGAGCTTCGTCAGCACCACCTTCTCGGCCTCTTTCAGGGCCTTCAAAGCCGCCTGGAAGGTCCGCAGCGGCGGCATTGGCACCGCCTTGTCCTTTACCGTGATGGTGTCGCCGAACTCGTCCCGGCAGAGGGTGCGGACATGCGCTGCCGAGAGGTGCGGCTGGTGGGCGATCAGCCCGAGGATCCAGGCACGCACCTTGCCGTCATTGGCGGTATCGAGGACACCGGTGCCCTTGCGGGCGGCACCGCGATCGAAGGCCAGTCCGTCGCGGTCCCTGGCCGCCTCGGCGCGCCAGCGGGCGAGCGTCCGGCGGGAGAAGGACGGCACCAGCTCGCGCACCCACGCCTCGATCGCGAAGGTGCCGGCCTGGTACTTCGCGACGAACAGTTGCTCGCAGCCCTGCGCGTTCAGGCGCTGGCCGCGAGCGAAGAGGTCGTAGGCGCGCAGGATTGCCAGGCGGGCATCGCGCTCCAGGGCAGCGCGGCCCGAAAGTGCAGCGAGAGGCTGCACTTTGGCCGGCTCCGGCACCGGCCCGACGGGAATGGTCCGCTGGCGATAGACGACCTGCGCGAGCGAAGGCAGCAGGCCGATGCTGTACTCCATGCCGCCGCCGCGGCCGGCGCGGCGGCGAGCACGGTACGGATCGAGGTTCCAGCCCTCGCGCTCGGCGAGATCGTTGATGCCGCGTTTGGTCGTCGGCAGATGCGGGAGCTTTTCGTCCGCCAGTTCTTGGGCGGTCAACCACTCCTTCATCACCGGCGTCCCGCGATCTTAGCTTCCAGGGCGGCCTTGCGAGCGGCAACTTCGCGCGCATGCTCTTCGAGCTGCTGTAGCTCGATCATGTCGATGTAGCTGGCGGGCACCACGGCATAGCCGAAGAGGCTCGCCGGGAAGCCGAGAAGGTCGTGCCGACCTGTTGCGTGGACGAGGGCGACGTAGGCGTCGAAGGGGATGCGATGCTCGACCGCTGCCGCGCTCGCCCATTTGTCGAGCGTGGCCACCCTGACCTCACGCCCGAGGTATTCGGCCATCCGCCGGGCAACCTCAGCTCGGGGGATGTCGGCAATGCTGGCGTCGCGCAGAGCGCGGCTGACGAGGCGCACGATCTGATTGCCCAGATCTCCGCGACCCGCCACGTCCTCGCCGTAGCCGACGGTGACCGGCTCGGGCTCGTAGGCTGAGAGATCGCGGGCGTGGAGGTCGCGGAGCGGGGCCATCGATCAGGCCTCCCGTACGTGCGAGAGGGCGATCGACCCGGTGCGGGCGCCGGTGACGTAGACCACCGGCGTGTGACCGCTGAGAACCTGGGCAGGGTACTTGATCCTCACGGCCACCGACTTGCCCTCACGGGGCCCGGACCAGACGTGGATCGTGTCGCCGACCAGGTGCAGGAGGTTGAAGGCCTCGCACTGGCGTTCCAGCGCTCTAAGGTTGCGCTCGCGCAGGGACGGGCGCATCACGCCGCTCCCCGCCCGGAAGCCCGACGACTGGCGCCGCGCGCCGCCGACCACCGCTCGATCGCCTCGGCGTTGAGGTCGAAGAAGCGTTCCTGATCCTGCGGCCGGAGCCGGGAGAAGGTCTGGTGGATCTTCTCCGAAGGCGAGAGGCGCGCCGCAGCCGGCGTGCCGTCGAGTGCGATGATCGCCTCCGCCACCGTGGCTGCCCGCGGCTCGGCGGCCGTGAGCATGTCGATGATGGAGACCTGACGAGCTGCCGTTTGCTCGGCCAGGACGAGCAATTCGGCGCGGCTATTTGCAGCCTGGTGACCGACCAAGCGGTGCCCCTGCGCCGTCGGGATCGACGCAATCCGCAGGTAGCGCGACATCGTCGGCTGCGAGATCTGAAGCGCCTTCTGGGCGGCCTCCGACAGGCTGAGCACGAAGGCGTCGGCAACGTCGTCGTTGCCGGCCTCGGGAATTTCATTCCGCTGGAATGGAATTCCCGTCCTGGGCTTGGGGCCCCGCTTGATGACGCCGTTGACGCCCTCGTACACCGCCCGCCAAGCGGCCACGTAATAGGCCCGCTCGAGCATCGTCAGCTCGGCGCGTAGGAAGTTGCCCTTGATCTCGCCGAGCCGCACGAAGGCGTCGTTGGCGAGGGCCGCCTCCGGCTCGATCGCGGCCTCGATGCCGGTATGCCCGAGCTGAAGACACGCCGCCACGCGCCGGGCGCCGTCGATGAGCTGGAAGCGGGCACCGCGCTCGACGACGCGGATGGGCTGGACTTGCCCGTCCGCCTGGATCTCCTCGGCAAGGAGTTTGACCCAAGCCGGGTCGAGGGCGCGCAAGCGTCCTCCGACGTCTACCGATGCAAGGTCGACGGTACGCACGTTCATCACAGGGTGATCCTGCTGTGGTGGGGGGCTGTGAACGTCGCGAGGCTTGGCCGTCAGCGATCGTGGTTAAGGCTGCCGGAGCGCTCAGGCCTGGGCTGCAATCTTGTCAGCAGGGGCAGCGCGCTTTTGCCGGGACTCTGCCAGCCGCTTCACGCTAGCTTGGCGCCGGCTCTGAACGAACCCATCGGGGAAGAGCTTGTCGAAGGGGATGTTGAGCGCTTCCGCGAGCGCATCGGCGCCCTTCCGGTTGATCCCATGAAGGGCCTGGCGACAGGACGCCTCGTGGAGGCCGGCGGCGAGCGCAATCCCCCGGAGCGAGAGGTGACGGCGCCTAACCTCGTCTCGGATGAGGTCGGGGGTCCACCGATCGGGCTGCGTTTTCGCAGGCTGGGTCACATTCTGGCTCCTGGGAACCGCCGGCTGGCAGGCCGGCCTCTCGGGTCGCGTTGCAACAGTTGGTAGAACGATCGTATCCGCGATTTTGCGGTTTTGAAAGCGGGAAATCGCGTTCCCACTTCCATATCCGTATTTTTGCGGAATTACAGAAGTTCTGGCTTAAAGATCAATGGCTTAAGGTATGGCAAGGCCGATAAAGGAAACCGGGAAGCCGGTTCCCGGTTTCACCAGCGGCTTCAGAGATCGGCTGGAGGCCGTGATTAATCAGGTTGGTGGTGGGCAGGCCGCTGCCGACCTAACGGGCGGCTCGATTGACCAGCTCACCTCGTGGAGGCTGGGTCGAAGCAGGCCCGATTTTTTCGCGCTGCTCCGCTTGTGCGAGGCCGCAGGGGAAACTGTGGATTGGCTCGCGAAAGGCGTGCGCCACCCTGACGTGAAACCAGCCAATGTTCTATCCGTTATGAGAACGGAAAGAGAACATATGGGGCAGCAGCTAATGCAAGGGACTGTGCCGGACGAGGGCAGCGAGGATGCTATCGCCCTGCCGCGGCTCACCATTGACGGATCGGCGGGTCATGGCCTGATCCCAACACGGGAGGAAATCGAGGACTATCTGTCCGTTAGTAGACGCTACTTGCGGGAGGTGGGCATCAACCCTCACTACGCGCACGTCCTGCGCCTTAGCGGCCATTCGATGGCGCCGACGCTACTGGATAAAGACCTTGTGATCGTCGACACATCGCAAAACCGTGTTCGCGACGAGGAGATCTATGCCTTGGCCTATGGTGATGCCGTTCTGATCAAGCGCATTCGCCCCCAACTCGATGGTGGCCTGAAGATCATCAGCGACAACAAGGGTGGTCACTACGAAGACGCCGTCGTGCCTGCTGCGGAGCGCGGCCACGTCCGCATCGTTGGTCGCGTAGGCGGCTTCCTGCGCTATATCTGAGGCGATCCACCGACAGAACGACCATTCCTAGGATCAAGCTCGATGAAAAACAGCCCCTTTGAGAGATTTTGCTGCTTCGTCGCGCTGATTAATCTGCTGGCGTTTTACGGATTGGTGGGCTGGTTTTTGCTCGACCGATCCGTCACAGCCGCAATCGCAGTAGCGTTGACATTGAACATGGCGATGGCGTGGCTGCTCGTTGCCGGCATTAGTCGTGACGCTTCCGGCGTGCGGGTTTGGACCTCAAGGCCCGCCGTTGGATGCATCCTGCTGTCCGTTGTCGTAGCCGCTGGCCTATTTTTCTGGGCCGCTGGTTCCACGAGGGCGTGACATGTGATGCTGCGCGGCCGCACCCAAGCGAGCCTCGTCCTGCCATCTGATCCAGCGCGGGGTCTTGGCCAAAGCCGAGCGTCACAAAGCGGGAAAAGCCTTCGGAATGATGCGCTTATCCCGCCAGGACCCGGCCAATCCCGGAAATTCCCGGTTCTGCCATCTGATCTAGCGTCCTACATCACGGTCGAGGCTTGACGGCGGGCGGCGGCCCGGGATGTGCTCCACTCAGGTTTCCCGGCCCGTTTCCGGACCGCCCGATCCCGCCACGCCAGAGGCCCGATGAGCATCACCCCGCCCCGCGACAAGAGCCGCCTCGGCACCCGCACCCGCCTGGTCCATGCCGGCCGCGACCCGTCGCAGCAGCACGGCTTCGTCAACACCCCGATCTATCGCGGCTCGACCGTGCTCTTTCCGAGCTACGACGCACTCCAGAACCGGCGGGCGGAGTACACCTACGGCACCGCCGGCACGCCGACGATCCGCGCCCTCGAGACCGCCTGGACCGAACTCGCCGGGGCCGCCGGCACGGTGCTGACGCCCTCGGGCCTCGCCGCCGTCACGGTCGGGCTCCTGTCCTGCCTCAAGGCCGGCGATCACCTGCTGGTGACCGATTCCGCCTATCGGCCGACCCGGGCCTTCTGCGACGGTTTCCTCAAGCGCTTCGGTGTCGAGACCACCTATTACGAGCCGACGATCGGCGCCGGCATCGCCGCGCTGATGCGCGAGAACACGGCGGCGGTGCTCACCGAGGCGCCGGGCTCGCAGAGCTTCGAGATGCAGGACATCCCGGCCATCGCCGAGGCCGCGCATGCGCGGGGCGCCTGCGTGCTGATGGACAACACCTGGGCGACGCCGCTGCTGTTCCCGCCGCACGAGCGCGGGGTCGACATCGCCATCGAGGCCGGCACCAAGTACCTGTCGGGCGGCTCGGACCTGCTGCTCGGCCTCACCTCGGCCAATGCGCGATACTGGCCGGCCCTGCGGCGGACCTTCGACCTGTTCTCGATGTGCGCCGGTGCCGAGGACGTCTTCCTGGCCCTGCGCGGCCTGCGCACTCTGCCCTTGCGCCTGCGCGAGCACGGCGAGCAGGCGCTCAGACTCGCCCGCTGGTTCCAGGGCCGGCCGGAGGTCGCCCGGGTGCTCCACCCGGCCCTGCCGGAGGATCCCGGCCACGCGATCTGGTCGCGCGACTTCCTGGGATCCTCGGGCCTGTTCTCGATCATCCTCCAGCCCTGCCCCGAGGCCGCCGTGGCGGCGATGCTCGACGGGCTGGAGCTGTTCGGGATGGGATTCTCCTGGGGCGGCTTCGAGAGCCTGGTGATCCCATTCGACTGCGCGCCCTACCGCACCGCCACCCCCTGGGCGCCGGGCGGGCCGGGCCTGCGGTTCCAGGTCGGGCTGGAGGATCTCGACGACCTGACGCGGGACCTGGAGGCGGGCTTCGCTCGGCTGCGGGCGGCGTCGTGAGTGGGGTGGCGCTCGGTTGAGCGGGTCTCTGCTGCGTTCCCGGGCAGGGTTCGGCGGCGGGATGCTGCGTGACGGGCCTGCCCCAGCATCCTGCCGCCCTTCGCGCCATCCTCGGCCGCCGGGCGGCCTTCCCGATGCGATCCACGCGTCCCGTGACCGGGCGTCGTCACGGGGATGGCGAGGCCGGGCGCCAATTGGCCGAGGCACCAGGGCTCGCGCTGGAGGCGTTGGGCTCAGCTCTTGAAGTCGCTGGCGGAAGGGGCGACCGCCCATTCGACGTCCGGCAGTGTCCAAAATCATGTAGATCGTGTTTCACATCAGTGATTTAAGAGAAAGTGATAGTCCGGAAGGAGCCTGCAAAATCTGGCTACATCCGAGCCGATATGTGGTATGGAATGTGGGGTAGCTGAGTTCGGCGGAGGATCCATGAAAGGTAGGGGCAGGCATCCTGATAGAGCACTCACCGCCATGCAGGTGCGGCAGCTCAGACAGCCTGGCCGATATGCTGACGGGAATGGTCTCTATCTCGTCGTTGATCCTAGCGGCGCCAAACGTTGGCTTCTCAGGCTTGTTGTACAAGGTCGCCGCCGCGATATCGGCTTGGGTGGGGCTGGTCTCGTAACGCTTGCTGAAGCTCGTGAGCGAGCACTCGCCTACCGCAAGACGGCCCGGGAGGGTGGCGACCCGCTGGCTGAGCGCCGCAAAGCGCAAGACGTCGTCCCGACCTTTGCCGAAGCCGTCGACCGCGTCCATGGCGAACACAAGGCCTCATGGGCCAACGCGAAGCACGCTCAGCAATGGCGTAATACCCTGCAGCAATATGCCTGCCCTCATCTTGGGGAGCGCCGCGTCGATCAGATCGATACTCCCGACGTTTTGCGAGTGCTCGCGCCGATCTGGCTGACCAAACCGGAGACCGCACGGCGGGTGCGCCAGCGTATCGGCACGGTGCTCGACTGGGCCAAGGCCGCCGGTCATCGCAGTGGTGAAAACCCGATCGAGGGCGTCGCTAAAGGCCTGCCGAAGCAGGGGGCCGTGACGAGCACCACGCGGCCCTGCCATATGCCCAAGTCCCACTTTTCATCGTCCGACTGCGAGAGTCGGACGCGAGCGAAGGCAGCCGGCTTGCCTTCGAGTTTCTAGTGCTGACCGCCGCGCGCACGAGCGAGGTGCTCGGCGCGCGCTGGGACGAAATCAGTGTGACGGAGCGGCTGTGGACCGTGCCCGCAGTGCGCATGAAGGCCAAGCGCGAGCACCGAGTGCCGCTCAGCGAGCGAAGCCTGACGCTTCTTACGCGAGCGCGAGAACTCGCCGCGGGCAGTAGCTTCGTGTTCCCCGGTCGCTCGGGGGAAAGGCCGCTGTCGAACATGGTGTTCCTGATGTTGTTGCGGAGGATGAACCTCAGCATCACCGCTCACGGTTTCCGTTCTTCGTTCCGCGATTGGGCTGGGGAGCGCACCAGCTTGCCGCGGGAGGTCGCCGAGATGGCGCTAGCGCACGCGGTTGAGAATCGGACGGAGGCTGCCTACGCACGCAGCGACTTGCTGGAGCGCCGACGCGAGCTGATGGAGCAGTGGACTGCGCATGTTATGAGCGAACCCACATCCGGTAGCGTCGTACGCAACACGTCTGTATCGTAACACGCGCATATATCCGGCGGTGACCTCGGGAGCGAACTTCAGTGACGGATGGTGGGCCGTGCCGAGAGGCACAGAAAGCCGAAACTCCGCGTCGCCGGCGCCTGTGCGCGAATTGGAAAGCGACGGAGCAGGCGACCCCCCTGCGCCCGTTCATTGATTATGCCTGGGAGAATTTCGATCCACGAGCGATCGCAAGTTATCTTCTCGACTCTGGCCCCAGCCATTTCCATCGACACAAAGCAATCTTACACGCCGGCTTCTGCGCTTGGGTAATCTGCCCCGGCTTTCGCAAGCTACGCGAGGACGCAATGGTCTACAGCGTAGCCAGAGCTATTGAAGCGGCCGAAGCTCCCTGGCGCGAGAAGGCCAGCGGATTCAATAGGCTGGTCGGTGATGTGGTCGGGTTAACGCTTGGAACCGATCGACGCTTCAACGATGAGGTCTTCTATCCTATCGGAGGCGCTCCCCGCATTCTGCGAGCGATGTCACGCCCAACGTTTAAGCGCACCCTGCTGTCACACGCCACCGAGATGTTGGAAGCGGTGCATTTAGTAGCTCTACACCATTATCATCTTACGCATCTGCCCGATAAAAAAACTTACCACATTCCAAGTAAGGATGCCGGAGCGGCGTTGGTCAAAACCGCATTCGGCGCACCGAGTAGCCGATTATTCGTGGAGGAGCTACGAGTAAAAGTCAAAGCTGGCCCTGCCATCAAGCCCGAAAAAGATGGAAAATTGCCTGCGCAATACAAGCTACGGGCTGAAACAAACATTGTCAAATCATGGAATGCCTCGCGGGCGTCCATCGCCTATGCCTATGCCTATGCTGCAGCCTCTCTGCCAACGGAGCCCGGCCGAACGCTGCTGCACGAGATCGTTGCCTGCCGATCCACGTACACAAAGCATCGCGATCTGATGCTAGAATGGTGCGGGCGGGCGCGCTTCGTGGTGGAGGGAATCCTAGACCAATGCCACCCAGAGCAGAAACCGTACGACTATGGAGCTGATATTTTCAGCGTTGCCCCTGTACCGTTCGAATTACCCAAGGTATTTTCGTTTTCTCCTGAAATCATTGCCGATGGTTATAAAAACGCGCGTGCGGATCTTCAAGAAAAACAAATAAAACAGAATATTGATCTGATAAATAGATATTCATCTCCATCCTAGTGTAGCTAAAAAACATGCTTTATTTACTAAAAATCACAAATATTATATTTTTATATTGCATATCTTCTGAGCTGGGTCTGCGATTTCTGTGGGTCCGCTTCATATATCCATCGCTTCAATCCGCAGCAGCTGAGTTTTGAGGGGCCGCTGGCATCTACGCCCCGTCGGTCGGTAGTAGATCGAAAATATCGCGGTTTCGGAACGGTGAACGGCGCGCGCGGCAGATGCGTAGAATTCTGCGTTGGGTACCCGCCACACGCACATACCAGTCACGGCTGCGACAGTCAGCAGTGCGGCGGTCGCCCCAACACAAAACGGCGACTGGGCGCCTAGCCGGGATCTGGCGAACGGCCTTCACGTATGTACAGGCCCTTCCCCTTTGACGCTGACAAGCCGGCCCGCCGCATCACTCGTCCGTCCGACGGGGCTGAATCCGAGGCGACCCGGCAAATTCGCAGCAACATAAGTATCCTCAAAATTTTCTGACGAGTTCCGCGTGCGGATCGGTGTGTAGTAAATCTCTCTTTGCCGGCCGGCGCCCCGTCACGGAGATTATCAGATGACTGAGAAAAACAATGTTAAAAACTTGGGTGAGGTAGCGATTGACGCAGATGGCTTGCCCAAGATCGGCTTCGTGCGCCTCGGTACCGTCTTGGACCTGATCCCCGTCTCCCGCTCGACTTGGTTCGCCCACCGTGGCAGCCGCTTCCCGCTGCCGGTCAGCCTCGGCCCGCGTATCCGCGTCTACCGTGTTGAGGATATCCGGCGCTTGCTCGCGGAGGGTGTCGAGTAGTCCCCATTGCCGCGGCGGAGTGGCGACGAGGCACTCCGCCGCGACGATCGAACTCAATGAATTTCGTATCGAAAATCCCTCTAATACGCAGGACGCAAACATGTCGAACGGTTTTGACGTGAACGATTTCGACAGCGGGCGGCGCGATCCGCGCCGCTACATGCGCGATCTTAAGCAAGAGATCCGCCATGGTGAGCGGGGTTACCATGCTGCTCTCCGAGGCCGGACCGCCGGACTGCTGGCTATGGTGTACGCCGGGCGCGACGATTACGATCTCTTCTGCGAGTGGCGGCAGGCAAAGTGCTTTGAGGGCGACAACAAGCTCTTGTCGCTCACGGAAGAGAACTTCCGGTCGTATGTCGCCCGCTGCGTGGTCAAGCTGGGCTGTTCTGGCAGTGACATCCTGCCCAGCACGCTGTCCAAGACTGTGACCCTTATCAAGTTCCTTGTTAAAGAGGAGGTGAGTCCGGAAGAGTGCGCTGAGTTTATCAAGGCCGAGAATGGTTTCGAGAACGCCTACCAAAAGGCAAAGGAGGAGCGCGCCCGTCAGAAGAAGGTGAAGACGACCTCAACGCGGTCATCGCAGGATGAGGCGCTCGGCGCTACCAAGAACAAGGCGACTTCCAAGGCGGCTGGCAAGCCGAAGGAGCGCCGCGAAGCGGGCAGCGCGCGAGTCGCAAACGATGGTCCCCACACTGTCCAGCTCCAAATCAATCTGTGGAAGAAGGAATGGGACGACTTTGAGGGCGAACCGGAGGATGGTGAGATTCGCCTTGTGAAAATCTGCTGGGGCAAGCGTGGCCCGACCAGTCCGATGTCCTGGAGCCTTGTGGAGTACGAGGTTCTCCCCGGCGAAGCCTCTGACGACGAAAGCGAATAGTACCGCCAATCTACGGCATCTGATTAAACGATGGGTGGGACCGGACGGCTATGCCGTCCGGTCCTCCGCATTTTCAAAGGCGAGTATTTTGAACGCGGTGTGCGAACGCTTGTATATACGACTAATACGATGAAAGTGAGCATTGTTGATGCTTGGTAAAGTACTGATATGTCTATGTCGGTATGGTGTTCATCATGATGCAACGCTCAGCATTTGCTCGCTTTTCCGTGCGCGAGCACGCCCAAGCCGCCCGCCTCATAGAGGGACTGCGGGGCTACCATCAGCAGGTCTACGACCGGCCCGAACGCGAAGTACGTCGCCTTGGCCGCCGCCAGGCTGGCAAGCTTGGCACACAGAACCCCTACGCCCGTGAGTATTGGATGCGCTCGCTGGGCGCGGGTTTGTGCCGTCACGTCGGTGCCCGTGCTCCCAACTGGGAGCCGCGCATTCCCGTTTTCTTCGTCACCCTGATCGACGAGGAGCAAATCGCCTATCCTACCGGCAGCGAGCGGGGCTGGCGTCCCGCGCTCACGATTGATAGCGTTCGCCGCCGCTACCGTAGCGCGCTGCGGGGCCTAGACTACCTCGGGATGCTCGACCCTGCCTTCTACGTCTCTGCGCAGAGGGTTGAGCACGTTCCGCGTTTCATCCTCTGGCACGCTCATGTCATTGTCTGGAATACGTCAGCGCGCGAACTCGACGAGTGGGCGATGAATGTTCGTCCGACGATGAGTGCTTACCTGCCTTATGCCACTGCAGTAGATTGGCGGCAGATCCGACCGCCGGATCTTCGCCAAATCATTTGGTACACTGGCAAAACACCTTACAAGCAATATCAGGTTTGGCGGCGCGAAACAGGTTCTCTCGCTCAACAAAAACGCGTCATAAACGGAATCAATTCCGTTCGTCTCTATAAAGAGATGCGCAACTTGACACTGCCGGATCTTACGCTGGCCGGAGGTGAGGCCCGACCAATTCTGAAGCAGGCGCTTGCATCTGCTTTGACGTGGTAAGCGCGTCTCGGCTTCTGAGTTCGTGCCGAAGTTCTATTCGGTAAATACCTCTCGCTGACGACGTTGTCGGTAGTGAGGGCAATGCGATGAAGCAAAAATATGCGGGTTCTTACAAGCGGCTGGAAAAAATTGTCAGAGATTGCGGCATATTCGGAGAGTGGCGCCCGCTTGAATCGGCAGGCTGCCATCAATTCCGTTCATCCTCTGGCGAGATCATGAACTGGTGTTCGAGCACTGGTACGGTCTGCTTTCAGGGGCGGCCCGGCCCACTACAGCGTCGCTTCACTGCAGTCTTCGCGCGCGGATCGTGAACGCCTAACTGCCGTATGTGCATCGGATATCCGCGAGCCCGCGGGGCAGAGTGAGCAGGGGCTGGGAGGGGGCTGCCCCCTCCCAGCTTTTTCGTATCGAAAATTCGCGCACGTTCCCCTGTGGAGTTCGTAGTTTGTTCCGCTACCTCAAAGCCGTGTTTCATCGTGTGGCCTTGAAGGTAGCATGATTTTCAGACGTCGGACGTTGGGGATCTTATTCGCCAGCGCTAAACTCTGCCACACGCAACTTACCTGATCGACACCGAGCAAACGGTACTGTCATCGCAATTGCCCACCATCTTCCGGATAAGCCGTCCTGGCGCTGGGTGTTACGCGGTGCTGAACGCGATCCTATAGGTGCTGCAGAATACGCTGCCTAACGCTCGAAGCCTCGCGATTTAGACAGTGCGCCGCTGGTTCGGGCGCTTGACGAACACAGGGTCGTGCCACCGGTAGCTTCGATCACTAGCGTGATAGGCTATTCGGTAAAATCAAAATAAGAGCGCTCATCCTGTGGCGCCTCTTGGGTAAAGTGTTATTGATCCGGCGCAATCGGGATCCGTCAGCGTTTTAACTTTGATACGGAGGCTAGCATGTTCTCGGCGCAATTCACGGGGCAAATACAAGATCTGCTTAACATCGCGCACTTCTGCAAACTCCGCGGTCAGTGGTATTTTTCCGAAAAGCACAGCACCTACGTGCTCTCGACTACTGAGAGCAAACTAACTTGGAGAATGGCCAGCGGTGCGGTCGGCGGTATCGCGCATACCCTCGAGCGAACAATGCTCTTCTACGACGTGCTCACGATGTTCGAGCTGCAGAAGGTCCAGAAGCACCCGTTGCCCTTTCTCAAACCGTCAAAAAAGGTCGAGATCCTGCCGCTGCCTACGAAGCATCCCCTAAGACACGCCTATATCCTGCTGCGCGCTTTCAACAACCGGCCGGGCGGGACGCACCCGAGGCCCCTGGTCAATGGCGGTGTTGCAGACAGTGCGGCCACTACGGCAGGCGCATCTCGGCTGGCGTCCACCATGATTGCACGGGTTGCTAAGCCGACGACTCCGGCCCAGGAGAAGTTGTGCGACGCGTTCAGCCACCACCTCAATCGAGCCGAGAACGCGAGCGTGGGGCCCGAAACCTTCGAAGACTGGATTGGGCGGGACATCCTCAACGCATGGAGCAAAGCGGCCAAGCAGATCGGGATGTATAGCGAGAACGAGGGCGCGCTGCACTTCCACGACTTCCTTTCGGACGAGGACAACGCTGACATAAGCGCGTACCTCGCCCGTTCGGCACTTCATTAGGAGTCACGACGGTGGTCTCGCCGCCCCTGGCGGCGGTCGGACGACCGTCGACCGTATCCACCCGCCGTATTTGTTAGGAGACCCGCATGACCAAGGCACCCAGGCGCATCGCCCGCAAGCGCCAGCAGATCGCTAACCCTGCGACCAGCAAGGCACCTTGCACCAGCGTTCCTGCCCGGCGCACCCGCAAGACTCACCCCCCTGAAGGACCGGGGGCGTTCGGACGGCCCACTCGGGCCACCGTAGCGGCGCGCGCTGACCTGAGAGGCTGGCTGGCCGACGGCACGCTGCAACGGGTGGATGCGCTGATGATGGCCAGCCTGCTGCTGGCCGCCGCGGTGCGGGAGGCGCGTGCGTTCCTGGATCCGATGTCGCTGACGATGGCGCTCGCTGCGATTGGCACGGTGCCAGAGAGGGTGACTGGAGAAAATCTCGATGCCAAAGTCCAGAGCATCCTGATGGGTGTGGCCGAGTCCGAGCTGTAGGGCCGAGGTCACGCACCCCGGGGCTCTCTGGCCGCCTCAACGCGGTGACGGTCAACGATAGCCCGTAGGCCCGGCGCTGGTGCCTTGGCTGACGACCGCTACGTCGAGGTTGCAGTTGCCCACGAGCTGGAGCGCCTGCAACTGGCCGCGTCGGCTCAGTCGTCTGCGTTGAAGGCCCCCTGCCAAGCCGCGTGAGCAGCACGCGGTTCGAGGCACCCGTGCCGCGTTCAGTGCGCCTGCCAGTAACGTCCCATCGTAGGCTGCCTAAAGGACGTGGTGAGCGAACAGGGCCTACGCCACAACACCGAGAGCGTGACGACGAAGCAGTTGTTGAAGCTCGGCGTGATCAAGGTGACGGTAAGCGTCCAACCCGACTCGCAGCTCTGCGAGTACGCCCGGACCAGGGCGGGGCGCCAGTCCCTCGCGCGGCGAGTGACCGGGGACGTCTGCAGTGCGCCATTAGCGGACCTTCAGCTACAATTACTTGAATATCCGCTATCCGACCGCAAGCTGCCTCTGCACGGAGTGGTCGGGACGGGAGGCTACAAGATCCTTATGCCGGGAACGACGCGCTGGACGCCCGGTCCAAAGCCGATTAGGCCGAGGACGTCCGCGTCCAGGCTTAGCTCGCCAAGGTCGAGATCCAGCTCGACCGCTTCTGCGCCGAGGAGTTCTCGGACCGCATCATAAAGGAAATAGCCGAGCTTCTCGTAGAGCGGGGTTCCCCCTGACGCCGTCAGAGAGTCTGCCGGGCCACGGGCCCTGATATCCGCGGCGCCGCGCTGCAACGATGAACCCACCACACCGGTCATGCTCAAGGCGTAGATGGACGTCCGGGTCTCGTTCGGGCGTTATTTCGAACCGTGGAACGAGGGCCGGTATGCCCGCTGGGCCGGCTGAGAGCAGGAAACTCAGTGCGTCCGCGGAGGGATGCGTCCCACGATCCCGGTTCGCGGCGCCCGTAAAAGGCCCGCATCGCGGCGCATGGGCTGACCTTGGACGCACGAGTGGGCATTGCCTCAAGGTCTCACTAGCGACCAATATGGCACCGCGCTCGCTGACGTGAACCAAATAGTAAGCTGCGGCCGCAACTAGGATACCATGACCCAGTACCTCGTCAGGCGCGCTAACGTCCTCGTCCTCGGCGTGCTGATCGCCATCCTCGCCCTGGTCGGTGCGGCGACCTGGGAGCGGCTGAACGCCTCGCGCGACGCTCGCACCTGGTCGCGGCACAGCTATCAGGTGCTCGACACCACCAAGGACCTCGCCATCGCCTTGCGCGACGCCGAGCGCGGCCAGCGCGGCTACGTCCTCACCGGCAGGGCCGAGTACCTCGGCCCCTACGACGTCGCGCGCGACCGCCTCGGCCTTCTCCAGGGCGAGCTCCAGAAGCTGACCGCCGACAACCCCGCGCAGCAGGAGCGCATCCGGGCGCTGGCCCCGGCCATCCAGCACAAGCTGGAGGAACTCGCCCAGACGCTTCAGGCGCGCCGCGACGGTGGCCTGGAGGCGGCGCTGCGCATCATCAACGGCGACGCCGGCCGCAACCACATGCGCGAGGCCGAAACCATTCTTGCGACCATGCTCGCCGACGAGCAGCGGCTCCTCGACGAGCGCCTCGTGCAGAACGACGCCCGTGCGACCTGGGTGCGCTGGATGGTCATCGCCGGTTCCGTGCTGGCGGTCCTCACCCTGCTCTGGGCGGCCCGCCTCCTGAACCAGGCGTGGTCGCGTTCCTACAGGACCGAGACCGAACAGCGGGCTGTGGCCCTGCGCCTGCGCACCACCCTCGACAGCCTCAGCCAGGGCGTCGCGGTGTTCGGGCCCGACCGCAAGCTCGCGAACTGGAACGAGTGCTTCCAAGTGCTACTCGACCTGCCGAAGGCGATGGTCCGACGGGGCACGACCTACGGCGCCTTCGTCGAGCACACCGGCGAACCCGGGCGTCCCGCTCTGGAGACCGAGGACCAGGTCCGACACGGCAGCCGGAATCCCCGCGAGGCCGTCACCTACGAGCGGGAGAACGCGGAGGGGCACCACCTGGAGATCCGCCGGACGCCGATGCCCGACGGCGGCTTCGTGCTGACCATCTCGGACATGACCAAGCGCGCCCAGGCCGAGGGCGTGCTGCGCGAGGCTCAGAAGATGCAGGCCATCGGCCAGCTCACCGGCGGCATCGCGCACGATTTCAACAACTTGCTTCAGGTCATCCTCGGAAACCTGGAATTCATCCGGGCGAAACTCGACGGCGACGCCAGGCTCCAGACGCGGATAGAGCGGGCATCCTGGGCTGCCCAGCGCGGGGCGACGCTCACCGGCCAGCTCCTCGCCTTCGCCCGCAAGCAGCCGCTCGCGCCGTCGGCCATCGACCTCGCCGCGACGATGCCGGACCTGATACCCTTGCTGCGGCGGACCCTCGGCGAGACCATCGATGTCCGTTACGTCGAGACCGTCGGGCTGTGGCCCGCGATGGCCGACGCGGCGCAGTTGGAGAGCGCGGTCCTGAACCTCGCGCTCAACGCCCGCGACGCGATGCCGGGCGGCGGCCGCCTCACCATCGAGCTCGGCAACAAGGTCCTCGACGACGATTATGTCCGCCGGCACGCCGAAACCGTGCCCGGCGACTACGCCATGGTGGCGGTCTCCGACACCGGCCATGGCATGACCCCCGACATCGTCAAGCGGGTGTTCGAGCCGTTCTTCACGACCAAGCCCGACGGCAAGGGCACGGGGCTCGGCCTCGCCATGGTGTTCGGGTTCGTCAAGCAGTCCGGCGGACACGTGAAAATCTATTCCGAGCCCGGCGAGGGCACGACGGTGAAGCTCTACCTGCCGCGTGCGGTCGGGGCCGCGGCGGCGACGGGCCAGCGGTCCGGCAGTCCGGTCGATCTGCCACGCGGATCGGGAACGATCCTGGTCGTGGAGGACGAGGCGGCGGTTCGCGAAATCGCCTGCGCGATCCTGGCCGATCTCGGCTACCGCGTCCTGGAAGCCGGCGACGGCGAGGAAGGGCTGAGGGTCTTTGCCGCCAACGTCGCGACCATCGATTTGCTGCTCACCGACGTGATCCTGCCTGGCAAGGTGCGGGGTCGCGAACTCGCCGAGAGGGTACAGGCCCTGCGGCCCGAGGTCCGGATCGTGTTCATGTCCGGCTACACCGAGAACTCCATCATTCATCATGGCCGGGTCGACGACGGGGTGCATCTCATCTCCAAGCCGTTCAAGCGCGAGCAACTCGCCAGAAAGGTCGCCGAGGTGCTCGGACCCGCCGGAGCGGAGATGCCCGAGGCCGCGAACGTGGTGGCCTTGCGCCCGGTCAAGGGTACAGGGCTGTGACGTCGACGTCCGGGGCCTAGCGCCGATTGATCGGGCCAGGAGGCTGGGGTGCTAGGGCCTCGACTGGCGGGCCGGTTCGGCGGCGGGTCGCCTCCCGGCCATGGCGTATCCGATTGCATGCCGTCCTTCCCTCAGGCGCCCCCGGGTTAGGGCAAACGCCAACGGACGACGCCGTCGAACGTCGCACTCTACGCCTCGCCACCCGGACGCCGCTGTCGCGTTATCCGACCCGGACCGTTGTCCCGCGCCGGTGCGGAAGGTACTCACGCCAAGGGAGGGGCCATGGACCCAGAGATCGAGAGGCTGCGGCGGCGCGAGCGCGAACTCGAGGACCGCGTCGCGAGGCTTGAAGCCCAACTGGGTGACGGCCTGCGCCGGCCGGACCGTGGGCAGCGAACCTCGGCGGCATCGACCGACCTGCTATTCACGGCGGCGGAGAAGACTCGCATGCCGCAGATCATCACCGACCCCAACCAGCCAGACAATCCCATCGTCTTCGCCAACCGGGCCTTCCAGAACCTGTGCGGCTACGACGCTGCCGAGGTGATCGGGCGGAACTGCCGTTTCCTCCAGGGCCCGGACACGGACCCCGCCGACGTGGCAAAGGTCCGTGACGCCATCGTGGCCCGGCGCGACGTCGTGGTCGAGATCTTGAACTACCACCGCGACGGCACACCCTTCCGCAACGAGCTCTACGTGAGCCCCGTCTTCGACGCTGAGGGACAACTCCGCTACTTCTTCGCCAGCCAGCTCGACGTCACCCGATTCCGGACCACGGAGGGCGTACTCGCCGAGAGCGAAGCCCGGTACCGGGCGTTGTTCGACGCCGTCGACAGCGGCTTCTGCGTCATCGAGATGCGCTTCGACGCGGACGACCGCGCGGTCGATTACCGCTTCGTCGAGGTAAACCCCGCCTTCGCGGCGCAGACGGGCCTGCACGATGCGGCTGGACGCTGGGCGAGCGAGCTCGTGCCCCGGCTCGAACGCTCCTGGTTCGACACCTACGGCGCGGTCGCGCGGACCGGCCAGCCGGTGAGGTTCGAGAGCGGGTCCATTGCGATGGGACGCTGGTACGACGTGCACGCCCTGAGGGTGGGCGACCCCGAGCAGCACCGGGTCGCCATCCTGTTCAACGACATCACCGACCGGCGCCGCTTTGAAAACCACTTGGAGGCCACCGCCCAGGAGCAGGCCAACGAGCGCGACATGGTCTGGCGAGCCAGCCGCGACCTCTTCGTGGTCTGCGGACGCGACGGCTTCTTCCGCAAGGCGAACGCCGCCTGGACCGAGATGCTGGGGTGGGAGGAGACCGACGTCGTCGGCGCCCGCTTCGACGCCTTCGTCCATCCCGACGACCGGGCGGAGGCGGCTGCGGCCTTCGAGCGGGTCACGGGCGGGCTGGCGCTGCACGACGTCGACGTGCGCGTCCGCGCCAGAGACGGCGGTCATCGCTGGATCTCCTGGAACGCTATTCCCCGGGGGGACCACTTCTACGCCGCCGGTCGCAACGTCACGGAACGGCGGGCGCTCGAGGAGCAGCTGCGCCAATCGCAGAAGCTCGAGGCCGTGGGGCAACTGACCGGGGGCGTGGCCCATGACTTCAACAACCTGCTCACGGTCATCAAGTCCTCGACCGACCTGCTGAAGCGGCCCGGCCTCGCCGAGGAGCGCCGGCTCCGCTATGTCGGCGCGATCTCCGACACGGTCGACCGGGCCGCCAAGCTCACCGGTCAGCTCCTCGCCTTCGCCCGCCGACAGGCCCTGCGGCCGGAGACCTTCGCGGCCGACCGCGCCGTGGCGGCGCTCGCCGACATGGTCGGCACGCTCACCGGATCACGCATCCGGGTCGAGTTCGGCATGCCCGACGGGGAACAGGACGACCTTCACGTCAACGCGGACCCGAGCCAGTTCGACACGGCGTTGGTAAACCTCGTGGTGAATGCCAGGGACGCGATGGACGGCGAGGGCCGCCTGCGCATCGGGCTCCGCCGTGCATCCCGTATCCCCGCTGTCCGGGCGCATCCGCCGCGGCGCGGCGACTTCGTCGCGGTCACGATCTCGGACACCGGTGCGGGCATCGCCCGCGAGAACCTGGAGCGCATCTTCGAGCCGTTCTTCACCACCAAGACCGTGGGCCAGGGCACGGGACTGGGGCTGAGCCAGGTGTTCGGGTTCGCCAAGCAATCCGGCGGCGAAATCACCGTCGAGAGCGCGCTCGGCGAGGGCACGACCTTCACCCTCTATCTCCCGCGGGTCGGCCCGTCACGCGCCGCCGGGCCGGTGGAGGAGCCGGAGGCGCTGGCCGAAGGGCACGGGACCCGGGTCCTCGTCGTCGAGGACAACCTCGATGTCGGCGCCTTCGCCGAGCAGGCCTTGCGCGAGCTCGGCTACGTCACCGTCTGGGCCAAGGATGCGCATCAGGCACTCGCCGAGATCGAGCGCGACTCCTCGCAATTCGAGGTGGTGTTTTCGGACGTGGTGATGCCAGGCATGAACGGCGTCGAGCTCGCGGGCGAGATACGCCGGCGCCGGCCGGACATCCCGGTCGTGCTGACCTCCGGCTACAGCGACGTGCTCGCCGCCGAGGGCACGCACGGCTTCGACCTGCTGCGCAAGCCCTACTCGGTCGCCGATCTGTCGCGCATCCTCCGCCGTGCCGTCCAGGACGCCTGCGTCGGGCTTAGGGGCGGGGCCTGACACCGTGCGGGCTGCCGCGGACACCGGTCTCGACACGATCAGCTTGACCGTGCGAGGGGCCACCGTGGGCGAAGGACTGCTCGGAGTGGACAGTCGAAATGGGCTGCAGCTTGTTGCCGGACGCTACTCGTCGCCGATGCGATTGGGGTGGTCGAGCCTGGCGACCGCCTGCAAGGTGCGCGAGAGCTGTTCGACCGAGTAGGGTTTCTGCAGAAGTTCGAACCCGCCGGTGCCGGTCTGGGCCAGAACGTGGCTGTAGCCGGAGGTCAGGATGACGGGCAAACCGGGATGACGCCGCCCGATCTCACGGGCGAGATCAACGCCGTTCATGCCGGGCATCATCACGTCCGTGAACACCACGTCGAACCGACCCGCGTCGTCGGCCAGCTCCGCCAGAGCTTCCCCGGCATCGGCCGCCCAGACCGTGGCAAAGCCAAGTTCGGCCAGAGCCTGCGTGGCGAACGTGCCCACCTCGACGTTGTCCTCGACCACAAGCACGCAGGTGCCATGGCCATCCACCACGGGCGTCCGCTCGCCCCGTTCCGGGGCCTGGATCGCGCCACCCACGCGGGGAAGATAGAGTGTGAAGGTCGTACCTTGCCCGACCACGCTCTCCACCACGACCTCGCCCTGTGACTGCTTGGCGAAGCCGAACACCTGGCTGAGCCCAAGGCCGGTGCCCTGCCCGACCGCCTTGGTGGTGAAGAACGGCTCGAAGATCCGCCCCAGCGTCTCCGGTGTCATGCCGATGCCGGTATCGCTGATCGACACCGCCACGAACGGTCCATCCACCGCAGGGTGGGCGCGCACGGGCGGCATCCGCTCGACGGCCCGCACGCGAACGATGAGTTGCCCCTCGCCCTCCATCGCGTCGCGCGCATTCACGGCCATGTTCACCAGCGCCGTGTCGAACTGGTTCGGGTCAGCGTTCACGAAGCAGTCGTTCTCCGGCAGCTCGGTCACGACCCTGATGCGCGAGCCGGTGAGCGTGCCTAGCATTTCGGAGAGTACCCGCACGCTGTCGCAGGCTGCGAACACCTTGGGTTGGAGTGTCTGCCGCCGTGCGAAGGCGAGGAGCTGGCCGGTCAGCTTCGCGGCGCGATCCACCGTGTCGGAGATCGCCTCGATGTAGCGGCCGCGCCGTGCCTCTGCGAGATCCGGGCGCTTCAGGAGGTCGGTGGAGGACTTGATGACCGTGAGGAGATTGTTGAAGTCGTGCGCCACGCCGCCGGTGAGCTGGCCGATAACCTCCAGCTTCTGCGACTGCCGCAACACGTCCTGCGCATCCTGAAGCTCAGCTTCCGCCCTGAGCCGCGCGCTGATGTCGTGAGCTTGGTGGAAGGCGCCGAAAACCTTGCCCGCCGCATCGCGCAGGGGCGTGTAGGTGATCTCCCAGCATGGCTGGCCGAACTCGGCCCGGCCGAAGACGGCCTCGACCTTGTACGCTTCACCGGCCAGCGCCCGGGCCATATTGGCGCGCATCACGGCGGCTTGCTCGGGGATGAACAGGTCGGGGAAGATGTCGCCGACCTTCGTGGTGAAGCCGTTGACGCGGAAAAACTCGTCGTTGTGGGCCTTGTTGAAGGCGATCAGCCGATACTCCGTGTCGAAGACGCAGATCGGCGCGGTGTCGGACTGGACGATGTTCTCGTACAGGTCGCGCTCGGCGGTGCGCGAGGCGAGGCGCTGGTTGGCATCGAGGTGGAAGCCGATCAGGTCGGCAAACATCTTGAACATGCCGACGATGGCAGGCGTGTTCAGCTTGGCGGGCTTGGGGTCGATGGCGCAGAGCGTGCCGAAGAACGTGCCGTCGGGCAGCACGATGGGCATCGAGATGTAGCTCTGAAATCCGTAGCGGGCGGGCGTGTGGTGGCCGCAGAAGGCCGGGTCCTCGGCCACGTGGTCGATCACGACCGCGGTGCCGCTCTGCCGGATCTCGTGGCAGATGGTCGTCTCGAGGCTCAACTCACCGCCAGGCTTGAGGCCGAAGGCGATGTCATCCTTGACGGCGCAGGCGACCCAGCGGTCATCGGTGACGCGCGCGATGGCAGCGAACCCCATTCCGGTGGTTTGGCACACCACGTCGAGGATCGTGGGCACGGCCGCGATGCTCTCGACCGCGACGACGTCGGTGAGGAAGCCTTGAAGGAGCGTCGAGGCAGGTCGAGGGTCGGCCATCGATCAGCGACCCGGACGATCGTCTGCACGGGCCGCTTCGTGGACTGCCGGGCGCCCATCCGTGGTCGGCGCATGGTCACCCTCGATGAGAAGGCGCAGTCCGGCTCGCGCCACCTCGTTCGCGTTCGAGTGGTCACCCGATGCGACCTGAGCGTTGATGGAGGCGGTCAACTCGGTCGCCAGGGAGACGTTGCGGGTCTGCGTGTTCGGCATGCCAACGGTCTGTCACGCTCGGGCGAGACCGTCAAAGGTTGCCAACCGGACACCCCGGACCCGGAAGGAGGAGTGCGGCGGGATGGCCGCGAAGCGGGCACCCCAAAAGCCCGAACGGTCGGGAGTAGACCCTCTTACAGTCAAGCGAGTTGGGTTTTGACCTTGGGCGGCCTTCCTGTGCCGCATCGCGTCCGAGACCTTGTCGCGCCGGCAGGGATTCTCGAAGCCCTTCTCCGGGAGATCGCCGGGGCATGGAAGCGTTGGCATGTCGCCGAGTCCGGGCAGCCCGCCTCACGAAGAGGTGGGCGCACCTCCCTTCCTGGCGCGCCGGTGACCGTCTAGAGATGGTGCAGGCGGGTCGCTCGCCGAACGGGGTATCTCGCGAGACGAGGCATGATGCGACACGCCAAGCTTGGCACGGAAGCTGGACGGACCGGTTCACTGCGGATGGCGGACCTTTTCCGTCTTTACGACTGGGCGTCGACGCCTTTGGGGAAGCGGTAGACCTGGCCCGCGGTTTTGCGTACCACGGTCGACCTGATGCTCGCGTCGCTGCACCCGATGTGCGTCATGTGGGGACCTGAGCGCATCTTCCTCTACAACGACGGCTATGCCGAGATTCTGGGAGCGCGCCACCCCAGCGCCCTGGGCCTCCGGACCGAGGACGTATGGCCGGAACTGTGGGACGACCTCGTTCCCCTGATCGACCGAACCTTCCGAGGGGAAAGCTGCGCGTTCCGCGACCAGCCCCTCACGATGATGCGCAATGGCTTCGAGGAGCAGGTCTGGTACGACTTCGCCTATTCGCCCGTTGGCGACGAGCGAGGCGAAGTCGTCGGCCTGCTCAACGTGACATCCGACTGCACGGCCCGGGTCGTCGCGCAGCGGGAGCGCGACGCGGCCGTTGAACGGTTGCGCGCGAGCGAGAAGCGGTTGGCGGCGCTGGTCGAGGCGAGTTCGGACAGCCTGTACTCGATGAGCCCGGATTGGCAGGAGATGCGCACCTTGCAGGGTCGCGGCTTCATCACCGATGCCGACGCGCCGAGCGTGCGCTGGATGGACGAATACCTGCTCCCGGAGGACCGGACCGACGTCAGCGACAGGATCGCGACGGCGGTCGCGCGGACCGAGCCCTTCGAGATGGAGCACCGGGTGCGCCTCGCCGACGGGAGCACGGGCTGGATCTTCTCACGCGCGGTCCCCGTGAGAGACGGCGAGGGCCGCGTCACGGAATGGTTCGGCATGGCCGCCGACGCGACCGCGAGGCATCGCGCCTTGGAGCAGTTGCGCGAGAGCGAATCCTTCATGCGCGGGGTGCTCGCCGCCTCCAGCGACTGTATCAAGGTGCTCGACCTCGACGCCAGGCTCACCTACATGAGCGAGGGCGGCAAGCGCGTCATGGATGTCTCTGACTTCAACGCCGTCGCCGGGTGTCCCTGGCCGAGCTTCTGGGAAGGCGAGGGCAACCTCGCCGCCAAGGAAGCCGTTGCCGCGGCCAGGGCGGGCGTTGCGTCCGGATTCCAGGGCTACGCCGACACGATGAAGGGCAACCGCCGGTATTGGGACGTGCAGGTCTCCCCGATCGTGGGAGCGGATGGGAAGCCCGAGCGCATCCTGTCGATCTCGCGCGACATCACCGACCTGAAGGTGGCGGAGGAGGCGCGCGCAGTGCTGGCTCAGGAACTGGCCCATCGCATGAAGAACTCGCTCGCCATGGTGCAGGCCATCGTCACCCAGACGCTGCGCCAAGCGAAGTCGATGGAAGAGGCCCGCGCGGCGGTGGGACAGCGCCTGTCCGCCCTCGGCCGGGCGCAGGACATCCTCACCCGATCGAACTTCACAGAGGCCGACATCCATGACGTCGTCGCGGCCGCCATCGACCCGTACCGAGTCGTCGGGGATCGCATCTCCTGGTCCGGCCCGCCCCTGATCCTCACCTCGCAGCGGGCGCTCGGCCTCTCGCTCGCGGTCCACGAGTTGGCGACCAACGCGGTCAAGTACGGCGCCCTGTCGAACGAGGCCGGCCGCGTCGCGATGTCGTGGCGGTTCGAGGATGGCGCGTTCGCCTTCGATTGGGTCGAGACCGGCGGGCCTCCCGTCGTCCCGCCCGGGAGCCGGGGCTTCGGCTCCAAGTTAATCGAACGGATCGTGGCAGCCTATTTCGAGGGGGAGGGCCACCTGGATTTCGACCCGGCAGGCATCAGGTTCAGGCTGACGGGCGTGCCCGGCAGCATCGCGGTCGAGGCATGATGGTTCGGGTTGCATAATGGGACAGTCCTTCAATCCGGCCGACGTCGCCGTCCTCGTCGTCGAGGACGACGCCCTGCTTCGGGCCGAGGCCGTCGACCTCTGCATCGAGGCGGGCTTCACGACCTATGAGGCACGGAACGCCGACCAGGCCATCCAACTCCTCGAACGCCATTCCGAGATCCGCGTCCTGTTCACCGACATCGAGATGGAGGGCTCGATGGACGGCTTGAAGCTGGCCCACGCCGTGCGGGAGCGCTGGCCCCCGGTCGCCATCATGGTCACGTCGGGGCGGCGCAAGGTGACGAAGGAGGATTTGCCCGACAATGGCCTGTTCTTCGCCAAGCCATACCCGCCGGACGATATCGTCAAGGCCCTCAACGGCATCGCCGCACAGGTCATGGGCTAGCCCCGGCCCCGGGGCGAACCGATGCCCCGACGAAACCGACGAAGGCGGCGTCCAGGGCCACCGCCCAGGACGCCTCTGACCTGCTCAGGGAATGGAGACGAACCGGGACCTGTGATGCTATGCGCGCCGGCAGGAGAGACGACATCCGCCCCTCCTCTGCCCGGCCGGACGGTGATGCACCGACTTTCGGACCTCTGATCAAGGTCGTACGATAGGTCGCACAGTTCCTGATCTCCACCGAGACCGACGGCAGTCAATCGGACGGCGAGTCATCAGCACTGAAAGTGCGGATGAACCCCGTTTGGATACCGTTTGACGCCCTTGTTCAGCCGGCGGTGTGGCGATCTGATGCCCCCGAATAGGTGCAGGCGGTACCCTTGCACGTGCGCTTGGCCTCGTAGAGAGCCGTATCTGCGTTACGAAGGAGTTCTGTTCGGCTCCGCGCTTCCCCACCAGACCAGGCGACCCCGATCGTCCCCGTGACGCTCGCAATTTGCCCAGGCCCATCCGCCACGATGCGGAGGCTGTGAAGCAGCCTTTGCACCAGGGCCTCAATGGCTCCTCGACCCACCGTCGGCGGGACCAGAACGGCGAACTCGTCGCCTCCAAGCCGTGCCGGAACACACGAACTCAGGTACTCGGCACGGAGCTGGTCCGCCACGCGGCGCAGCACTTCGTCGCCTGCGGCGTGCCCCAAAGCGTCGTTCACATCCTTGAAGCCATCGAGATCGATCAACAGCACCGCAAATTCCGTATTCCTGGCGTCGGCTTCCCGCAGGCGGCTGTCCAAAACCCGGTTGAACTCCGCCCGGTTGGATAGCTGAGTAAGATCGTCGGTGCGAGCGGTCTGTCGTAGCTTTTGCTCCATATGATACTGCTCGGTGATATCCTGAAGCAGGCCCATCAGCGCGACAGGCCTTCCCTTCGACACCTCGATCTCCGCGAGGCAGCGAACTCGTCGGCGGTTGCCCTTTGCCGTCATCAAGTCAGCATCCAGCTCGAAGGGCAGACCCGTGTTGAGCGTGCGCATCACCGCGGCAAGAAACGCGCTTCTATCCGGCTCCGGAAAGAAGCTCATAATCTCGTCATTCGGCACACCGCCGCTCACGGGCAGCTCATGGATCGCGAAGATGCCGTCTGACCAGGTCGCGGCGCGGAGTCCGAGATCGTAGCGCCAGGAGCCCATCACGGCCATGCGCTCCGCCTGTTTGAACTGCCGCCGCTCGCGCTCGAGGTGCTCGACGGTCAGGCGTCTATCCTCGGCCGCTTCGGCCGCATGTAACGCGGCCATTCTCGCCTCAAGAAGCGCTTCGGCCATGCAGGCCAGTTCCGAGAGAACCTCCACATCAGAGGCGCAGGGTTCACGAGGCTTATCGTCCAGCACGCAGAGGGTGCCGACGACGACCGCATCACCGCCGGTCTGCATGACCCGGACGGGCACCCCGGCATAGTAGCAGATGTTAGGGGCGCCAATGACAAACGGACTCGACGCGAAGCGTGGATCGAGTCGAGCATCGGCCACGGTCAAAGGTGCTTCGGTCTCGAAGACAACCGGGCAAAATGCTCCGGCACGAGGCGTCTCGGACGCCAAGGGACCGCATCGCGCCTTGAACCATTGCCGTTCAGGGTCGATGAGCGTGATCGAGGACATGCGGGTGCCGAGCATGCGCTGAGCGAGCTTCGCCAGAGCGTCGAACTCGCGTTCCGGGGCCGTGTCGAGCAGCGCGATCTCAGCGAGCGCCTTCTGGCGCACCGCTTCTCGTTGGCTGTCTGACATGTTCCCTCGCCACGTTCCTCCGCCATAGCTACCTTGGCACTGATGAATGTCCCGTTCCTAACGTTTTGACCAGGAGCCGCCACCGGAGTGATCGAGTCGGCTCGGCCGAGTTGAGGCAAGTCGGTAGCGTCCCTGTACATGTCACCCATGGCTTTGCGCCGAAACAGAGTGAGCCAGTGGCAGCTCTGATGCTTATCGCGATTGCGCAACATGTGACAGCGCTGGCAGCGCGCCGCCAGGTTGGTATCCTGAATATTGGCCGTGTCGTGGTTGCGGCGGGCTACCGTCGGCACCATCAATGCGACGAAACGCGGGCGAGCAAGTCCTCATCACGCGGCCGCTGCCGGAACCGGTGATCCTCGCGATCGAGACAAGTCGAGTTTGCAGCGTATTACCACCAATCATTGCCGAGGCGGGAAACTCTCTGCAGGTGCGGGTGGTCACATATCACGCACCGGACCTGCGTCCTGCGGGAAAATCTAGCTTGTCCAAAATTGAACACGACTTAGGCAGAACGCCGACCGCGCGGCGGACCGGAAGCGTTTTCCCCGTCACGGAGACCCGGCCCGCCGGTGACGCCAGCCGAGCGGCCATGAGGCGGCAGGCTGGTGTGACTGCTGGGTCAATGTTCGGGTGCTAGTCCGGTTCCGGCAGCACAAAGGCCGCCAGAGATTTAGAATCTTGGCGGTCTCCGTTCTGAGTGGGCTGCGATTGCCCATCGCACCACGCAACACCTGCTCGATAGATTTGCTCCAGCTTGATGACAGGCGTGTCGAGCTCACCTGTATTGTGCTCGAAGAGGGGTTCAACAGCGAGATTTACGACCATCGCAAGTGTAGTTTTGGAAAATAATATATCGACATTCGTAAGTAAAAAATTTGATCCTAAATGACATTAGTTCGATTCCTTGCCCTCTGTTTGATGGCGAATATCGGCGATCGAGGGTGCGGCATAAGGGTGTGATTGCAGGAAGGTAGCATTTTTTATTTGACTGCGGGCCTGCGGTGGAGCAGCAGTGTCTGCCGCCTCCGGAACGAGCGCATGCAACGCGAATGGAAAACGTGGCCGCAGATCGCGATCATGGTGCTACAACAGATCAAGAATTTTCCTTGCGGTCACAATCTGCTTTGGATTGAGTTCAAAGATATTGATGATGATAACAGCATGGCTAGTTTTGTAATGGATACAGAAGAAACATCTGATGTAGAAGATAAAATGCTTGCTGATTATGTAATTATGATATTAAAAAAACTAAGAATGAAATACAAAATATCGTCTGCTAGCATTCATTAGATAACAAGCAAATGTGCAAAAGAGAAAATCTTCTTGAACGCGGCGCGGGGATGTAAGAGCGCCAAGCCATTCCAACGAAGCGCTTGCACCTCATCATTAATGTGCGCGGCAATGAGGTCGTGAGCTCGATCGTAGACAAAGCAGATTATCCTTGAGGGTCACCGATCTCTTTTGAGCGAGTTTTCTCGAGCCACGCGTCCAAGATAAGTTCGCATGCGCGTCTGGGCTATGGCCGGAGCGGCGCAGTTTGACAGTACTGGCTCAGCGGGAGGATGGAGTGCCGATCTGCTTTCTCATCCAGCCCCCTCGCCGCCCGCCTCAATCGCGCCACTACTGCTGGAAGGGCGCAAGGTGATGTGGAAGACACGCGTCTGATTGACGAAGTCCGAGATGCTTTCGCTGCATGTCATAGAACTGTCCAACAAGATGCCAAAGGGACTCAATTTTCTGATCTATTTACAAATATTCTGTGCCACCTCACTTGAATAATCCGCAATGCAGGCGCAGGATACCGCCATCGCCAGCCGTTTTAACCTGTAGGCGCTGGTGGCCGAGAGAGACGTGCGCTCCCGCCTGCATCGCGAGGAGCGCTGTCATGGCAATGTCATCTCACAAGAGCTTCACAGCTTCGGAATACGATACCTGGCTAATCGAATCATCCCGTGAAAGCATAGCAAGATCTCGCGACCTACTAGAGCGAACTAGGCCACTTATTGCAATTTATAGTTTTGGACCCTTCGTGCCTGATATTTGCAAATGTGAAAAAGTGAAGCTCAAATAGATCAATTGCTGAATTTTTTCAAAAATAAACTTCATCGAAATTATAATAATGCTTAGATGACATATAGGCAGCAAGATTATATATATACTTATTTTCATTGTGTTGTAGTGTAGAGCGCGATCTGCTCCAGGGCCTCCTGGAAATCAACATACATGCCTTCCTGAGGAACATGCAGACCCTGCTCCCATCGTTCGACAGTGAACCACTCGCCAGTCAACTCGCCAGGATCTTCTGCCTTCCAGGATCGCACTCGGCCGAGCCGCTTCCCATCGCGATAAACCTGCCTCACGCTCGAATGTTTGTCGGAGCCGGGTTTCCATTCTTCGTCGTATGTGATGGGCATCGTTTTTCGTCTCCCACGCTGAACGCTACGCCCACTGTCACTCACGGCAGGTGGGTTCGCTTAACGCAACGCGCTTAGTGAGCTAAAACGACCATGGTCGGGCAGAAATTTTCACGCATTGGTCTTGTGAGAGGCGGGGCGGCGGCTGCGATCCGCTTGGTTTGCTTTATGTTAATGCACCTCGATGTCTTTCGAGATAAGGGCACATCATCGCCAACACCTGTTTTGCCCCTTGGCGGCTGTGAGACATGCGCGCTCCCGGGTTACACGAGCGGAGCATGCGATGCCGCGTTTCTTTTTCGACATCCAAGACGGCCAAATGATCCCCGACGATATAGGAACCGAGTTTCCTAACGCTCATGCTGCCCGCGATGCCGCCATCCGGATTCTGCCAGATATCGCGCGTGAGGAAATGAGCCTGGGTAAAAGCCGGCAGGTTGCGGTGCTGATGCGCGACGAGACAGGGCAGGCATTATTCGCAGCCTCTCTCATTCTTAGCGCGGAATGGTTGATCGACACAGCCTGAGATTTTAACCTAGGGCAGCATTACCTAACACGAGATGGCCAGATCTGCTGCTTTCAGTCCCTGCTGAACTTTTGGCTGCATCGCGATTTTATTAAATGGGAAAAATATATAGTATTTTATTGAAATATTTAATCGATCACGATGAGTTGGCAACTTGAGGCGCCCTTGGATCTGTATGCCATTTCCTTGCAATTGCAGCGGAGTTCGTTCGCATCGTCGCCGACCTTGAGTGTCTGTCCGGGATCATGCTGATTGTTGGCAGAGTTTTCTGAGCATGATGCGGATGGAAGCAAGGCGCAGGAAAGCCAGCGCCTTGCGGGTGCGGCACTCCCAATCCTTCGCCAGCCGCCGGCAGCGATTGAGCCAACCAATCGTCCGCTCCACGATCCAGCGCTTGGGCAGGACCTCGAACCCGACCGCCTGATCCGACCGCTTGACGATTTCCACCGTCACAGACCGGCAGACCCGTTCCAACGCCTCCCGGAACACCGGCCCCTGGTAGCCGCCATCTGCATACAGCTTCAGCAGGAACGGGTAGAGACTAAACAGCGTCGCCATGACCCATACGCCGCCATCACGATCCTGCACGTCGGCCGGATGCACCAGAGCATGCATCAGCAGACCTTGCGTATCGACGAGGAGATGGCGCTTCTTGCCTTTGATCTTCTTGCCCGCATCATAGCCGGACGGGTCGATCGTGCGCCCCCTTTTTCCGCGCTCTTGACGCTCTGGCTGTCAATGATCGCTGCCGTTGGGCTGGCCTCACGTCCTGCCTGTTCGCGGCAGAGAACGTAGAGGGTGTGATGGATGCGCAGGAGAGTTCCGTCGTAATCCCATAGATCGAAGTAGCCATGCACCGTCGAGCGAGGCGGTAGATCTTTTGGGATAGCGCGCCATTGGCACCCCGTTCCAAGGACATACATCAAGCCGTTGACCACCTCGCGCAGATCAACCGTTCGTTTGTTTCCCCCGCGTCGAGCCGGCGGGAGAAGGGGAGCAACAAGCGCCCATTCCTCATCCGTCAAATCAGTGGGATAGCGAAGCTTGCTGCGGTCGTACCGCTGGCGGTTCTCAGGCGTCCACATCGCTCAAGCATACGCCTGTCAGCGCGAACCGCAACGCGCTCCGAAAAAACAAATTCTTCCCGGACATACTCTGAGCGATCTCATGCCCGTCGGCACGGCGGCGAGCGGAGTCCGCTCGAACGCGCTTTGCGCGTCGATAGCGTCCCGGGCTCGCTGGAGAAGCGCGATCGTCGACGTCCATATTGCTCAGCTTCGATGACCAGCAGCCGTGGGGTAAGAAAAATTCTCATGGCCTACAACTTCATTGGCCGCGCGGTGATTTTTTGAGTATTTTCGTATTTGAGTTGCTATCCGCTCACTGCACACCATATACGTACTGGTGTCGTGGCGATGGGCCAGGACTGCACCGGAGGGCGCCATGCCCACCGACTTTCCTTCTCGCCGGCAGCGTTCCCCAGATTACGGTCGATCGACCCTGCGTGCCGTCATCGTCAACCTGCGGCTCCGTTTGCTCGGCTGGCGCATCGAACAGGCGCTTGAGGAACGCGATCACATCAGGCTCCTGCGCCACCTGAATGCCTGGGCCGAACTGCATCGTCGCACGTCAGAAGGATCAGGTCCGGGAGCACTGCCGAGTGCGAACCGAATAACCACAGTCGAATCCAAGGACGTGTTTTGCGATCGCGCACGCGACATCTTGTCGAGGATTGCACGCGAGGAGCGGCGTCTCGACAGGATCGTCGGCCGGCTGAAACTGGCACGCATGCAGGGAAACCGTCGCGGTTATGATCGCTCTCATGCTGTCGGCCAAATATCCTATGAACGCACGGTGCGCCTTTGGCAGCAGATCTCACTATCGTTTCATTCCAGGAGATAGTCGTGCCCTACGGTGCTGAGGTTATCGAACAAATCGAGCGGGATCACAGACGGATCGGCCGCCTGCTTCAAGCCATCGACAATGGCCGCTGGTGGAGTGCCGACGAGCCTGGGCGAGCCAGTCTCGAGACGATCAGAGGCGCGGCAATGCAGATCCATGAAGCGACGATGCTGATTGAGCGCTTGCTCAGCGGTATCGGCACGAGCTCCACGCGTGACCCGAATTCTTTGGCGTCGTTACCGGCAGCCATGGCCATTCCTGGTCCCTGAACCTCGTTCGCGCAAGGAACGTACGTGCGTGGGTCCAGTGCCCCGCATATCAGGGTGTCAAGGCCATGGCCCCCTTCCGCGGCTCCGTCGGCCGCGGTCCGAGAGGGTCCCTCGGAGCACCCGCGTTCGCATCCCGGCGGCGAAGAGCCAGCAACGCAGCACAGAGGGTTGGCTGGATGACGGATCGTCCGATCGAGCTTGACGAACGGCGCGGCATGGCCGCCCAGAAGGCGACGAAGGTGCGCCGCAGGCGAGCTGCGGTGAAAGCGCAACGTGCGGGCCTCGTCGCGCGCCAGCACGACCTGGAAGCCCACCTGTTCGCGGCCGAGGCGACGACATGGCCGGAGGCCGCCGACAAGGCGAAGTATCTGCTCGAAAGGTTTGCCGCGACGCTCTCCTGCGATGATCCTCGCTTGCAGAGCATGGTCACCGCCGTGTTGTCCGACTTCGCGCGTCTGTCGGGGCCGACCAAGCCCGAGGCGCAAGACCCGCAGGCTCCCAACATCTGACCGGAGAAGTCCAGATGACTAGCGATCGAACTCGTGGAAACCGTGAAGCCAAGAAGCCGAAGAAGGAAACCCCGAAAGTCATCGCGGCGGCACCGAGCACGAAGGGCCAGGTCGTGGCGAACGGCAAGCCCGGCGTGAAACGGTAGCCCGCCCGGGTTCGAACGACCGGCTGAGTGCCTTGCCGTCCCGTGGTGGCGGCAGGCGGCCGATACCCGATAGCCGGCTTTCGAGCCGGAGGTGGGCGTGGCCGTCACGCTGCCATCCGGGCTGCGACATCGAACCCATGCAGCGATGGTCCGACGATCGCCTCGGTCTCACGAAGTGGCGCGTCGGCGAGCGGGGACATCCCGCTCCTCGATCGCGATACAGGCTTGGCACCCGATCTCGCCCAAGCGGCTACGGACCATCGGTGCCGATCCATCGCGCGAAGCCAATGGCGTGTCGTCATGGTTTCCGCCCGCCTCTTGCCCGGCTGCGCACATCATGACGAACTCCTGTCGACCATTCAGCGCCTTTGCGGTTTCGATCTGCCGTTGATGCTCAGATCGCCTCCGCTTGGGTCAAAGGGAACGACGGGACCGCCGCAGCCCGTGCAGATCGAGGCACCGAGCTTGTTCATGCGCTCGTCGCGCCTGCGGTCGGCCTCCCTTCTTTTTCTCGCGCGGTCTTCGATTTTCGCGGGATCCAATTTGAACTTGGAAGCGGCTCCATCGACAGATCGCTCGGTGGAGTGCCTGGCACCTGCCGGGCGCGCTCCGGCGCTCGACCAGGTGCTGGAGAGGACAGCCGCGCAGATCAGCGTGGCCAGAAACACCACTGCATTATTTTGACGGTTCATCGGGAGACCTTCTAAAAATCCACTCTATCATATTTTGACATGAAAGGGTGCCTGCTGAATTCCGATGCCGTCGCGGGTTTAAGCCCGTGGAGACCACGACGCCCAAATGCCTGCCACCACCGCGAATGCCGCGATGAGAGGGAGCGACCGGCCGCTGCCCTGACGGGGGCCGGTTGTGGCTTCGATGATCGCGTTCCGGTCCGGCGAACGGAAACGCTCTTTGTTCGTGCTGTACAGATCGCTCATTCGTGTCATGGATCGTTCGAGTGCAGCCACGTGAACCGGAGACGCGAGCCGACCCGCGTTCAGGGAGAGCGCGACCCTGCCGTCCCCCCGGAGACACGCGATGCGCATCCACGTCGGCTGTGAAATGACCTACGACTTCGTGCAGGACACGCCGGTCGTCACGATGCTCAACGTCCACGCGTCGCGGTTCTCCGATCTCGAGCGACCGGATTATCTGCTGACGGTGCCGGCCGTGCCCCTGGAAGGCTATCGGGACACGTTCGGGAATTGGTGCAACCGGCTCGTCGCGCCGGCCGGGCGTTTCACGCTCAAGACCGACACGGTCGTCCGCGATCACGGCAACGGGGACATGACCGACACGGTCGCACGGCAGGAGGAGGTGCGCAGCCTGCCCGTCGACACGCTGCTCTACCTGCTCGGGAGCCGGTACTGCGAGACCGATCGCCTGTCGCAGACCGCCTGGGACCTGTTCGGCGCCATGGCGCCGGGATGGGCGCGGGTGCAGGCGATCTGCGACTACGTGCACGATCGCATTACCTTCGGCTACGAGCATTCCCGGCCCACCCGGACGGCGCTGGAGGCCTTCGAGGAACGTCGCGGCGTCTGTCGCGACTACGCCCATCTCGCGATCGCGTTCTGCCGCTGCCTCAACATCCCGGCTCGCTACTGCACCGGTTACGTCAGCGACATCGGTCTGCCGTTGCCGCATGCTCCGGGAGATTTCGCGGCCTGGATGGAGGTCTTCCTGGGCGGCCGCTGGCACACCTTCGATCCGCGCAACAACAGCCCGCGAATCGGCAGAATCCTGATCGCCTACGGACGCGACGCCGCCGACGTGCCCCTGACGCTCACGTTCGGGCCGAACACCCTCGTGGATTTCCGGGTGACGACCGAGGAGGCGACGCCGCTCACGACATGAGACGATCCGGCCCGGCTCGCGGGCTCGCGCAGGTCGCCCCTTGGTCACGGGGCGGCTTGCAGGTCTGCGCTGCGTTTCGGGGCCGGATCAATCCTGCATCGCGGCGGGTTGACGCCGTGCCGCATCTGCCGCGGTGCGGAGCGAGACATGATCAACCTGTTGCTGTCCTCGATGATGCTCGCGATCGAAGCCCAGAAGGTCGTCGAGCTGCGAATGGTCCGGCTGGCCTGGGGCGGTCCCGAGGGGTGGGCCGAGGCTCAGTCCATGGTGACGGAGAAAGTCTCGGCGGCCGGCGAGGCGATGGTGACGCTCTCGTCCGGCGGGTCGCCCGAGATGGTGGTCGCCCGCTACCGCGAGCACGTGGCGGCGAACACCAAGCGGCTCGCGGCGCCATGACCGCCTCGGGAGTGTCCGCCTCAGGAGTGACCGCAACGAGCGTCGCGATGAACGCGCAGCGCCTGGTGGAGACCGAGCACCGACTGGCCCTCGCCGATCGCGCGTGGCGGGCCGAGGTGCAGCGGCTCCATGGGCCCGACGGCGTCCTGCTCCACGGCTACGGCCCCCTCGGCAGGGGTGAGCCAGGGACGCCGCAGCGTATGGCGTACGAGGCCCGACGAGCCGCCGTAGCGGCTTGGCGGCAGGTCAGGGCCCGCGGGATCTCCGCGGCATGATCGTCGGACGAACTCGAACGCTCGCTTTTCCACCGGTATCGGTCGCCGTGCGAACGAGCCGGGCAAGGTCACCTGGGGACCGGCGGACGGCCGGACCTCGGGTAGCTGACCGCCGGACGGTCGTCCGTGGAATCTCCAGGGATGTATCCTGACACCCTCTCTCGGCGTATGCCGCGTCCTCCGGTACTCCCGACATACCGTTCGCGAGCACCCACGAGGGACCGGAAGGACCGCCGCCGTGCCGGGCGGCGGTCTCCACCGGCCCCAAGGAACCTGGACCCTCCGCGATGACCGAACCCGCAACGCGCCGGACGCCCGGCAAGGAGCCCCGGATCTCGACCGGCGTGCCCGGTCTCGACGACGTTCTCTGCGGCGGCCTGACCCCGAGCCGGCTCTATCTGCTGGAGGGCACCCCGGGCACGGGCAAGACCACCATCGCGCTCCAGTTCCTCCGCGAGGGGGCGGCCCGCGGTGAACGGGCGCTCTACGTCACCCTGTCCGAGACCTCGGACGAACTCCGCGCCGCCGCCGCGACGCACGGATGGTCGCTCGACGGCATCGACCTCTACGAGCTCGTCGACGAGATGGGCCTCGATCCCGACAGCGAGCAATCGATCCTGCATCCCTCCGAGCTCGAACTCGGCGAGACCGTCAAGGACGTCATTGCCCGCGTCGGCGAGACGAAGCCCGACAGGGTCGTGTTCGACAGTCTCTCGGAGCTGCGCCTGCTCGCTCAGAACCCGCTGCGCTACCGGCGTCAGATCCTGGCGCTCAAGCGGTTCTTCGCCAAGCGCGCCTGCACGGTGCTGCTGCTCGACGACAAGACCTCGGAGACGGGGGATGTCCAGCTGCACAGCATCGCGCACGGCGTGATCTCCCTGGACCAGATGGCGCGCGAATACGGGTCCGAGCGGCGACGGCTGCGGATCGTGAAGATGCGCGGCATCAAGTTCAGCGGCGGCCACCACGACTTCGCCCTGGAGACCGGCGGCATCCGGGTGTTCCCGCGCCTGATCGCGTCCGAGCACCACGCGGCCTTCGACCCGGTGGCCAAGTCCACCGGGTCGGCCGAGCTCGACCTGCTGCTCGGTGGCGGCCTCGTACCCGGAACCAACATGCTCCTGCTTGGGCCCTCCGGCGTCGGCAAGACCACGACCGCGGTCCGGTGCATGAAAGCGGCGCTGGAGCGCGGCGAGACGGCGACCTACTACCTGTTCGATGAGGGACTCGCGACCCTGATGACCCGGGCGGCCACGCTCGGCATGGATCTCAGACCGCATGTCGAATCCGGGCGGCTGACCATCACCCAGATCGACCCCGCCGAGGTTTCGCCGGGCGAGTTCGCCACCATGGCCAGGGAGGCGGTCGAGAAGCGCGGGTCGTCGGTCGTCGTCATCGACAGCCTCAACGCCTACCTGCACGCGATGCCGGGCGAGGAATTCCTGGTCCTGCAGATGCACGAGTTGCTGAGCTACTTCAACCAGCAGGGCATCACCACCCTGCTGGTCCTCGGCCAGCACGGCGTCGTCGGCGAGGTCCGGACGGATGTCGACCTGAGCTATCTCAGCGACGGCATCCTGCTGTTCCGGTTCTTCGAGGCTCAGGGCATGGTTCGCACCGCCCTCTCGGTGATGAAGAGCCGGGTCAACGCGCATGAGCGCACCATCCGCGAGCTGAAGCTATCCGAGGGCGGCCTCGAGGTCGGCCAGGCGCTCGAGGACTTCGAAGGGGTGCTCACGGGCTTGCCGGCCTACCGGGGCAAGGTGGCGATGCTGACGGGTCAGGCTCCGGCGGGTGGCGAGGCGTGAGCATGCCGGTCGCGCACGAGGAACGCATCCTGATCCTGGCGCCGCGGGGGCGCGATGCCGCAGTGATCGGGCAGGTGCTCGCCGGGACCGGCACGCCCGCACAAGCCTGTCCCAACCTGACGGGCTGGCTCGACGGCCTGCGGGACGGCGCTGGTGCCGCCCTCGTCACCGAGGAGGCGCTGGAAGGTGACCTCACCGACCTGTTCGCGTGGCTCGATGCGCAACCGGCCTGGTCGGATTTCCCCTTCATCGTGCTGGCGACCCGCCAGGCCGGCCGCCGCTCCGAGCGTGCGTCGCAGCGGCTCGCCCGGCTCGCCAATGTCGTGCTGCTCGAGCGCCCGGTGAATGCCGAGACGCTCGTCAGCGCCGCGGCCTCCGCCCTTCGGGCGCGCCGCCGCCAGTACCAGGCTCGTGAGCATCTCCTGGAGCGCGAGCGGGCTCAAGCGCAGCTCCGGCTCGCCAACGAGGATCTCGAGCGGCGCGTGGCCGAGCGCACGCGGGAGGTCGAGACCGCTCACGAGACCCTCGCCTTCGCCCTCGACGCCGCCGGCATGGCGTCCTGGGACCTCGATGACCGCACCGGCGCGGCGCGGCGCTCGCCCCGCTTCGACGCCGTCTTTGGGTACGGCGAGGCAGGCCCGCACTGGGACAGAGAGAGCCTGATCGCGCACGTCGTCGAGGAGGACCGCGACATCGCCGAGCGCGCTTTCGCGGCGACCCGCGAGACCGGCACGCTCGACCTCGAGTGCCGCATCCGGCGCGCCGACGGACAGGTGCGCTGGATCGCGCTCAGGGGCCGAGTCCGCGACGAGGGCGATACGGCGACGCGGATCGCCGGCATCCTGATGGACCGCACCGACCAGCGCTTCACCGAGGAGGCTCTGCGCCAAGCCCAGAAAATGGAAGCGATCGGGCAGCTCACCGGCGGCGTGGCGCACGACTTCAACAACCTGCTCACCGTCATCGTCGGCGGGCTCGACATGATGCTGCGTCGGCCCGAGCAGGTCGAGCGCGTGAAGCGCCTGGCCGAGGCGGCCATGGGCGCGGCAAGGCGCGGCGAGCAGCTGACCCAGCAGCTTCTCGCCTTCTCCCGGCGCCAGATGCTGCGGCCGCAGACGCTCAACCCGAACCGGCTGCTCCTGGACTTCAAGCCACTCGCCGAGCGGGCGGCCGGCGGAGCCGTCGAGCTGGCCTTCGACCTCGATCCCGCGATTGATCCGATCCGCATCGATCCGGCCCAATTCGAAGCGGCGGTGCTCAACCTCGTCGTCAACGCGCGCGATGCGATGGAGGGACGGGACGGCCCCGCCCGCATCGCCGTGACGAGCCGGAACATCCACCTCGGTACCTCGGCCGTCGCCGACAAGGGGGTGCCGCCCGGTCCCTACGTGACGGTGTCGGTCACGGACACCGGCAGCGGCATCCCGTCCGACGCGCTCCCGCGCGTGTTCGAGCCCTTCTTCACCACGAAGGAGGTCGGCAAGGGAACAGGGTTGGGATTGAGCCAGGTCTACGGCTTCACGCGCAGCGCCAACGGCTTCGCACGCATCGAGTCCGAGGTCGGGCGGGGCACGACGGTCAGCCTGTGTTTCCCACGCTCGACCGATCCAGCCGGCGAGGAGCCTGGGACCGGGCCGGTCAGCGCCCTTCCGCTCCGCCGAGCCGGCGCGGGCGAGACGGTGCTGCTCGTGGAGGACGACGAGCCAGTGCTCGCCATGGCTGTCGAGAGCCTCGAGGAGCTGCGGTACCGGGTGGTCGTCGCACGCAACGCCGCGGAGGCGCTGGAGCACCTCAGGGGGGTGGAGCGCATCGACATCCTGTTCTCGGACGTGGTGATGCCAGGCGGCATGAACGGCTCGCAGCTCGCCGTCGAGGCGCAACGGCTCCGTCCCGGCATCAAGGTCCTGCTCACTTCGGGCTATGTCGCCAATCTCGACGAGGGGCAGGTCATCGGGCGCGGCGAGCTGCCGGTGCTGAGCAAGCCCTATCGCCGCGACGAACTCGCCCGCTCGCTCCGGCTGGTGCTTGGCGGCGAAAGACGCTGAAGGCGTCACCAATGACGATCCGGTGCCAGCCTTCGGAGATGCCTCCACGGTCGCTATCCAATTATTTTCCGATGTATTATATTTTTATGTGAAAGACCGTAAAATAATCAAACTATCGGATGAAGCCATGGCTCATCGGTAAATCCGTACTTAGACAACGCAACAAAAATAGTCAAACATGTCTGAAAAAAGATCAGCCTGATCTCATCACCGGCGTCTTCTTGATCAAAAATGAGCTACAGCCTCGACATATCGATCGGCATATGATCGTCAATGCTCCGTGATCGCGCCAGGATAGGTAGTAAAATTTGGGCTAATCCTCACCAATGACGTTACAGCGCAATTCAACGCAGCCCTTTGCTTTCGATAGGCTACCGAGCTCGTATGACGACACCGATCGGCGGGGAGATCGGCCTCGGCGCGAAGAGGCCCGACGAGGCAGAGGGTACAATCCTGGCATCTTATGTCGAAGCGGACAGCTGCGCGATGAGGCCACCTTTGCAAGATTTCGTATTACAAACCGAACGCGCAAAAAGTTTTTTCTCTGCGCCCTTGCTAATTCGCCTGATCCGAACCATATGAGACGAGTTGATCATTGGCCGGATTGCCGGGCTTTTCGTTCCGCTTACCCCGGGCGTCCGCTCTGTTATTCTCTCCAGATCTGCCGATAGTTGGAGCTTTAGCGACGCTGTGGCGCGCTGAGTTCATGCATGCACCTGGGAGATATGGAGATGACGATGAGCATCGGCACCGTGAAATGGTTCAACGTGCAAAAGGGTTTCGGCTTCATTCAGCCGGATGATGGCACCAAGGATGTCTTTGTCCACATCTCAGCAGTCGAGCGGGCTGGCATGCAGACCCTTACCGATGGACAGAAACTCTCCTACGAAATGGAAACCGATCGCCGCAGCGGCAAGCAGTCTGCCGGCAATCTGCAGTCGGCATAAAATTCACTACATTGGGGTGAGGACATATCTGTCCTCACTTTCATTGCTTAAATTTAAGGTGTCGGTAGCTTTTTAAGCGAAAAAGCGGCGTAAACTTTGAGAAAATCTATAATTTGTTCTTTGCGTTGTAGCAATCAAGCTGTCGCCGCTTCTCGGCAATCGATACTCGCAATAGGTTGGCGACCAGCGTCGCGGCGTCAACTATCCGATCGCACCTACTGCGATCACTCGGTCCACGAACCGCACTGATACGCTTTCCGGTTGATCGCTTCGCGATGCGGAAAGCGGCTTCGCTCAGGCGCCGCGCGGGCTGATGATACGGAATCCGGAAGTGATCTTCCGGATTCCGTATGACACGCCTCAAACCGGTTTTTGTCCCCAATCCGATCCCTCGTCAGGAACCGAGCCTGAGCCATGGGCAAATGCAATGAAGCGCCTCTGGGTGAAAGGCTGGGTTCCGCCTCCGCGGCACGCCAGACCTTGCAAGCCTGGTTTCAGGCGGGGGGCGCCAAGAACGACCTGGCCTCTGCGGACAGGCAAGCCGAACGGCGGGCTATCTTCGCAGCGAGAGCTATTCGTCTGACCGAGCGAGAGACAGAACGAGCTGCTTGAAAAGTAACTCGGATTATCCAGTAGGCTAGAGCAGAAGCCCAGCAAGTGCGTGAGCGCGAGCTTGCGGCGCCTGAGGAAATGCTGCGTGCTGCCGATGCCGCAGTCGCTAAAGTTAAGCTGTGTGCCAAGCAGCAGGCCGCGCGAGATGCCCGCAAGGCGCAAGCTCAGATGTGGTTGCAATGCATTTTGGCGGAACTAGCAGATCTTCCCGATCATGAATAAAGGATCAAGCCACGTGTCCCATAAATTCAAACTGCGCCAACAAGTCCGCATGGTTCAAGGCGGCTTCTCCGACAGGTTGACGAGCAGCGGAGATACTTTCGAAATTGTGCAGCTCATGCCAGAGGATCGGAGTGGGGAGGCGTCGTACCGTATCCGATCTCGTATGGGAGATCGCGCTGTCAGAGAAAGTGAGATTGCCTCTATTTTCTAGTGAATCAAGCCGGCGATGCGGTAGATCATAGCGTTTATAATATATAACTTATCGGGAGAAAATTTTCATGGCAAAGAATTTCATCACTGGTTCAGCGCGCAGTCCTTCCAATGAAGAATTTCGTCGGCGCATTGAAAAATTAACGGAAATGCCCTCATACGCTGGGCTTCCGACAAATAAGCATAGGCAAAAATCCTGGAAAAAGCCATTTGCATGGCAGCCGCGGGAGCGTCCTTTGGACGGCACCGGATAAGCAATTTAACATATCCTGAAAAATAGATGGCATATTTGTCCTTCTACCCTGCAAGCGCCGTGGTGAAGCTCACCATGCTCTGAAAGTATTCCCATGCCCACTCAGCGCGTCGATGCCTCCCCTGTCGCAACAGGGGCACTCGGCCTCGACACCATTCTGGGGGGCGGCTTCGCGGCCAACCGTGCCCACCTGGTCGAGGGGCGGCCGGGCTCAGGCAAGACCACGCTCGCGCTGCAATTCCTCCGCGACGGGGCGCGGCTCGGCGAGCGCTGCCTCTACATCACCCTCTCGGAGAGCCGGCGCGAGCTCGCCTCCGTCGCCTCCCGCCACGGCTGGTCGCTCGACGGCATCGAGATCTTCGAGCTGGTGCCGCCCGAGCTCAGCCTCGACCCGCGCCAGCAGCAGAGCCTCGTCCATTCCTCCGACCTCGAGCTCGGCGAGACCGTGCGGCTCGCCATCGCGGAGATCGACCGGATCAAGCCGCAACGGGTGGTGTTCGACAGCCTGTCGGAGATCCGCCTGCTCTCGCAGAGCTCCCTACGCTACCGCCGCCAAGTGCTGGCTTTGCGCAGCTATCTCCTCATCCACGACACCACCGCGCTCCTCCTCGACGACCTCACCGTCGACCAGGACGACCTCAACTTGCACAATCTCTGCCACGCGGTGATCCAGCTCGAACAGCTTGTCCCCCTCTATGGCGGCGAGCGCCGGCGCCTGCGGGTGATCAAGATGCGCGGTACGCATATCCGCGGCGGCTACCACGACTTCGTCATCCGTCGCGGCGGCCTCTCGGTGTTCCCGCGCTTGGTCGCGGCCGAGCACGGCCATCCCTATGAGGTCGACCGCCTCAGCAGCGGTAATAGCGCCCTCGACGCGATGCTCGGCGGCGGACTCGACCGAGGCACCAGTACGATGCTTCTCGGCCCCTCCGGCGTCGGCAAGTCCTCGACCGCGCTCGCCTATCTGACGGCGGCGCTGGCGCGGGGCGAGCGCGGGCTCATCCTGAGCTTCGACGAGCCGACAGGGATCCTGATGCGCCGGGCTGCCGGTCTCGGTATGGACATCGCGGATGCGGTCGCGGAGGGGCGCCTGCGGGTCGAGCAGATCGACCCGGCGGAGGTTTCGCCGGGCGAGCTCGCCGCCATGGTGAGCGACGCTGTCGAGCGCGAGGGCGTGCGGCTCGTGCTGATCGACTCGCTCACCGGCTATCAGAACGCGATGCCGGACGAGCAGTACCTACTGCCTCATATGCACGAGATCCTGACCTACCTGAACCAGCAGAGGGTGACGACGCTACTCGTGTTGGTCCAGCACGGCTTGGTGGGACAGATTTCGGCCGCGATTGATCCTACCTACCTTGCTGACACCCTACTTTTGTTTCGGTTCTTCGAGGCGGATGGGCACTTGCGCAGGGCGGTGTCGGTGATCAAGAAGAGGATCGGACCGCACGACGACACCATCCGGGAATTCTGGATTGATGCTGATGGACTTCACGTCGGCAGACAACTCGTAGATGCATTGTGGCAGTGAGCGTATGTTCGTTGTCGCTTCTATAGACTCTTATTATCAGTATAAAAATATATATTGCTTCGAACATAATTTAAGATATCGAAATCATACAACTGATACGTGGCGCTAATATATCGTATAATGATCCTATTAAATTGATTTTATCTGCCAAATCTGTTTGAAATATACATAATTATTTCATTGAATATTTTTATGCGCAAATGAATGTCTGGTAAAAATGAACACCGGACGTTCCCAATCTGAAAGCGAATGTCCGCAAGGGGTCACCAGTTCGCCTGCCGCTTTCTCATCTGTCGGCGGACCGCGCGACCACGAAGGCAGGCATCGTGGCCTTCCCGGAGGTGCTGGCGGAGCGGCAGTTGCCGATATGGCCGGTGCCCGCCCCGGCTAGGGACGACGCCCGAAGACCGCCGACGCTTGCCCCAATTGCCGGCCGACCTCACCTACGGCCCCATGGGCAGCGAGTTTGACGTCATCATCGTAGGAGGAGGCGCTGCCGGCATCGGCGCCGCGCGGCGGCTGGCCGCGAAGGGTAAGGCGGTGCTGCTACTTGAGGCGTCGGTTCGCCTTGGCGGTCGCGCCTTTACGCAGGATCTCGGCGGGTATCCGCTCGACCTCGGCTGCGAGTGGCTCCATTCGGGCGACCGCAACGCCTGGGTCGGTATCGCCGAGGCGTCCGGCTTCCCGGTCGACCGAAGCGACCCGCCATGGGCGAAGGCGCATCCTGGCATCGCCTGGGGCCAGGACGACGAAGAGGTGGCCCAGAAGGCGTTCGGCGATTGGGAGGAGCGGCTCCGGGTGATCGCGCAGGGCAGCGACCGCGCGAGCGATGCCCTGGAGCCCGAGGGTGAGTGGGACGCTTACGTGCGGACTATCGCCGGCTTCATGAGCGGGGTCGCGCCCGAGAGGATCTCGGCCACGACTACATCGCCTACGACGATGCTTCCACGGGTCGGAACTGGAACCTGCCACTCGGCTACGGTACCCTGGTCGCTGCCAGCCTCCCGCCCTCGGTGACGCTGCGCCTGGCGACCCCCGTTGAGCGGGTCGACCTGATGGCGGACGGCGTCGCCGTCTTGACGCGCGTCGGTACCGTCCGCGCCAGGGCCGCCATCCTCACAGTCTCGACCGCGGTTCTGGCCGGCGATGCCATCCGCCTGCCCGCGGGAACCGAGCCCTGGCGCGAGGCGGCCGCCGCCCTGCCGCTCGGCCGCAACGAGAAGGTCTTCCTGGAGATCAGGCGCGACGCCGCGTTCGAGCCGGTCTCGCACGCCTATGGCAACCTGCGCGACGCCCGGTCAGCCGCCTACTCGATCCGGCCCAACGGCTGGCCGGTCATCGAGGCGTTCCTCGGCAGCGAAGGGGCCCGCATTCTGGAGGAGGAAGGTCCGGCCGCCGGCTTCGCCCACGCCTCGGCCGAACTGGTCGCCCTGTTCGGGAGCGACGTGGCCTCGGCCATCCGCCCGCTCGCGGCCACGGCTTGGAGCCGGACGGCGTCCATCGGCGGTGCCTACAGTTGCGCCCTGCCGGGGCAATCCCAAGCGCGGGCGCGGCTGGCCCGCCCCTTCGAGGACCGGCTGTTCTTCGCAGGCGAGGCGACACACCCCTTCGACTTCACGACCGCTCACGGGGCCCACGATAGCGGGCAACGGGCCGCCAACGAGGCCATGGCGGTGCTCCGGGACGGGCAGCCGCTCGGGCGGCGCGGGTCTCTCCCGGCTGCTTGAGCGCCAGCGGCTTGGTAGCGGTCTCAGTCCCGGTGGCGCAGGGCCTCGACCAGCACCTCGAATGCCGCCGGTTGCCGGCGCCGGCTCGGATAGTAGAGGTGGTACACGAGGAGGGAGCGCGGCCATCAACGGTGCCTTCCTGAAGGCGGGCCTGATCGACGAGATCAGCGTGCTCATCCACCCGGCTGTCGATGGCCTCACCGGCGTCGAGAGCTTCTTCTGTTACCAGGGCGATGCGGACGAGCGGCCGGGCGTAGGTCAAGCGCTCCGGCATTTCGCGACCGAAACCCCAGAGGGGCGGTATGGTTTGGCTTAGCTACCGGGTTGAGGAAGCGCCGAAGACCAAAAACGGAGCCGGGGAGCGTTCCGCCGGAACCACGAACGACAAGCCGTCAGCCCCTTCGACTGGCCGCGACCTGCGATGAATATGCTCACGTGCTGCTTGACCGCCGAGATCGAGATCGCCCCAGGGCCTGCCGCGTCGGCCACCTCCCAAAGCGGGTGGACGAGGGTCACGGCCCGCAGCGGCCCGGGCTGGGCGCGCACCAGCAGGTCGGCCTGCGGGATCAGCGCGGCGCGCAGTCGCGCTTGGGCTTCGTGGCAACCGTCGCGGCAGCGGCGTGGGCCACAGGTGTCGGGGTTGCACCGGCCGAGCTCACGGATCAAGCCGCGTGGGGCATTGGTGCGGGCCAGAGCCCGGACCATCGCCTGCTGGCGCTGAGCGACCGCGGCTGCGGTCTCGAAGTTATCGAGCCCGAGCGCGGCTAGTTGCTCACGGGCGGCATCGGGGGGATCGGTCGCTTGGTTGGGGGGCACGGGCGGCCTCGCTGCTGTGGGCGAAGCCGTTCCATTTACCGGGTTGTCTATGGGCTAATAGCCGCGCTGGGCCAATCTCCGCTGCGATTACCTGCGCGGATTTATGTGGCTGCTATCATTGCGCTTTCCAGCAATCGGAGCGGAATCTTCCTGCGCTGCGTGGGCTGGATATCCGGGTGGTCGCTCGCATCTCACCGGCCTCACGGTCCCGCCGAACCTGCAAACAGCGCCGCTATGTGGTCGGATAAGTCGCCGCGGTGCTGTGTGAACCGCTCTTTCTGAGCCTTCGTCCGGCGGCCCGCTTTCGCTTTGCGCGGCGCCCACACCAGCTTCTTGAACTGTCGTTCGCTCACATCACGGCCATGCCGCTGCGCTACGCTGGTCACCAGATCCAAAGCTTCGTCACGAGTAATACCAACGGCCGGTGAGGCTGACTCGGCGTGTTGCGCGCGGGTTCCAGTTCTGATTCGGTTCACGGATCAGGAGAGCGTGCCATGACCGGGATCGCCATCACCCGCACGGATCTGAGCGCTGAGGCGTTGCGCGCAGCATCGTCCAAGGCGCCGAGCATTCCGGCGGCGCGTCGCATGCTGGCGCTCGCGCTGGTGCTGGAGGGTGCCGATCGCACCACGGCGGCCCGCTCCTGCGGCATGGACCGCCAGACCCTGCGCGATTGGGTCCACCGCTACAACGCCGAGGGGCTTGAAGGTCTGAGCGACCGCAAGGCGCCAGGCCGGGCCGCCAAGCTGACGACCGACCAGAAGCAGCAGTTGGCCGCGCTGGTCGAGGCGGGGCCGGACGTCGACACCGATGGCGTGGTGCGCTGGCGCCGGGTCGACCTTCAGGCGCGGATCAAGGATCTGTTCGGGGTCGAGATGCACGAGCGCACCGTTGGCAAGCACCTGGCGGAGCTTGGCTTCGTGCGGCTTTCGGTGCGCCCGCAGCATCCCAAGGCCGACGAGGAGATCCAGGAAGCATTTAAAAAAACTTCGCCGCGCGCGTGGCAGAGGTCCTGCCCGAACCCGTCCGCGCCAAGCCGCTCGAGATCTGGTTTCAGGACGAGGCGCGCGTCGGCCAGCAGGGCACGCTGACGCGGGTCTGGGCGCGCAAGGGCACGCGCCCGCGGGCGCCCCGCGACCAACGCTACAAGTGGGCGTACGTGTTCGGCGCGGCCTGCCCGGCGCGCGCGACCAGCGCGGCCTTGGTGCTGCCGACGGTCAACACCGCGATGATGTCGCTGCACTTGGCCGAGATCAGCAAGCAGGTGGCCGAGGGCGCACACGCGATCCTGGTGCTGGACGGGGCCGGCTATCACGGCACCGCCAAGACACGCCGACCGCGTGGCCTGGCGGTGCCGGACAACATCACGCTGTTGCATCTGCCGGCGTCCTCGCCGGAGCTGAACCCGATGGAACTGGTCTGGCAATACGTGCGCCAGAACAAGCTCGCCAATCGGGTGTTCCGTGACTACAGGCAGATCGTCGAGGCTTGCTGCGACGCCTGGAACTTCTTCGCCAACAACCCGGACCTCGTGACCTCAATCACAGCGCGCGACTGGGCGAAGGTCAAAGTTTAGGGCCGTTGGTATAATGCCGTAATCGTGCGCACGCTCGTGTGCGCGGATGAGCTCGCCCGCCTGGTGCAACATGGCCTCGCTCGCAGTCTTCCCCCCTTCCTTCCGGCGGGCGTCCATCCAGCGTTCGAAGGCGGCCCTCTCGATCACCACGTCGGCGAGCTGGTCCGGCAGCCCGGGTTCGCGGATCACGGTGCGGCCAGTGTAGAAGATCGGCCGGGCTTGCTTCAGCCAAACCCCTGGAGCCAGCATCGGGCTGCGCACGCCCGTAGCGTGATGCACAGCGTGCGCGGCGAGCCGGCCCGTCTAGAAAGCCTCGCGCAGTGTCGTGCGCACCGCCTTGTACAAACGCGTGCAAACCCGCCGTTCGGCTTGCGTGAGTGCGAGGTCGACGGGAATACGTCGAAGCCTGGCTCGAATGCCCATCAATCGCAAATCGTGGCGGACATGCCGTCGCTCCTTGCGAGACCATCGGAACGGCATGGCCGCCCAGCCGGGCATGTATCCCCAAAGGCCCGGGTGATCATGATGGCCGAGCGTGTTGAGGGCGTCCACCAGCGGCAGCCAACCATGGAGCGTGGTGGCCGGCGTGCCGGAGAGGCGCAACGGCGTGATGATCGTGCCAAGACTAGACTCTGCGGAACTCATTGCCGACTCCTCGACCTGCACGATGTCTCTCATGATCGCACGCCCGTTGGGAAGGAAACGGTCCACGGGTCGATGGAATTCATACGCCCGCGACGGCGCACTTGACCGACGTCGCTGCCAACACGAGGACGGAACACGCCTACCGCGGTCGGATCCGGAGCTTCCACCGAAACTCCAGATCGCAGGGCATCCCGACGTATCCTGCGCATCGCCGAATGGTGACCCCGTAACCGTCGAAGCCCAAGTCGTGGCGGATCAAGCCCTCGATTCTGGCCAAGTTTTCCTCGTCCCAGCAGAGCCAACGAGGACTTTCTGTCAGCACTCCAAATTCCACCGTCAACTGACTCGCATTGTGCTGAAGCATCAGGGTGTCGCTTAGATCCAGCCGTCGGTTGGTAAAGCTCCCGAGAGCGGCCCCACGCCGGTAGAACGACAGCGTACACTTCGGCGGCCAAAGATACTTGTCCTGCACAGCCGTTGCCCGCCGCCGCTTCTTTAACTCCACGAATCAATCAGAACCACGAGGGGAGGAGAATGACAAGAGCAGCGATAAGCGAGTGGTCACACATCGGGCTGCCGCCGTAACCCGCGATACCGCCAGCCCCTGAAATAATCAGCAGCACCATCGGCGAACGCAATGCAAATTGGAGTATCATGTTCGACGTCGGACCGCCGGTAAAGCTGTTGGCTATACGCACAGAGCCCGCTGCGCCGACGCTAAAATCGATGCGCGAAGATCGGCGATGCGGGTATTTCGGACCCTTCGGGCGGCCTACTCTGACCGAGGTCGTCTTCAAGGGCGTCGCCGGAGCGAGCGCGCATGGTGATGACCAGAACTTGATCAGGCCCCGCATAACTCGAATGGCTGGTCTGCTGTCGGTCGATGCCAACCTGCTTCGGCTTAGCTGAATATCTGCCATTCGAAATTCAAGAGGTGAAGACGTGAAAAATACAAAATATGCCGGAGATATATCAACGCTGGCGGGTATTGCCCGGAGCCAGAAGATGCTCGGCGCCTGCTATCACTGCGAGAAGCACAAGGTCTATGAGTTGGTGTCGGCGCGTGGGCAGCTAACTTGGCACGTCGCCAACGGCGAGCTCGAAGTTATCGGAAACAGCCTCGAAGCCATCTCACGCGTCTGCCGGATGGTGGAGAACTTCGAGCGGGCAAAGGCGCGAGGCGGATGCGCTGACCTGCCCAAACTGCGCGAGGAGCTCAAGATCGTCCCGATGCCGACGGTGCACACGGTAACCAGCGCCTATAACCTGCTCTACGGCTTCTACGGCAAGGCCGGGGCGCAACGTGGAGCATCGTCCAAGGTCAAGCCGGCCAGCGATGGCGTGCGACCCCCGAGCGGGGTCTTGGTGGTGGCCCACATGCAGCTCGCGCGCAATGCCAAGCCGGTTACCGCGGTGCAGGACAACCTCTGCTGGGACTACAGCGTCTATCTGGAGAGGGCCGAGAACGAGCGCGTGCACCCGGACGACTTCGAGGGGTGGATCGGCAAGGAGGTCCTCAACGGCTGGACGGTGGCAGCCAAGAAGCTGCAGATGCACAGTGAGACGGCAATCGACTGGCACTACCGCAACTACCTCTCGGATCGTGAGGAGGCCGAGATTCAGGCGATGATGGCGCGTTCGGCCCTGCACTGATAAAGTCTGGTTCACTCGGTAAGCTATAACATCCGGCCGCATGGATGGACACTATCGCCCCTCCCCATCTTTGGGGAGGGGAGGCTCGCCGCGGACGGTCCCACATCACGCGCCAACGATACTTGCATGAACTATTCGGCAAACCGCCGAAGCGTCGCCTCCATTTTCCGTCGGTCGAACGGCTTGCCGAGCACGATGAGCACCACCTCACGCAGATCCGACTAGCCTTGCCGCTCCGACTGCACCGCCGACGATTGCCCCAAGCGGGCCAGCTACTGCGCCGCCTTCCGCTGCCCCTTCCTGAGCCCTGCGCACGAGCCCTTCGGCGTCATAGCCCTGCGTCCTTGACGGAGCGCAGGGCTAACATGTTCGTTGGCTCCGACACTTTACATCAGCTGTTCCGGGTACTCTGGCGACCTTATTCACGGACGCACCTCGATCAGGTCGTCACCGAATGAGTTCTTGCGCACCGTGATCGTCACCAGCCCACGCTGGCCCGAGGACCACTCGGCCTCGAACACGCACGAACGTACTGCATCAGGCTGCCCAGAATTCGTAAGCCCACGCGTCAAATCGAGCAGCTTGCGCTCCCCGAAGCGTGCGCGGTCCGTGGCATTGGCGGCCTCCATCAACTGCCGGCGCACTTCGACCCGGTTGCACGGATCACGCGCCAGCGCCGATTCCTCCTCGCGCCGGAGGCGGGCCAAGGTCTCGGCGGCTGCTCGTTCCCGCTCCTCCCGGTTGACGGCGCGCTGAGCTGCGTCGCGTTGCCGTTGGGCCGCAGCCTCCGCCGCCTGCCGCTCGGCTTGCGCCCGAGCCCCAGCCTGCCGTTCCGCCTCGATCCGGGTAGCCTGCTCACGCTCGGCCGCAGCTTCCGCGTCACGCTCGCGGTTCTGACGTTGCAGGCCCGCCAGTTCGTCCTCTTGCTGCTGGGCCCGCGCCTCTCGCGCCGGGCGATCCCGCTCCCAGGCTTCGGCTTCGGCCGCTCGGGCTGCCCGTAGACGCGCGTCGATCTGCGCTCGTGCCGCCGCAACCTGCGCGGCGTCGGCGGGGGCGAGCTTCAGCCCCGCCGCGAGAGCATCGACGGCTTTGAGCTTGCCAGCGATGTCGTCGGCCGAGGTTGAGCTTTCGGCCTCGGCGGCCCGGCTTAGAATGCCGGCAAGCCGTGCTGCGCCCGCGGCCTCCTCCTGCTGCGCCTGCCGGATCGCAGCAGCATTCCCGGTCTCCTGCTGGGAGACGATGACGCGCATCCAGCTCTCGTCGGCTTCGACCGGCGAGCCGGACCGCTTGCCGCAGGCCAGCACGCGGTTCTCGAAGGCGCGCCAGACCTCGTAGCGCCATGCCGCCAGTGGCACCGAAAACGGTGCGGCCGCCGATGCGTCGGGCGGGCCGCCGCGCGTCCACGCGTTGACCGTCGCCTCGGTGAAGCGGTCGCAGGACACGATCTCGAAAGCGCGCGTGTAGTCCGGCTCGCCCAGGCGGGGCCGAGACCCGCTCTGTCGGCCCATCGGCTCGCCGAACCGGTTCACGTAGCCGGTGTAGGCCTTAAGGGTCGCGACGCTGCTCTCGACGGCAGTTGCCCAATCGCGCAGTGTCATATCCTGGCGGAAGCCCGGAAGCGTGCGCTTGCAGTCGAGCAGGAAGGCCCGATAGCGGCCGTACTCTGCGTCACCCCACCGGTAGACCGACAGGCCGAACAGATCGGACAGCTGCTCCCGCGTGCCGCCACGAGGGCGTTCGCGATCGTAGGTCTCGCAGTTCGGCAGCGTCATCCCGGTCGCGCCGGGTTGGGCGCTCGCCGGGCCAGCACCGGTCACTGCGGCGGCCAGAACGGCTACTCCAACGACGATGCCAGCCACCGAGGACGTGCGCGCCCGCCGCGCGCTGGCCGAGGCGATGAGGCGCGCCGTGCGGAGGTCACCGGTCTGACGCTCCCCGACGTGATAACGCCCCGCTGCGTCCCGCAGCACCGCAACCCCGTCCTGGGTTTCGACGTGCACCAGACCCGCGGCCATGTAGCCCGACCATCGCGCCTCAATGGCCGAAACCATCGCCGGCAACGCCCCTTTATCGGGGACCGCCGCCCAGGCCCGCCGCAGTTCATCGAGGGCAGGCGCGCCGTAGGGAGCGAGCTGCGCCGCGGCCGCCTTGATGTCGGGATCGTAGGCAAGGAGGGCCTGCCAAGTCTCGTCCGGAACACCACTCGACCGCTCCAGCCTCTGTCGTGAGGGTACGAACGGCAAAATCGCTGCAGGGACGAGCAACAACAGCGAGGCCCACGCCCAGCCGACGGCGTTGAGGCCCTTTCGATGAGCCACGACATAGCTCACCGCGGCGGCGATCAAGGCGACGAGGAAATAGGCTCCGGAGGCGGACAGCAGCATGACAGAGGTTCCATGGAACGGGCCGACGGCCTGCGGCCGAGCCCTTTGATAGAAGGAATGTGGGACTGTTGGTCCGTCGATTGTCAAGCCGCGGACTGGCTCTCTCGCGCCATGGAGGTGCGAGCACTCATCGGCTGGAATCTGCGGCGGCTGCGCGTCGCCAAGGGCCTCTCGCAGGAGCGGTTGGCGCTCGCGGCCGGCATCGACCGTGCCTATGTCGGGCGGGTCGAGCGCGGCTCGGAGAACGTGACGATCTCGACGCTGGAGGCGATGGCGGTCGCCCTCGCCGTGCCGGTTGCAGCTCTGTTCATCGAACCCGAAGCCGGGGCCGAGCCACCGATGCCGTTGCGGGCGGGGCGGCGCGCGAAGTCCGGGTGAACCTCGACACCGGGTTGGGGAGGCTGGTTGCGCCGGGCGCGTCGGACGCCTCACGCGCCGATCTCCAGCTGCGGGGCGACTCGGATGAGGAGGGCCCAAGCTGCGTCGATCGCCGTGCGGGTCCGGGCGTCGAGGTCGCGCGATCGGAGTGCCGGCGCGGTGAGCAGCGCGAGTAGCCGTTCCGCGAGGTCTGGGGCGGCGGCCAGGAGCTGAGCGTCGGCGAGCCGCTGAATGCCGGTGGCGATGTGCAGCGGGCAGCCACCGGGCTCGACGGGTGCATCCCGCCGAATGAAGTAGGGCCAGCCACCCGTGCGATCCTCGGCCGCTGGCTCGACCCCGAGCATAGTTTGCGCGGGCGATGCTCCCGGTTCGGCCTCGCCGCGCGCCAGCCACGGCCCGGGGGTGGGGATGATTGAGGCCGCCAGTCTGCGTCCGGCCACGTCAGTACTCCCCGGCGAGCATGACGGTCAGCATTCGCGTCGTGATGCTGCTGTCGGCCGGATCCGGGGAGTGCCCCGTCATCGCGCGGTTGTAGTAGTCGATCTTGAAGAACACTCGCTCGCCCGCGACCTCGAGTGCACCGAAGTCGTGTTCGCCGCGGGGATCGTTGTCGGGCGTGAAGTCGTCGTAGGCGGCGATGGCGTCGAGAATGATCTGCTGGCGCTCGCGGCCGAGGGCGATGACGCCAGCGGTCAGCATCAGTAAGCCGCCCGAGAGGGAGCGGCGGAGGATGTCGTTGAGCGCGCGGGTGCGATCCACGTCGAGGACGGTGGTCAGCATGAGAGCCTCGAATATCGAAAGGGAGGTAGGCGGCGGCACGATGCGGCCTGCCACTGGGCGCCCGAGCCAGCCTTTGTGGCTCGGGCGGGGGCGCGGAACCGCTAAGCTTTGCCGGGCGGCAGCAGCGCGAGTTCGTCGGCGCGGCGCAGGATGGTGGGCTCGGTCGGGTAGTCGCGCCAGCGCAGCGAGTGGACGGTGCCGTTGATCCCGATCACCTCCGCCTCCCACCAGCCCTCGTCGGCCCCCTCATGAGCGAGCACGATGCTGCCCAGCCCGATCTCATCCCGGTCGCGGGGCAGCTTGTGCCCGACGAAGGGTCCGGGCGAAGCGGGCGGCAGAGGGGCTGCCGTCGTCGTGCGGGGCAGCGTTCCCCTCCCCGGCTCTTGCGTTGCCGCGGGCGGGCCATCCTCGGCGGCAGGGGCCTGGTCCGTGCCGTCTGGATCCACCTGAACGCCGGCGAGTTCGAGGAGGCGGGGGAAGAGCTCGCGCCGGATGTAGGGGATGAAGGCGCGGCCGCTGCCGAACAGCCGGCCATGGGTGAGCTGATCGGCGAAGGCGCGCTGCTCGTCGTCGGCGAGCTGTACCACCCGGAGGTTCATCACCTCGGCCGCTTGCGCCGCGAGCTTGGCTTCGCTGGCATCGAACCAGGCGGCGCGGGGCCGGCCGGCGTCATCACGCCCGAACAGGACGAGCGCCGGTGTCATGGGCCGCAGCGGCACTTCGGCGACGAGTTGCAGAGCAGCTTTGCCACTCATCAGCGTGCTCCTGAAACGAAGAAGGCCCCCGGAGCGGGGGCCTTGGCGAAGATGCTGACGTGGAGGGCAGGCTGGCCGGGCGGCGGCGATTGACGCCGGGCGGAGAAAGAGGGTCGCTGGTGCATCGCAGATCTCCTTGGCTAACATCGATCAGCGCCAGTGCGTTGCACTGAACAGCTTTCGATAACAGCAATATTGCACAAAAATGTAGAAAAATCAATGTAGATAATTTTGTTATTATTCGTCGATAAAATTTCTACTTAAAATGCGCCTGCATGCTGTAGAACGTCATTGGCATTAGGTTTCAACAACGGGACGGCAATTAACTGCCCCTTCGCGGCACGGCGATGCGGCACGGCCGAGAGGAGGCGCTCCTTTACATGCGCGGCAGCGTGTTCTTCCTTGAAAAAGGCGTCCCAGTCGACTATAATCAAAATTCCGATGACCTAATCGGTATTCAATCGTCTAGCTGAATGCGCCACATTCCTACTCTACCGTCTTCGTGCCACCAGCCTTCTAGAAACTGATCATTCGGAAAGCGGTGAAGCGTAGCCCGACCTTTGTGAGTCTGTGCTGTTAATTTATAGTGCCCGTCGGTTTGCTCCACCCCTACAAACGAATAACGATTTTTTCCATTCATATATTCGATTATAATCGAGCTGCCTTCGATCTTTACGACGCATTGCTCCTCAATCAAGCCATCATCATAGTAGGAACTCATTGTGCAATTGTTCCACACAGGCATGTCATGCTCCAACCGGCAGAACGGGCATCGGAAAAACAAATCAACTTTACAATGGCGAATGCCGGGTGTCTCGCCTTCGTTCATATGGGCAATCCCTAGAGCTTCAAGAGCAGCTCTCATTCCCGCTGAACCGTTCGAGATCGGAGCGCGACGACCATTTTTTCTTGGGCCCCGTTCGGTGGGCTTTGAAGCGGAGGCGGCCGTGGCTAAGCACAGCCGCTACGATCGCCGTCCTACGCACCGCTTTTGCCCGCGAGAGCTTCGCCCAGCTGCTGCTGTTCGAGGAGCTCGCGCCGGCCGCGGCGACGCGGCTTGCACACCAGGACGTCACCCGGCAGGGCGGCGACGCAAGACGGCGCTGGGCGTTAGCCTGAGAGCCTGGTCCGCCAGGACACGCACTCCCCTGCCCGGGGCGGCGCGCCGGTGCAGTTTGTCGGATCATTCAGGCTTCGCGCCCGGGCGGGCTAGCCGTGCCAGCCAGGCCGGATCGACCATGGTGCTGGCGGTCATCTGCAGGACGCTGGACTTGGCGATCAGGCGGAGCCGTTTCTCTTCGGCGTTCATGCGGGCGAAGTCGAGATCGGCGGCCCGGCCATCGAGCTCGTCGCTCACATAGCTGGCCAGCCTATTGCCGGTCGCACCATGGGGTTCGGTCACAGATCTACTGCGCTCGACCACCCTGCCTCCTGCCGGCTGCCCCAAAAGGCCGCCTGGTCTGGACACTCTGACGTTTTGTCCGGGAAAGACCTTAAAACAGCATGAATTCGGCGGTTCTCAACCAGAGTTCGAGATCAATCACGCATAGTATCACTCATATTGACGCGAGATCGTCGATGCAGACGGCTGTTTCAGGGGGCGAACAACGGACCAGGGTCGCGAACCGCTATGCGGAACTCGCGCGCAGCATCTTCATCATTCGCGGCTATGCCGAGCCCGGCAACGCCAGGCTGGGCCAGATCGTGACGGAAGCCATGGCCGGAGCGAGCGCCGAAGAGCTGCGCAGCCCGGACACCATCGGCGTCTCGGCCACTCGCTCAAGACGGTGACGGTGATCCTCGATCGCTACCTGGCACGCACCCGGGCGCTGGCCGATCCGGCCATTGCAAACTGGGAAAAGTCGCCGCAGACGCAGTTTGCAAACCGGCTGCAAACCAGAGCGCAGGCCGCCAGCCCGCGGCAGGAAAAGACCAGTGCTGCGAGGAAGTTGAGTGGCGCGCCCGAATAGATTCGAACCTCTGACCCCCGGATCCGTAGTCTGGTGCCCTGAAGCTAAGTGGCCCTGCGTGACACTTCAGATCGTGTCGCGATGGCCTACACAGGCCGCCGAGACGGTGCGGATTGTTGTGGCATCCGGGTGACTGCAGCAGCTTGTCCGATCACATCCACTGAGGGCCAGTACAAGCCGAGACCGAATGTGGGCTGCTATGAGGGGTGACAATACCTTCTCTGCCAGAAAAACCATGCAGGACAATGGCTTATCGGAGGCATTTGGCGGAAGGGGTGTCCGCCGTATCCACGTCCGCAGGCATCCGCGGGTTTCCCCCTTGGTCTGCATATCAATTTGATAAAAAAGGCTTTTAATCGCTGGTATGTCTGGCGGCGTCCGTGGGCATCCGGTAGAATCCTCGTCACGAGTTGGGGCCCATGTTGGGGCCGGCCGGTAGTGCATGGGGTGAAGCGGATGACGACGCGGCAGTTGAACCGGCTCAGCGCTCGCAAGGTCGCGACCCTTGAGGAGCCCGGTCGGCATGCCGACGGTGGCGGCCTCTATCTGTCGATCTCGAAGGACGGACAGCGGCGACGCTGGGTGTTCCTTTTCCGCTGGCAGGGACGGCTGCGCGAGATGGGTCTTGGTACGCCCCGCGACGTGCCGTTGGCGCGGGCTCGCGAGGCGGCGGCACGGGCCCGTGACCTCGTCGCGCAGGGGACGGATCCACTTGCGATCCGGCAGGCTGAGGCCGCAGTGCCGACCTTCGGCGTCGTGGCCGATGCGTTCGTGGAGGCGATGAAGGCGCAGTGGCGCAACGAGAAGCACGTCGCCCAGTGGCAGATGACGCTTCGGGAGTACGCGGCGCTGCTGCGCGACCGTCCCGTTGACGGCATCAGCACCGATGACGTCGTGCGCGTGCTGAAGCCGATCTGGCTGCAGAAGCCGGAGACGGCCTCGCGTTTGCGCGGGCGGATTGAGCGCGTGCTGGACGCGGCCAAGGCGCAGGGGTTGCGGGCGGGCGAGAACCCCGCGCGGTGGCGGGGGCACCTCGACCTGCTGCTGCCGAAGCGGACGAAGCTCAGCCGCGGGCATCACAAGGCAATGGCCTACGCGGACGTGCCGGCCTTCGTGCAGCAGCTTCGGGGTTCGGTCGGCATCGCCGCGCGTGCGCTGGAGTTCACGATCCTAACGGCTGCCCGGTCCGGCGAGACCTTGGGTGCGCAATGGTCGGAGGTGGACTGGAAGGCGCGGGTGTGGATCGTGCCAGCCGCACGGATGAAGGCTGGGCGAGAGCACCGAGTGCCGCTCAGCGACCGAGCCCTCGCCATCCTCTCGGAGATGCAGGCCCTCGGCCTGGCCGACAATCCATTCGTGTTTCCCGGTCAACGTCCGGGCAAGGGGCTGTCGGTGATGGCGCTGGAGATGGTGATGCGGCGAGCGAAGCGGACGGACACGCCGCACGGGTTCCGGTCGGCGTTTCGGGACTGGGCGGGTGAGGAGACGCCGTTTCCCCGGGAGGTGGCGGAAGCCGCGTTGGCGCATCTTGTCGGTGACGCGGTCGAACGGGCCTACCGACGCGGTGACGCGCTGGAGAAGCGCCGGCAGCTGATGGAGGCGTGGGCGAATTTCTGTGATGTGGCACCAGGGTTCTTGAACGACACTACAGGGGACGTCGAAACGATTCTCGGGGCGAGGGTTGGTTGAGCATGGCGATTCTGCTCAGTGCTGAATAAAGATGTCGAGTGGCCGCATGATTAGGGTAGGATGAGGTTGATGGCTCGAAGAGCAAACAGGCACGTCAATCCAGGCGACTTCATTGATCGCGCATCTCATGATGCTGCGGTTCTACATGCTGGCGGCCCCTCGCCAAACCACGCTTACAGCTTCACCGGCAATAGTTATGAAAGCCGGTTGTTGGCAGGTGTTTACGGGAGAAGTCCTGAAGAGCTGTATGAGGCTGATATCAAGAATATAAATAGTCAACAGGAGCGTCGTCCCTCCTGCTTTGTCAGGAAGTTGCGCGGTCGAGCTGTAAAGCCGTTCTATGTCGATCTAGTTGGACCGAGGCCATCTCTCATTGGTGCACAGGAATTTGCCTCGCATTATGCTGCCGCAGAGTTCGCAGTCGAAAACAACCTACTCTGCGATGTATCTATTACGATCCAATGGGGCCTGCTCGGATGTCACGACACGAATGCCGTCAAGGCCGGCTTTCGTGCATTCCAGATGTGTCTTGATGCTTGGCTGAAGGATTACGAGATCCCGCGTGCATATTTCTACGTCCACGAGGCTGGTGCTGACGGAAGCCTACATACGCACTTGCAGGTGCATATCCCTGCGGATGCCGAGGAGCAGCCAACCCATCGCAAGAATTTTCGCGAGTGGGCGCAGCGGACCTGGGTTCAGAACAGACTCAGATCCTATGTGCCGAAGGCGGTCGCGGTTAGCCGAGGCGGCAAGTCAAGCCTTATGCGTCACTGGATGGGGTTCCACTATCAGATGAAAGGCTACGATCAGGACGCTTGCATCGTCAGGAGTCGCAATTCGGAGGACAGGCAAGCTGTTATGTTAGGTGACCTGATTGCGTTTAAGTGGAGGAACCCTGGCACGGTCCCCCTGAAGAAGCGGATCGGTCATTCCGAATTGCTTGGAGAGACGTCCCGCCGGTCCGGAAGTCCCGGGGGTCAAAAGGCCCTTAAGTTAGCGGCCGAGAGTGATCAAGAGAGAAGAACTATCTATATTGGTGATTTGAAATGCATATTGCCTCCGTCTAACTGGAATCCGGAGAATGAACCCTTCCAGTCTTCGTTCGAGGCGGGACGGTTCGATGTTTGGAGGCTGTACGGTGCTGAGTTTGCAGCTTACGTGACGCGACAGTCCCCTCCGATGTCATATGCCGAGATCCGAGAGGCTCGTCGCGTTCTAGCGCGTGAGCAGACCATAGAAGATTATCGAAGGTTCAAGCTGATTAATCAACTTGAAGATTAATAATATCAGATAAGTAAAATCTTGGGTTGCATGCCGATCTCACACTTTATGAAAGTGTGAGGCGAAGCGATCTCGCGCGCCGAAAAACTCTGTTTTTCCAGATGATTAGAGGGATTTCTCACGCTTCAAGGTGACGATATGGGGAATTTTCCTCGGCCTGCGGTCATTTTGCGCGTTGAAGTGCTGAGGTCGGCGGGAGCGCCGTTCGTGTGGGGTGCCGTGGGTAGGCGTCCACGGCGGCTGTATAGGTCGGGCTGGTCGTAGAGGCGGTCGTTGGGGAGGCAGGTCCACCTGCCCAGCCTACCTGTCGTGCCCGCTGGTCGCAGTCGTAAGGGGGTATTGTTGATTTAGCCCTGGTGTGCAGGGGGTGACACGCCGGGGCTACGCAGCGTTTCCGGCGTCCCCGTCGGGCAGGTTCGCGAGCCAGGCGCGTGCCGCGTCCATAGTGATCAGTGTACGCCGGCCGACCTTCTTGATACGAAGGCGGCCGGCTTCGATCTCCTTGTAGGCCAGGGAACGGCCGATCCCAGCCCAGCGGCAGAAGTCCTCGATCGACATCGCGCCGTACTGTTCCGTGTTGTTCATCGCCGTCCTCCGTCCGTGGCGGCGGCGATATATTCGGGGCTGGGGCCACGTGCGCAGTTCCAGCCCCAGTAGTTCTAATTGGTTGCACGGGCCGTGCCGCCGACCAGCTGTCGAAGTTGGCGGAGAAGATAGATGTTATGGCGTATCCGTGCCGGATCATCCCGAAAATTTTCGGCTGAGCACCAGGCGATGACTTTCAGGAAGGCGGCCCAGTTCCGATCGGTCAGGGGGCGGATGAACGGCTCTAGTTCGCGCCAGACCACGGGAAGTACCTCGCGCGGCGCGTTCGTGTGCGTTGCCGCGATGACGGTATCGATGTGACTCTGAAATGCGGCCAGCCGATCGCCTCCGTGCTCGGCCTCCTTCATCGCGAAGAAGGAGTCCACCACCACCTCCCCTTCGCAGTCGGTCAGGCTCATCGACGCCAGGATGCTGCAACGGACGAGCAGCCGGTAGGCGATGCGTCGGGTTGCCGGGTCAGGTGCTGTCGAGGCGATTGTCGCGGCGGCTCGAAGCGCGAGTACATCGGTCTCGATGCCCCCGTGCCGCCGATCCAGTTTGCGGTTCGCCTGCCTGTGACGCGCCAGGAAGGCGGGATGTGTGAACGGGCTGGGAATCTGATGTTCGATGGACAGGGTTGTTGGCACGTCCGGCCTCCGAATACGCTTGACGGGTGCGGCCGTCTGAATGCGGCCGGGTGCGATATACGGGTGGCGCCGTCGAGCAGCCTGAGCTGGCAGCGCACGGAGACCATCTTCTTGATCATGGAGCGCGGCCTCGACCCCACGAAGTCGAGCATCCTTGGCTCGGGGCCCGTGAATCGAATCCGCCGTGGTGGTGGGCGGTGGACGTCGAGCACGAGAGGTAGACGGTGAATACGGTGTTCATGCTGCGTTCGCCGGCACGGTGTCCGCGGCGGCTAGTCTCATCTGGGATCCGGCCTAAGCCGCCTCCGGCGTTGGTGCGTAAGAGAAGCTTGCCTCGTCTTGTGTCCCCGCTTCCTCCTGGCGGCCCAGTTGCAGCGCGGTGAGATAGTCGGCCGCGCGCGAGGCTTGGGTGGCGGCGTGACTGAGTGCGCGCGGGTCTGCCCGTAGGAGCGGTGCCCAGGAGGCGCAGTAGGCGGCGTGGTCCGGGTGGGGCGTGCGCGCGAGGCCGAGGTCTGCCAGCACGAAGGCGGCGCCGAGTTCAGCCGTCAGCTCCTCGGCGGCGTAGGCGCGGGCGCCGAACCGGGCGGTGAGGTCGCGGGCGAGTCGGTGGGGGGCGCCGGTCCAGTGAATGAGTTCGTGGGCGAGCGTGCCCGCGTAGCGTGTGGGCGTGTGGAAGGCGGTCCGGGGCGGCAGGTGGATCGTGTCCGTGGCCGGGACGTAGCAGGCGCGTGCGCCGCCTTCGTTGATGTGCGCGCCGGTGGCGGTGACGAAGGCGTCGAAGGTGGGTTGCAGGGCCGGCGGCGATCCCGTCGGCGCGGTCGCCTGGGGCGCGGCATCGACCTGGGCGATGTTGAATATGGTCGAGGCACGGGCAATGAAGCGGGCAGCGATTGCGTGGTTGTCGGTGTCGGTACCCTGCGCTGTGTCTGCTCGGTCGGCGGTCGGCAGGTCTTTATAGAACAGGATCAGGCTGCCGCGTTCGCCACGACGAACCTGCGCGCCGAGCGCCGCCCACTGGCGATAGGTCGCCCAGCGGGCGTCGGTGTAGCCGTGGGCTTGGGCCGCGCACCACAGCGCCAGGATGTTGAGGCCTCGGTAACGCTTGCCGGTGAGCGCATTGCGCGGCAGCGGGTCGTCGCCGTGCCAGGGCGGTGTCCAGGCGTCGGGGTCCGCGGTGTCGAGCTGCTGCAGGATGGTGGCGGTGACGCGCTCGTGTAGGTCGGCGGGCATGGCCGGGGTTGCTCCGTTGCGGCCGCGGCGATAATGGCGGCCTCTGGAGCGGGTTTCCCGGATCGGGGTGGTGAACTACACATCAAAAGGGCGGCTGTGTGCGGTGGGCTGAGCTACAGATCGTTGAGTGCGCCCGAGGCGCCATGTCAGCAGAATGATCGTTGTCAGACGCGCCAAGTTTCAAACACTTGGCGGCGTGCGAATCAGTGCGAAAAGGGCGATGCGGCCACGCGGGTGGTGCTGTCACATACGGAGCAGTCGGTGATGCAGCGTCGTCGCGTGCGCGTGTTCTTCCAGGCGCTAGAGCCAGAGGTCGGCGAGGTCGCTCAGCAGACCAAGGGGCATGCGAACAACTGACCCAAAGCGGCTCCTCGCAAACTATGTCAGGAATGTCCGGTCGCGAGGATTTTCCAGACATTTGATTTCATGACAGGCTCCTTGACATTCGCTGCGTCGCCGGGCTCCGGCGTCAAGTGCGTCACCGCCGAAGGCTCTTCTGGCTGTCAGGAACAGGTCGTTTTTCTTACATGCCAGTTCATGTGATGGAATGACCGCTGGGGCATGAGCCGCGCGAAGGCGCGCCATTCCCCTAGCTGTTCACGCGCTCGCCATGCTCCTACCAAAGCCATCGAGCAGTTGACGGAGCGGGCATGCAGCGCATCACGATCACCATTGACGACGAGCTGCTGGCGGCGATGGATCGTCTGTGTACCGAACGCGGCTATGGTAGCCGCTCGGAGGCCGTGCGTGACCTCGTCCGCGATGCGGTCGCCCCATCCCAGGGCGATCAGGCGGGCGCTGCGTCCTACTACGGGACGCTGAGCTACGTCTACAATCATGGCACCCGCGACCTGGCACGCCGTCTCACCGATGAAGGACACCACCACGGGGTGTCTATCGCCAGCATGCATGTGCATCTGACCAGGGACGATTGCCTGGAAGTTGCGGTGCTGCATGGATCTGTGCCGGCCATGCAGGCTTACGCCGATCGCATCATCACCCAGCGGGGTGTGCGCTACGGCCACCTGCACCTCATTCCCGAGAACAGCGCCGAACCGGCCAACCACCCGCACCCGCACGGTGACAACGCTGGCCACTGAGGACCGCCGGCCACAGCCGGCGGTGTGAACTTTGCGTAGATTTCTCATACGCGGGACGTGCGAGGGGCACGCCTCGATGCCGCTTCTGGAACGCCGTTGGCCCGCTCTACCTTGTCATCTGCCCACAGGGTGCGTCGATACAGCCTGCTCAGCTCCGCCAGCGTCCTGCTGGTCGCCTCCCACGCCTGGGCCGCGCCGGCGATGACCGAGACCGCAGATACCATCGCGCTCTCCGAGATCACGGTCGCACCGGAAGCACCGGCCGCCACGTCATCGGGCACACCTAACGCCAGCGCCGGCTATGTCGGCGGCGTCACCGGCATCGGCGGCGCGCTTCGACCGTTTGATGCTGCAAGTGCCGGCATCATCACGGGGGCGCAGATCAACAGCCGCCCGGTGACCCGACCCGGCGAGGTGCTGGAGGAAGTGCCGGGCCTCATCATCACGCAGCACTCGGGTGAGGGCAAAGCCAACCAGTACTTCCTGCGTGGCTTCAACCTCGACCACGGCACCGACATCGCCATCAACGTCGACGGCATGCCGGTGAACATGCGCACCCATGCCCACGGCCAGGGCTACGCCGATCTCAACTTCCTGATCCCCGAGCTCGTCGGCGCGGTCGAGTTCCACAAGGGCCCGTACTTCGTGCGCGACGGTGACTTCGCCTCGGCCGGCTCGGTGCGGATCGACTATCTCGACAAGCTCAACCGCAACATCGCGCTGACGACGTTGGGCAGCTTCGGTCTTAAGCGAGCCTTCTCGGCCGCGTCGGCACCGCTCGGCGCGGGCAACCTGCTCATGGCGGGCGAGGCGCAGACCTATGACGGCCCGTGGGTGGTGCCTGATACCCTCCGCAAGTTCAACGGCGTGGTGCGCTACAGCCAGGGTACGCCGCTCGACGGCTTTGCGGTCACCGGCATGGCCTACTGGGCCAAGTGGAATGCCACCAATCAGATTCCCGAGCGGGCGGTGGCGGAGGGGATCATCGGTCGCTACGGCACCCTCGACCCGAGCGATGGCGGCGATACCGGGCGCTTCTCGCTGTCGGGGCGCTGGAGCCAGTCGGATGACAGCGGCATCACGCGGGCCTCGGCCTACGTGATCCGATACCAGATGAACCTCTGGAACAACTTCACGTATTTCCTAAACGATCCGGTCAACGGCGACCAATTCCGCCAGCGCGACAGCCGCGTGCTCGGCGGCGGTGAAATCTCGCGCGTGTTCCAGGGCGACCTGTTCGGGCTCGCCATAGAGAACGAGTTCGGCGTGCAGACCCGCACCGACGACATCCGGGTCGGCCTGTTCAACACGACGGCGCGGCAGTACCGCTCGACGGTGCTGGACGACCGGGTGCTGGAGGCCAGCGCGGCGTTCTACTACGAGAACCGGGTGCGCTGGACCGATTGGCTGCGCACCAGCGTCGGCTTCCGGGCCGACGGCTACTATGCCGATGTCCGCTCCGACACCCCGGCGAATTCGGGCCGCGCCCGCGACGGCATCGTCAATCCGAAGCTCGGGGCGGTGCTCGGGCCGTGGCTAGATACCGAGCTGTACGTGAACTACGGCGGCGGCTTCCATTCGAACGATGCTCGCGGCGTCACGGCCACCGTCGATCCGGTCAGTCCGCTGTTCAACGTGTCCCGCTCGCCGTTCCTGGTCCCCTCGACCGGCTACGAAGTCGGGATCCGCAACCGCTCGATCACAGGGCTGGAAACCTCCCTGGCGCTGTTCCGGCTCGATTTCGCGTCCGAGAACCTGTTCCAGGGCGACACCGGCACCACCGAGCCGAGCCGGCCGACACGGCGGTTCGGTATCGAGTGGAGCAACCATTACGCCGTCACGCCCTGGCTGGCCCTGGAGGGCGACCTGACGCTCACCAACGCCCGCTTCGCCGACCGCGACCCGGTCGGCCGGCGGGTGCCCGAGGCGCCGACCACGATCGCGTCGGCGGGCATCACGTTCGGCGAAGGCCAGGGCTGGTTCGGCTCACTGCGACTCCGCTATTTCGGGCCGCGCCCTCTGATCGAGGACAACTCGGTGCGCTCGAAGCCGACCGCGCTTCTCAACGGCCGGGTCGGGTACAACTTCGACAACGGCGTCAGCCTCTCCCTCGACGTGCTGAACGTGACCAATGCCAAGGCGGATCAGATCACCTACTACTACGTGTCACGCCTGCCGGGGGAGGACGCGGGCGGCGTCGCCGACCGCCACTTCCACCCGGTCGAGCCGACAGCCGTGCGGCTGACGCTTGCCGGCCGGTTCTGAGACCTGATTTTCCCACCTGAGAAGGATCTTCGCATGCGCACCCTCGCTGTCTCGATCGGATTGCTGACGGCTCTTTGGATCGGCCCTGCCGCAGCGCATGGCTGCCATCACGGCTGGCAGCAGGCCCCCGCGGAGGGCTGGCACAGCCACGGCCTCAAGTGCGATGCCCGCAAGGGCCTCGGCGTGTCGCGCCGCGGCAAGGGTCACGCCCGCCGGGCCGCGTAGCCTCGAGATTCGAGACGCGAGACCGTGCGGGCATCGGGTTCTCCGATGCCCGTCGGTCGTTTCTAGAGCCGAGCAGCTTCGCCGCTTCGAAAGCCGTTCGACGCATCGAGCAACCAGTGCAACGTCCGAGTGCGACGGGCCCGGACCGGCATGCTCCCGGGGGGCGCCTGGGCCTTGGACTCGAAGTAAATTCTGCCCCGTCGAACCCGGGCAGACGGGATTCCGCCGGTCGTGCGACCTCGGTCGATGGCGGCGCGGCCGCCGCGCTCATGCGTGCATCGCCAGCATCCAAACCGCCATGGCGACCATCATCAGGTTCTCGGTCAGCGAGCGAAGCCGAGCGGCACCTTGCTCGACCCGCCGACGCAGGCGCACTTGATCTCGCGCTTGTCGACGTAGACCGCCTTGAACACCGAGACGGCCCCGATCGTCCCGATGAACAGGGCCACCGGGATCGACAGCCAGTTCAGGGCTCCCGCGACCATGAGGATGCCGGCGAGGCCTTCCAGGAACGGATAGGCGTAGGCGTAGCGGACCCAGCGTTGGCCGAGCAGGTCGTAGCCCAGGAACATCGACGAGAAGCTCTCGACGTCCTTCAGCTTGAGGAGGGCGAGCACACACATGCTGAAGGCGATGAACCACTCGGCCGCGCGCATCGTGAACGGCGTGCCGGTGACGGCATAGCTGGCCGCAAGCGCCATCAGCGCCGTCATGGAGAACACCGCAACGACCGGCGTGTAGGTCGTCGCGTTCGGGTCGTTCGCCGTTGTGCCGAAGCGGCGGCGCAGGTCGTCGTAGCCCCCGACGCGCGCGCCGTCGATGAAGGTCTGGGGCGTCGACTTGACGTCGTGCTCGGCCTTGAAGCGGTCGGTCTCCTCGCGCGTGGTGAGCCAGTGATCCTCGACCGCGAAACCCTGGCGTTCGAGCAGGTCCTTGGCCTTCAGCCCGTACGGGCAGAGGTGCTTCTCCATCACCATGCGGTAGAGGACGGCCTTCTTTGCGGTGGCTGGCATGCGAATTTCCTCAAGCAGTCGGTCGATATCGGGGGAAGCGGACCGGGATGAACCCGGCCCGCGCGGTGCCTACCGGCCGTGCCGCTTCAGCCACGCCTCCATGTCGGCGATCTCCTTTTCCTGATCGTCGATGATCTTCTGCGCCATCGCTCGCGTCTCGGGGTCCTTGGCGTGCGTCAGCGCGACCTTCGCCATGGCGACCGCGCCCTTGTGGTGCGGGATCATGTGCGTGCGGAAGTCGACGTCCGGGTCGCCCGTGTAGGCGACATGCATCTCCTTCATCATCGCCGCGTCGGCGGCCTTGAACTCAACGGTCGAGGCGGTGTCCTTCGGGTCCGGCTTCGTCTTGCCCATCCCGTGCCCGGGCATGGAGCGATGGTCGTGCGACGCCTGCGCCAGGGCGGGACCGGCGAGGCCGGCCGAGAGGAGGACGATGGCGGCGAAGGTGCGAGGGGCGGTCATGGATCGGTCTCTGCTTCGAATGGGGATCGTTTCGAACGGGCCGCCCGGGACGGCCCCGGGGGGGCGGGGCGTGCGCGGACTTCGCCTAGGAGGCGGGGCGGCCGCACCCGGGGCGGCGAGAGGCGGGATCGGCAGCCGCGGGATCTGCCCGTGCCGTGAGAGCCGGAGGTGCACCGTCGATGCGGGCACAACTCGGGCGTTGCGCGCCTTCAGGCGCGCCTCATCTCACGCGAGGGCTCGGGGAGGCCTCGGCAGGGCTTCGGGTCCGGCGCCGGTGCGAACGGGGGCGTTGCGCGGGACCAGCCTGACGGCCCGGAACGAGATCGGCGCCAGGACGGGCTGGCCGGGCAGAATGCCGGCGGCACAGCAGGCCATCGTTCCGCAGCAGCGGACCCGGCAGGGGCCGGGGCAGCAACCAGCGTCCCGGATGGGCGCGACAGCGGTGATCCGGAGCGCGGTCTCCGCGCAGGCCAGAGGCTCGGCCCGGGCGACATGCCCGGCAAGATTCGCAGCCGGAACCGCTGCCACCGAGGCGGTCCGCATGTGCGTCGCGGAACCGTGGCCAGCGTGATGGGCGTGTCCCTCATGGGCCTGGACTGCCGGCGGCACGAAGGAGGCGAGGATCACGAGGATCACCGCCGCCAGCAGGCGCACGATCGGCCGATCGGGGATCATGAGGCTGGCTCGCACCTGCTCCGGTCGCATAATCATGCCCGTCTGCCGGGCGTGACCGTTCACCGGGAAGTTTGGTCGTGGGCTCGGAGTTTCAAGGGCAGGTGAACCTGTCCACCCGACGACCGGCATCGTCGTCGGCACGGTCGCAATGATCGGTAATGACGAACAGAACCATCGTAACGTTCTGTTGGATCGAATGCTCGTGGATTGGCACGGTGGGGACAGATCCAAGCGACTCCGCGAGACCATCATGACCGCCGCGACCCTCATCGCATCCCCCCTTACCCCCCTGCGCCGCCTCCTGCCCGGCCTCCTCCTGTGCCTCGCGGTGACCGGCGCCGCCCTCGCGCTCGAATCGGCCGAGGAACACCTGTTCGGCCGAGCCTGGCTCGAGGCTTTGGTGCTCGCGATCGTGCTCGGCACGGCCCTGCGCACCGTGTGGAATCCGGGCGCGCGCTACTTCCCCGGCATCGCCTTCGGCGCCAAGACTGTCCTCGAAGTCGCCGTCGTCCTGCTCGGAGCCTCGCTCAGCCTCGCAACCCTGCTGGCGGCCGGACCCGGCCTGCTCGTCGGCATCGCCGTGGTGGTGATGGCGGCGATCGCGGCAAGCTACGGCATCGGCCGCGCCCTAGGTCTGCACCCCCGGCTCGCGATCCTCGTCGCCTGCGGCAACTCGATCTGCGGCAACTCGGCGATCGCCGCGACCGCCCCGGTGATCGGTGCGGACGGCGAGGACGTCGCCTCCTCCATCGCCTTCACGGCGGTGCTCGGGGTGCTGGTCGTGCTCGGCCTGCCCTTGCTCGTGCCGCTCCTCGGCCTGTCGCCGATGCAGTACGGCGTGCTCGCCGGCCTCACCGTCTACGCCGTGCCGCAGGTGCTCGCCGCGACGGCGCCGGTGGCGGCGCTGAGCGTCCAGGTCGGCACCCTGGTCAAGCTGGTCCGGGTACTAATGCTCGGCCCGGTGGTGCTGGCGCTCTCCCTCGGCGCGAGCCGGCTGCGCGAGGAGACGGACGAGCCGGCCCCGCACGTCACCGCGGGGGAGCGTCCGAAGCCCGGCCGCGTCGCGATCCACCGCCTCGTGCCGTGGTTCATCCTGGCGTTCCTGGCGATGGCCGGCCTGCGCTCGGGCGGGCTGATCCCGCAGGCCGCCCTGCCGCCGATCGCCGCGACCGCCAACGTGCTCACCATCGTGTCGATGGCCGCGCTCGGGCTCGGGGTCGACGTGCGCAGCGTCGCCGGCGCGGGGCTGCGGGTCACGCTAGCGGTGGTCGCCTCCCTGCTCGCCCTCACCGCGGTCAGCCTCTGCCTGATCCAACTCCTCGGCATCGCCTAACCGAGCGTCCTCGGACGACCGTTTCCCGGCGCGCCGGAGGGAAACGATCTCTCCAATCGATCGGAACGAGCAGGACTTTCCGTTGGAAGCCCTGTCTCATGGAAGATACTTTCCATCACCCAAGGGAGAGCGCGAGACGCTCGGCCCGGACCCGGAGGAACACCCTTGAGCCATCCTGCCATTCCCCGCCGCGCGATGCTCGCCGGTCTTGGCCTCAGTGGTCTTGGCCTCGGCAGCCTCGCGGCCGCGGTGCCGGCTTGGGCTGCGGGCACGGTCAAGCTCCCGCAGCCCGGCGGCCCCGACCTGCGCGACCTGACCACGGCCTTCCCCGGCAAGGGGCCGATGATCCTGCAGCGGACGCGCCCGCCGCTCCTGGAGACGCCGTTCGAGGTGTTCGACCAGGGCGTGTTCACCCCCAACGACCGCTTCTACGTGCGCTGGCACTGGGCCTCGATCCCCACCGAGGTCGACGCGAACGCCTATCGGCTGACGGTGCGTGGCCATGTCGACCGGGAGCTGTCGCTGTCGCTCGACGAGCTCGCCCGGCTGCCGCGCTTCGAGATCGCCGCCGTCAACCAATGCTCGGGCAATTCCCGCGGCCTGTTCGAGCCGCGGGTGCCGGGGGCGCAGTGGGCCAACGGCTCGATGGGCAACGCGCGCTGGACGGGCGTGCGCCTGAAGGACGTGCTCGACCGCGCCGGGGTGAAGGGTGGAGCGGTGCAAGTCCGCTTCAGCGGCCTCGACGAACCCGTCGTGGACGACGCGCCCGACTTCAAGAAGTCGCTCGACCTCGACCATGCCCGCGACGGCGAGGTCATGCTGGCCTACGCGATGAACGGCGAGCAGCTGCCGCTGCTCAACGGCTTTCCGCTGCGCCTGGTGGTGCCAGGCTGGTACTCGACCTACTGGGTCAAGATGCTGTCCGACATCGAGGTGCTGGACAAGCCCGACGACCAGTACTGGATGAAGACCGCCTACCGCATCCCGGACGTGCCGGGGGCAAACATCAAGCCCGGTCAGACCGGGTTCAAGACGGTGCCGATCAACCGCATGGTCCCGCGCGCCTTCGTCACCAACCTGCGCGACGGCGCACGGGCGGCGGCCGGTTCGCCGGTGGCGGTTCGCGGCATCGCCTTCGGGGGCGATTGCGGGGTCAGGACGGTGGAGATCTCCGCCGACGGCGGCGCGACGTGGTCCTTGGGCAAGCTCGGAGCCGACGAGGGCCCCTACAGCTTCCGGCGGTTCGAGGGCGACCTGCCGGCCTTCGCGGCCGGCACCCACGCGATCAAGGTCCGCTGCACCAACACGAACGGGCTGGCCCAGCCGATGGAGCGGGTCTGGAACGGGGCCGGGTTCATGCAGAACGGCGTCGAGACCGTGTCGCTTCACGTCGCCTGAGGGAGAGAGCCATGGTCACATCCCGCACCGCGTTCCTGCTCGCCGCGCTCGCGCTGGCCTCCACCCCGACATTCGCCGCCGAGGCGACCGAGCCGATGCGCTTCACCTCGCAGCAGGTCGAGCTGCCCACCTCCGACCGCTTCTTCCCGGAGGGCCCCGGGGCGGAGGCCGCCAACACCAACTGCCTTGCCTGCCATTCGGCCGGAATGGTGCTGACCCAGCCCAAGTTGTCGAAGGCGCAGTGGACCGAGACCGTCAACAAGATGGTCCACGTCTACAAGGCACCGATCGACGAGGCCGACGTGAAGGCCATCGTCGACTACCTCGCGGCAATGAAGCCGCAGCCCTGACGGTGACGTGCCCGGCCCGCCGTCGCGACGGCGAAGCCGGGGAAGCACGCCGGGACCGATCCGGTCCCGGCACGTTGTCCCGCGATCCACCAGCCTGGAGACCCGCATGTCGAGCTTGGCCGAGCGCAGGGCGCGCCTGATCGTCCACGGGGAGGCGCCGTACAATGCCGAGCCGCCCCTCGCGCGGCTGCGCGCCTCCTATCGCACGGCAGCCGACGACTTCTACGTGCGCTCGCACGGCGACCTGCCGGAGATCGATGCGGACGGCTACCGCCTCCACCTCGACGGCGCGATCCCGACGGCGCTGGAGCTGTCGCTGGAGAGCTTGCGGTCGCGTCATATCGAGGCCACCGTGACGGCGACGATGCAGTGCGCGGGCAACCGCCGCGCGGACATGCGGGCGGTGGCGCCGGTCTCCGGCGACCCATGGGACGGCGGCGCGATCGGCACGGCCGACTGGACCGGTGTCCGCTTGGGCGACGTGCTGCGCGAGGCCGGGATCGCCGAGGGTGCGGACCTGCACGTCGCCTTCGAGAGCCACGACCTCGTCGAGGGCCGGCCCTACGGAGCCTCGATTCCGTTGGCCAAGGCGCTCGCGCCCGAGACCCTGCTGGCCTTCGCGATGAACGGCGCGCCGCTGCTGCCGGAGCACGGCTTCCCGCTGCGCGTCGTCGTGCCGGGCTTCGCCGGGGTGCGCAGCCCGAAATGGCTAAAGCGCATCACGGTGCAGGACCACCCGTCGGACAACCCGATCCAGGCCGAGGACTACAAGCTGTTCCCGTCGGACGTAACGGCGGAGACGGCCGACCCCGCCCAGGGTCACACCATCAACACGATGCCGCTGAACGCGGCGATCTGCGAGCCCGCACGCGGGGCACGGCTGGCGGCCGGGGCGAACACAATCCGCGGCTACGCGGTGTCGGGCGACCGCGCCGTCGTGCGCGTCGACGTCTCCGGCAATGGCGGGCGGACCTGGGCGCAAGCGGCGCTCGAGCACGATGCGCGGGCGCGCTTCGCCTGGACGTTCTGGACGATCGACCTCGATCTCCCCCCAGGCGAGCACGAGCTGGCGGTGCGCGCCTGGGACGAGGCCGGGCAGACCCAGCCTGCGCTGCCGGACGACACCTGGAACTACAAGGGCTACCTCAGCGCCGCGTGGCACCGCGTGCGCGTGACCGTGGAGTGAGCGCCGGGAGGTACTCAGACCTGCCACAGCGTCACGGCCGCGAGGCTCGCGACAGCGGAGAGCAGGAGCGCGATGCCGAGGGGCAGGGCACGGGGCATCATCCGCATCGGTGCCGACGCGAGGGATCGCCTCACGGCGTGATCGCGCCAGGCCGCCGCACAAAAACATCCGAAAGCGCAGGCGACGAGTGCCAGAGCCATGATCCGCAGCGGCCAGCCGGGCAGCATCTCCGACAGGAAGCGTTGCGCAGCCAAACCGACGCTCAGAAACGCGAGCCCGGTGCGCAGCCACGCGGCGTAGGTGCGTTCCGCGGCGAGCACCGTCCGGTCTTCTGCCAGCCGCACGCGCGGATCGTCGGGTTCGACGTTGCTCACGGCTCGGCCCCCCGGATCAGGTCGAGCAGCGCGTCCGCGGCCCGGCTGCGGTATCGCTCCTTGTGGCGTAGGACCCGGAAGGTGCGTGCCGGCAGACCGAGCGGCACGGCGACGAGTGTCCCGGTCCGCAGGGAGGGGGCGACCACCGCCTCCGACAGGACGCTCGCGCCGGCCCCCGCCGCGACGGCGGCGAGCACCGCCTCGTTCGAGGGCAGTTCCAGCGCCACGGTGAGCGCGTCGGGTGCGAGGCCGGCGGCCGCGACGGCGGATTCGAGGGCCGAGCGCGTCCCGGATCCGGGTTCGCGCAGCACCCAGGCGATTGCGGCGAGGTCCGAGGGGCCCGGCTGCGAGCAGCCGGCCAGTTCGTGCCCGGGGCGGACCACGAGGACGAGCCGATCCTCCGCGACCGGAAGGCTCGCGAGGCCGTCATCCTCGACGGCGCCCTCCACGAAGCCGAGCTCCGCCATTCCCGAGCGGACCGCTTCGGCTGCCTGCGCGGTATTGCCGATGCCGAGCCGCAGGATGATGTCCGGATAGGCCGCCCGGAACGCGACGAGGTGGCGGGGCAGCCAATGGCCGGCGATGGTCTGGCTTGCCCGGATGGCGAGGGTGCCGCGGCGCAGGCCGCTCAGGTCGGCGAGCACCTGCTCGGCCGCCTCGGCGCGGGCGAGCACCGCGCGTGCCTCCGCGAGGAACAGGCGGCCGGCCTCGGTCAGCTCGATGCCCCGCCCGACCCGGTGGAACAGCTTGACGGCGTGCCGGCCCTCCAGGGCGGCGATGGCCGCGCTGACCGCCGACTGGACGAGGTTGAGCGCCTCGGCGGCCCGGGTGACGTGCTGGCGCTCGGCCACCGCCACGAAGATGCGCAGCTGGTCGAGGGTCATGGCCGTCCGGACGGCCCCGGCACGCGTTCCGTCATGCTCGCTCCCCCTGCCCATCTTCTCGACCGAGCTTGGCCCGGCGTCACCGCGGCCCGCTTTCTCGTCCGCTCGCCTGGGCGTCGACCGCCTCGGCGACCCGCAGCAGCCGCGCTTCGTCCGTGCGCGCGGTCACCACGTAGGCCATCCCGGCGTCGATCCACGAGAAGGCGGCGACGTCGCCCTCGCGGGCGTAGCGGAAGACGCCGCGTCCCCCGGCCGCGCCGGCGCGGCTGTAGAGCGTCAGGCGGGTGCCGCGGTCGTCGTCGTACATCAGCATCGCCGCCGGCTCGTCGCCGGCCGGCAGCAGGCGCCCGCCCATCAGGCGGAACCCTTGGGACTGCAAATCCGGCGCCCTGACCGGCCGGCCGACGCGCCGCGAGAGCCACTGCTCCAGATGCGGCGTCCCGTCGGCGCGGACCTCGACCGGATGGACGGCCTCGACCACGTAGGTGCGAAAGGCCGAAACCGCCGCCTGCGTCATCGGCTCGACCGGCGCCGCCGCGGGCGGTACCGCCCCGCGCCCGACCCAACCCACCGCCCCGCCGAAGGCGAGGCAGACCATCGCCGCCGCGGCGCCCGGCAGCCAGCGGCTGCTTCGGGCGGGACGCGGGCGCGCCAGATGGGCGACCCGCAGCCGGGCCGGGATCGGCTCGTCGGCGATCGGGGCGAGGCGGGCGCGCAGGCGGGCGCGGGCCTGCCCGTCGGCGGCGACCCGGGCCGCCGCGTCCGGGTGCTCGGCGAGCCAGGCCTCGACGGTGGCGCGGCGGCCGGGATCGAGCTGGCCGTCCACGAAGGCGTGAAGATCGTCCTCGCCGACGGGCCGGGGGTCGGACGCGGTCATTTCACCCTCCGCAGGTGTCCGGTGACGACGGTCGGTGCGAGGTCCAGGAAAGCGCGCATCCGGCCCCGCGCCCGGCTCAAGCGCGACATCACCGTGCCGATCGGCACGGCGAGCACCGCGGCGGCCTCGGCATAGGACATGTCCTCGACCGCGACGAGGAGCAGGACCGAGCGTTGATCCTCGGGCAGGCCGGCGAGCCCGTCGAGCACGTCCCGGACGCCGAGGGCGGCCCCGGGATCGGCGGAGGCATCCGCGACGTCGTCGAGCAGCTCCGGGCCGACCTCGACGCCGCGGCGGCCGCGCCCCCCTTCGAGGTAGCGGTTGCGCAGGATCGCGAACAGCCAGGCGCGCAGGTCGCCGTCCCGGCGGCGCTGCGGCCAGGCCCGGATCGCGCGTTCGAGGGCGTCCTGGACGAGGTCGTCGGCCGCCTCGCGCTCGCGCAGGAGCGCGACGGCGTAGCGCCGCAACGCCGGGATCTGCGGCTCGATCAGGGCGGCGAGGTCGTCCAAGGCGTTCTCCACAATGGCGCTCTTCGGGGCGGGCGGTGGCGGATGGATGCCGCGGCTCGCGACGAAAGATGCCGGATGAGGCCGCGGTATTCCCCCGGCCGGTCGGAAAATCGCATCACGCAGCCGTGATCGGTGCGTTTCGCCCGGTCGGGGAATATCCGCCGCTCCCCGGCATCTCTCCCGGCGTGACCTTCGAGAACCGGGAGAGACGATGCGCGGCGCACCGACGGCGATCCTGATCGCCACCCTGATGGCCGGCGGCCTGGCGGGCGGCGGCATGATGATGATGCGGACCGGGCATGCCGAGAGCGCCCCGGACGGCTTCGACGCGCTGATGGCCCAGTCGATGACCCGGATGCATGCCGACATGGCCGTGCCGCCCTCCGGCGATCCGGACCGGGACTTCGCCGCCATGATGATCCCGCACCACCAGGGCGCGATCGATATGGCGAAAGCCGAACTCGCCTATGGGCGCGACCCCGTCCTGCGCCGGCTCGCCCAGGGCATCATCGTCGAGCAGGCCCAGGAGATCGAGGTCATGCGGCGCGCGCTCGCCGAGCGCCCGCCCGCCGTTCCCGCCACGCCGAAAGCTCCGGCCCCGCACCATCACTGAGCCGCCCGGCCCACACACCCAGCGAGACGACATCCGATGCGACACCTCATTCCGGCGGCCCTCGTGCTCGCCCTTCTCGGCGGAACCGCGCTCGCGGGCCAGGCGCCTGGCCCCGCCTCGGCGCCCGACGTGCCGGTCGGCCCCCGCGACCGCTTCTATACCTCGGACCAGTTCTCCAACACGGTCTCGGTGATCGACCCCGCCGCCAACACGCTCCTCGGCGTCATCCGCCTCGGCGACACCACGCCCGCGAACCTGAGCCCGCTCTATCGCGGCCAGCTCCTCGTGCACGGCATGGGTTTCTCGCCCGATCGCAAGACTCTGCTCGCGGTCTCAATCGGCTCGAACTCGGTCAGCTTCATCGACACCGCCACCAATACCGTGCGGCACACGACCTATGTCGGCCGCTCGCCGCACGAGGCGTTCTTCACGCCGGACGGGCGCGAGGTCTGGGTCAGCGTGCGCGGCGAGGATTACGTGGCGATCCTCGACGCGGCGACGGGCAAGGAGACGGGCCGGATCACGGTGCCGAACGGGCCCGGCATGACGATCTTCTCGCCCGACGGCCGGTACGGCTACGTCTGCTCCAGCTTCAGCCCCGAGACGGTCGCGATCGAGGTCAAGAGCCGGCAGATCGTCGGGCGGATCAAGCAGGAGAGCCCGTTCTGCCCCGACATCGCGGCGACGCCCGACGGCCGCCAGGTCTGGTTCACCCTGAAGGATGTCGGCCGGGTCCAGGTCTTCGAGGCCGCGCCGCCGTTCAAGGCGCTCAAGACCATTGAGACGGGGCCGATCACTAACCACGTTAACATCGCCCGCACCAGGGCCGGCCAGTTCGCCTACGTGACGGTCGGCGGGCTCAACCAGGTCAAGGTGTTCCGCACCGACGACTTCTCGCAGGTCGTGACGATCCCGACCGGCGCGCTCCCGCACGGCCTCTGGCCCTCGGGCGACGGATCGCGGGTCTATGTCGGCCTGGAGAATGCCGATGCGGTCGCGGTGATCGACACCGGCACCAACGCCGTCACCGCAACGATCCCGATCGGCCAGGGCCCGCAAGGCGTGGCCTACCTGCCCGCGGCGGTCCCGGAGAGCGCGGGCGCCCCGAACCTGCAGCCCCTCGGCGCGGCCGGCCAGTCGAGCCGGCTGACCCTCGACGGGCCGGACGGCAAGCCGGTGACGCAGGTGACGTTGTTCGACCAGGGCGTGCTGCAGACGCTGCAGGCCGCGGTCACCGGGCTGACGCCGAAGAGCCCCTACCTGCTCGCTCTCTCAGCCGACCCGAAGGGCGCCGGGCCGCTGGAACCGCTCGCCGCCTTCATGACGAACCCTGCGGGCGCCGCCATCGTCAACGCGGTCGGACCGATCCGCCAGGTGACGCAGAACCCCAACGCCGCGGCGCGGCGCATCCTCGTGATCGTCGAGGGCAAGCCCGGCGAGACCGGTGCGACGGTCCAGGTGCAAGCCGCGCAGTAGCGGTGCCGAGGGGGCGGTCGTCGGATCGCCCCCTTCCGTTTCGGGGGGCCATCCACACGCCCGGTAGGCGACCAGCACGGCGCCGGCGGCGATGAGCGCGATGCCGAGCCAGTTCGGGGCGGCCAGCCGCTCGCCCAGGAACAGCCCAAAATATACCCCCTAATATGCTCGGGCACCTGCTAAGCAATCACGGCCCTCTGAAGTCCGCTGTCGGACGGCGAGCGACCATTCGAACAGCCAGTGGCGAAGGTCTGGAAATGGCGCATTGCGGCCAGCACGCATCTTCTGCTTGATGAGAGATACATCAAAGAAGGCCGCTTCTGGGTGGGTGTGAGCTACAGGTCGTTGGGTGCGGCCGAGGCGGCATGTTGGCAGAAGTCGCGTGGTCAGACGTGCCAAGTTTCAGGCACTTGGCAGGGCCGGGATCGGCGCGATTTCGTCGATGTGCCGCCTCGGGTGGTCGCGGTACTTCGCGTACCGCTCCCGGCTGGCTCACGCTGTTGATTGCGCGCGTTCCGCGATGCACCGAAGCCAGGTGTCGACGAGGCTTGTGAGCGTGTCGGTTAGGTCGGATGGCCACCAGGGTTCATGAACGAGGTGAAGGGACATGCCGATGCGGGTTGCGGTGGATCGCCCTGGATGAAGGAGCGGCGTCAGAGCCACGGTCAGCGCAAAGGCGGGAGTTCGAGTCTCTCCGTGAATGCGTCCGTCATGCTCCGTCGCGACTGTTAATTCCCAGTGTGATCGGCGTTGCGCTCGCAGAGGTCGACGTTCGCTGATGCCTGTTTCTTGGCAGCAGAAGGTGATCGCGCCTCGACCTTGGATGCCGATGTTGAGGTCGATTGCGATTGCGATTGCGATTGGGCTTGGGCTCGCGCCCTCCGGTGTGCGCGTAGACAGAAATGCGGCCCCGAGCGCGTGTGCGAGCGCGTGCGGTGTGACGTCGACTCGGCGGCATGTGGTGAGTGAGGTGACGAAGGGGGTGGGATCGGGATGGTGCGTGAACATCGTGTGGCGCCCGGTGGGTGGGACGCCGCACCAGTGCTGCGAGGCGAGCGCGTATGGGTGCCAGAGAAGTGGCGCCTGCTGTTGGCAGGCACGGAGGTGCGGACCAGATAAGTAGCGCCTGCCGCCGACGCTGGTGCGGCGCTGTCGGTCGACGGCGATTTTATAGACTATGGTAGCGCAGTTAGATACAGTGTGCCTTCGCATCACTTGCACGAAGCCATCAGGGGTTGGATTTGCTTGTTTATCCCGTGGCGGCTGTGTAAACCGTGCCGGTGTCCTGGAAGCGAGATCGGGGTGAATGGGTGCAGTACACCCTGTCGCAAACGTAGCGTTTGCTTGAAGCGCGCTGCACCGGTCTGTTGCGCGGGAGACGAGTGGTCGCTTGGTCATCCTGTGATCAGGGTGGGCGATCGCAAGTAGTGTTTGTATTGGGTGGCGTAGGCAGTTCTTTCGACGAAGTGTCGCCGACGAGAAGGCGCTTCACCCCGCAAGAGGGGATCCCGGAAACGGCGTGCGCTTCCGGGATCGTTCTTGCTAGCTAATCTGCAGCCGCTGAGTTGGGGTCGTTGCCTTGCTCAGAGTGCTACTGCGCTCGATGAGCCGTGTGAGGCGTTCTGTGGCTTCGAGCCAGAAGGTATGCAGATCGATCCGGCTGGTATATCGCCATAGAGTAGCGTTGTGGTATTGGAGCGTAAGCTTGTAGTCGGTGGAGACTACCGTGTCGTCCCGCTCTTGCTTTTGGAGTTCCACCTGTAGGAAGACCGGGTGCTCATCCATCATGCCCGGCACGGCGGATGTGTAGAATGCAATCTCCATACGGCTGTATGGGAACCACGTCTGGCAGTCTAAGACGTGCTCTACGCAGCTCTCGCTGTCCGCATGGCTTTTGGTGTACCAGACCATCCGGTCTTCGGATTCGAGGTAGCAGGAGACGAGATCTTGGTCCGGTGGGACGATCCAGCGCTTGAGCTGCTCCGGGTCGGTCCAGGCACGACAGATCTCGTTCCTGTATGCGACAATGGTTCGCTCGATTGTGAACGAGATCCGGGGCTCGACGGTTCTGTACCCGTCTTCTTTGAACGGAGGTAATGGTGGTGGTGCGTCGGTCATAGGTGCCCCTTAGACTATGTAGCCTTGATGTTGCAGACGAGGCCCATTCTAGGATCGCCTTGCGCCCCAGGTATGTTTATCTTGTCTGCTTGCTGAATATAGTCGTCGGGGATGTGTGCTATCATGCGGGGACGGCTAATTTTGCCGCCGACCTTCGTAGCGTTGTAAACCGCCCTTCTGTGCAGCTAGAGTTAGTAGCTATTCTTATCAGGGGTGGTGCCGATCGGCGCAGCGGATGTTTGTGCTTGTGCGTAAGTCGCTCGGACGAAGTCCGGGGCGGGCCTGCACAGTGGTGCGCGATGGTCGGGGCGATGAAGTGTTGGTGTCAGCACTCGTGCGCGGATCGGGTGCCGCGGGTGTAAGCCGTTCTGGGGCCGGCGCACGGATGGTATGCCAGTCCCAGTCGGTAGGTGAGTGAGTTCAGACTGCGCGCGAGACGGGCAGCCCAGGAGAACGGCTCGGGCGCCGGCGTGGCGCTCGGGTCTGCATGCGACGCAACGCCGAGGTGTCGGTTATGGGGGACACGGTGGCCTCAGCAGGTGTGCTTGCTGCGGCGAGGTCGAGTTCGCCGTCGACGAGCCACCAGTCGGTGTAGCGACGGTGAAGGGCGCGGGCGTGGTCCGGGAGGCCGGCGGTCGCTATGGCCGCGAACGCGTGCTCCAGCGTCGTGGGCACGAACGGTATTGGGCCCGTCTGCGGGTCCGTGAGGTGGCGCCGGTAGGTCGCCGCCGCGGCGTGCGCAGACTGGTTGTGGGTGGGGGCGATGAAGGCCAGGGTCGCCGTGTCCGCGAGTCCGGCTGTCAGCATCGCGCTCGCGAGGCAGTGCTGGCGGTAGAATTGCTGACAGGTGGCGCTTGTCAGGGTCGGAGCCTCGGGGTCCACGAGCAGGCCCGGGGTGGCGTGCGCGATCTGCGTGTGCCGCGGGTGGGGTGGGGGCGCGGGCTCGTGGCCGGGCTCGCTGTACTTGATCTCGATGCAGATCAGGCCGCGTGCGCCGGTCGTGTCCCGGCCGCGCAAGACGACGTCGTAGGCGGTGCGGTCGGCCGTGAAACGCGGGTCGCCGCGGCCCGGCGAGTGCTCGAACAGTATGTCGGTGACCTCCGTCAGCGTCCCCGGCAGGAACTCCGTGACGAAGCGGGTGGCCAGTGCGGGGTCGCGGGCGAGCAGGCCGAACAGGTTGAAGGCCAGCGGCTGGGAGGACAGCAGGTTCGTCTTGAGGCGGTCGATGTCGTAGGCCGCGCTCGGCTCACGGTAGGCGAGCGCGCGCGTGACCACCGGGACGATGTCTGGATGAAGGAAGTTGGCGCCGAGCGCGCCGGCCGCGGTCGAGATGCGTGAGCCGAGGCGCCGGGGGCGGTGCGGCTCGTGGCGATTGACGTGGGTGCCGATCGCGAGGCCGCGGTCCTCGCGCCAGAGTGCCTGCATGAAGCGGGCGGCGGCCTTGAAGCGGTGGTCGGCGGGGACGAAGACGCGGTGTCGGCGGCGGGCGGCCTCGGGGATGAGAGGTACGCGGTCGATGGGGCCGAGGCCGGAGGGGTCAAGAACAGCGCGGGCGGCCGCTGCGAGGGTGTCGGTGTCGGCGGCGGAAGGCAGGTGTGCGGTGATGTCCATCGGGTGAATCCTGGGTCAGGGCCGCGGGGGGCGGCTAGACCGGGATTCCCGGAAGGGGGCAGCGGGATGAACGACGAAGGGGACGGCGCGGCGTTGTCGGGAGCCACGCCGGCAGTGCGCATAGGCGTGGTTGCGCTGGTGCTTCGGCGCGGTCAACAGTCGAGGTGCTGGTCCGCCAGTGGACGGTCGCACCCGTCGTCGTCCATGTCGGCGGCGGTACGGCTGGCATGCCGGCGGGTGTCGGCGTAGGGGTGGTAGGCGCAGGTAGGGCACCACTGCCGCCACTCGGCGGGCTGGGTGCGCCTCGTCCCTGGTCTGGTTGATATTTTCGCGAAGATAGCGGGGTCCGACAGCAGGGATGCGCCCGCTGCCGTGCGTCAAAGCGCCTTCCCCTTCCGAGATGCGCCAACAGCAGTCACCGGTTCGTTGCCCGAAAGCGAACGCCAGCCGTTGCATGTGCGGGAGCTAGCGTCTTGAGAACGAGGGTTTTCGCGACGTGCCGGCTCACCGCCTGAAAACACGACATACGACGTCGTGAAAGTCGTCGGCGAATTATTGTCGTGGAATTAGTGCCGCTTGCATGACCCGCGACATGCGGATCGAAGATGCGCGCGTCCTTATATCGAAGAGTTCTTGGAGCAACACTAGTGAGGGAAGCGCTTCGCAGTGGCAGACAAATGGCCACCCATGTGCGGCAGATACTAAATTGAACCTGTCACCTTCCCGCCACGCCGTCTGGTCGGCCCTCCTGGCGATACGATCTACCCGACTCATCAAACCCTGGCTTGTGCTATGCCCGGCGAAGGTCGGACATAGCTTAGGCATCTGCAAGGCGAGTGAAGCATAATGACAAAGTTGGAGGACGAGCGCAGCGGGTCTGGGGGGCAATCAGTTGCTGGGTACGAGTATCAGATCGACGTTTCAGTCTGGCTGGCGCTCGACCTAGTGCTGGCCAGCAGGCTCACCTACGAGCTAGTGCTGGAGCCTGCGTCCGAAGAAGATATCGAAGCCGATCTCGCCGAAAATGAGCCGGGCCGCCTGACGAGCACGGCGGCCTTGGACGGATACCGCCTCATAGTTCAGGCCAAGCTTCGAGGCGGAGACGCCTGGACGGTTGCCGGAGTGAAGGCGCTGCTCGAACATGGCGATGCTCGACCTTCCGCCATGGAGCGACTGAAAAACGAGAAGTCCCGTTACTTGCTGGTCACCTCGGCGGGGCTGAACGGGGGTACGCGCGGTTTGCGCGTTCGCCGGGCGGGAAGCTGGCCGAAGCCGGGCGACATGCCCTCGACGATCAAGAGCGCCCTGCCTGCGGGCTCGGCGGGCCGGGTCGCGATCATCGGCAACGAGGATGAGGAGCGTCTTGCGACCGATATCAAGACGCTGCTTACGGAGAGCTTTCGGGTTCCGCACGCCAAGCTCGATGACTGCCGCAAGGTCCTGCGCGAGCAAGCGCGAGTCCGGATCGGCGGCGCGGGCGGAGGGCGCTGGACGCGCGTGCAGGTCGAGCAGATCATTCGGCGTTATGACGGCTATATCGCCAGCTCGCCGGAGCTCGACCACTATGTCCATCCCACGAATTGGGGCGAACTGCGCGCCGCGATGGACGAGCGGCACGCCGCGCTCATCATCGGGCAATCCGGGACGGGCAAGACGATGGCGACGCGCAAGCTTTATGACGAGCTGCGCAAGGAGGTGCCTGGCCTCGCGCGCGTGCCGATCACGCTAGGCCCTGACCAATTGCGCGACGACGTGACAGAGTCGCCCGTCCTCTATGACATTGAGGACCCGTGGGGGCGCTACGATTTCGACCCTAAGAGTCGGCCCTGGAACGATCAACTCGCACAGTTCTTCGCCAGGGCTAGCCCCGGCAGGATGATTGTTGCAACATCGCGGCTTGACGTCGCCCAGAGCGCTGGGGCGCTCGACACGGTGAAGCCGTGGCAGGTCGGATTGGAGGCCGAGCATTACGGCCAGGCGGAGCGCCGACGCCTGTACCGCACCCGCATCGATGCGCTGCCGCGCAAGCTGCAGGCGCTCGCGAAGGAGAGTGAAGGTTCGGTGCTGGCGGAGCTCGCAACGCCGCTGGAGATCCAGAAGTTCTTTGATGCGCTGCCGACCCTGGATGATAAGGAGCGGCGCAATCCGGAGGGTCTCGTGGCCGAGGCGATCCGGCGGGCGCATCAGGACTCGATAGAGCGAACCGTTGTCGATCAGATCGAGGAGCGCGGTGACGTGCGGGCGGCCGCCGTCTTGTGGGGCCTGCTCAAGGCAAACGACAAGCTCTCGTTGCGGCTGCTGCGCGAGATCGAGGAGCTGCTCGCCGAGAGCGGACCCCAGTTCGAGAAGGGCGTCTCGCCGCTTGTGACGTTCTTCGTGGCCGCTCGAAACCTGCGTCAGGCCGAGAGCACGATTACCTACTATCACCCGCGGGTCGAAGCCGGCATCGAGCAGGCGCTGGATCGGGACCGCTTGGTCGCTCGGCGGACCTTGCGCTTCCTGATCGACATCCTCGTGTCGCCTGATGGACCCGGCGAGGCTTGGGGTATCGCCGCCTCAGCGCGCCTGCTTCTCGCTGGCGAGCGCAAGCCGGAGCTGAAGCCGACGCCCTCGGCGGCGGCGCAGGCCAAGATCGACGCCTGGTTGGCATACGAGCTGGCCAAGGGGGGAAAAGCGTTTGAGAACAACCTCAGCCTCGCCGCGGCGGCAGGGTCGACGGACAGCAACGTCTCCGAGATCGCGCGCTTTCTCGTTCACCGGCCGGATCACACCTTCGGATGGATGCACATCTGGGGGCCGCCGGAGCACGACGAGGCATGGTACGGCCGGATGCGGGCCGACCCAGCGGTCAAAGCGGTTATCGGGACCTTCATCCGCGATGTGCTACCGCACGCCCGCAACGACTTTCGGGCGCGCTTTGTCACCGAGGCGGAGCGGGTCGCGCCCGGTCTGACGCCGGCGTTCCTGGCTGCGGCGGCGACGGCCGTGCACTATGGCTTTACACACACTTACGACGCCATCGCGGAAGGCGCGCTGGGTGACCTCGCCGGGTTCGAGGCTATCGTCGACACTGCGGTTGTGGTACGCACGCCCAGCGCCGCCGACCTCAGACGCTACGCCGAAATCAATCTCGCGATCACCAACGGTGAGTACAGCGATGACTATGCCGAGCACCTCAACGATAATGAGGATGGCTGGACTGCGGGCGAGTTCCTTGAAGCCTATGTCCAGCGCGTCCGAGCGACTGTCGGCTGGCGTCATCTGGCCGAGCATCGGCATCGGGACCGGCTGCTCTACTACTGGTTCCGGGAGCTTGCGAAGGATGAGGCGCTGGATACGGGCGAAATCGCTGGAGCCTTCGCGGTCGGCCGCGGGAGTGAGGACGAGGACGATCTCTGGCACGTCCTGGCCAAGGCCTGGGACCCCGCCTTCGAGCCTGCGCTGGTGGAGCGCGTGCTGGAAGGCCATGCCGAGCCGCAGGTTCGTCTCGCCGCGTTGACGTGCCTCGCCGAGCGCGCGGTCGAGCGGCTGCCGGCAATCTGCCAGCAACTCGCCGATACCGGACAGGAAGGCCGGCTCGTCGAGATTGCGATCACCCTGGGCGAGATGCGCCGCAAGCGGTCGGACTTCGACGGCAGCCGGCATGGGGAGGCTGCGGAGCGCGCGGTAGCGCTCCTGCCGCCGCTTCTCAAGGAGGTCAGCGACGCCGGATTCGCGCTCGAGACCAAGGCTGTGCCCACCCTTTCGGACGGCGTCCGCGAGTTCTTAGCACGCGCCGGATCACCGACCGAGCAGGTGCGACTGTTCCGCATCACCCTGGACGAGCACCTGCCGATGTTCGTCCCCGACGATGTGCGGTGGCTGCTGGCCAATACGGACGAGGCGAGCAGCGCCGTCGAGGCGATCAAGGCCGCGATCCGGCACGGCATGACAGCTGAGATCGAGGCCGGGCTGTCGCACCGGTTTGCAGCCGTGGTTGCGCAATCGCTTAGTGCCGTGGCGGCGCCGCTGGCAGCGCCGCTGCCTAGGGCTCTGCTGGCCCTCGCCGACCACAAGGGCAGCCCTGTCCGCAAGGCGCTGGTCGAGCTGCTCGACTTCAAGCCTCACGCTGACCACCTCCCAGCGCTGCTGGTTCTGGCGAAGGATGACTGGTCGCCTCGCTCGTCCTACCAGGGCGAGGAGGACGACTACCCCATTGCGCAGGCGGCGATCGGCGCGATGGGGAAGCTCGGGCCTTTGGAAGACCGGGTGGCCAACGAGCTCTACCGGCTGGCGATCGACACGCGCGACTCCGACATCCGCTATGAGATATTCGCCCTGCTCGTGCGCGCTGCCGATCCTGGCTTCCAGGGGCAGCTGTTCGACCTCGCCGTCAACCCTGGGCGGCGTACGGTTCGCGTGAATGCCGCCGGAGCCCTGCTAGCGGGTCATGAGCAGGTCTTGCCCGAAACGTTGAGCCGGATCACGCCGCAATTGCTCGCGACCAGGATCGAGGCGGTGGCCTCTCGGCTGCTGCTGCTTGTCGCGTTGCGCGCCGAGATGGATCAGGTTCTCAAAGCCGCCGAGGCCCTGTCCACGATTGAGAAGCGCCGGGTGCTGTTGCTTCTCGCCATCTGGATTGTACGTGAGCGGGACGCGAGCGTGGCGGAGCGGATCGCGCGAATGCTGCCGGCGAACCACGCCGGTGTGAGGTGGGCGCTGGCGGGCGGCAAGGGCAAGCTCGGCGACACGGCTCTGGACGATCTTGGCGACCCGACCAGCGTCGAGCATGTCCTTTTGTTCATGGGGCCGAAGAAGAAGCAGTGAGCGTGAGTGGGATTGAGCTGCCGGACGAGGTGACGACGGCTGTCGCGGAGCTGTGGCGCGTGCTCGGAAGAGCACTTATACCAATGGCCCAAGATGCTGACGCATTGGGCCATTGAACCATCCCGAATTTTCGATGCCAAGCCAAAGGCTTGACGAAAATTCGGGAACGGAATCAAAGGTCGTTTTCAACGACCGTTGGTATTACAGAGGATCAACTGCAAGCTCTGCTTGATCGCGGACTGCGGCTCCCTTGAACACCGACGGACGGCGTGGGGGCGGAGCTGTCAGGCTTTTGGCTTCTTGGGCTTCCCGGTGGAGACGGGGTAGCCGAACGCCAGGAAGAAGTGGGACACGTTAATGGTGCCGTGCGGCGGCGCAAACGCTGCATCCCGCTCATGCTCCGTGTCGAAATCGGCGGTCGTGAATAAGGTCGAAGGCCGCGTGAAGTGATCTCCGGTGGCGGTCTTGCGAAGCCTCAGAGTCGTCGCAAGCGCCGTGTGCCCGAGCGCCCGTCGGATCGGCGGCACGACCTCGTCCTCGGGATCGAGCAGGACGCCGACCATGGCGGCCACTGACTGCCGGCGGCTGTAGATGCCGGTCACGAAGCGCCCCAACCCTTGATCCTGCAGGTAATGATCGCGGTGGCGCTTTTGACGGCCCAGGCGCTTAAACTCAAAGACAAGCTTCATGTCCTTGTCTTGATCGTTCCAACCATAGGCAATGTCGGTCCGACGCTCCTCGATCATCTCGCCCGTAGCCGGGTCCACGGCTCCGATGATATCTTCCGCCGCCCACATCCCTAGGAGTCCGCGCCGCGGCGCAACGTAGTTCTCGATGTAGACCTTCAAGCGCTTCGTAAGCGCGTCTTCCTTCGTCTTCGGGTTGAAGTCGCGAAGGGGGCGCGCGGCGAGTTCGGTCCAGGCTTGGCGGAGCGCCTCGACGGCCTCGGTGGCGGGCTGAATTGGGAAGGCGGTGCGCCAGTCGTCGGCCGAAGTCACGAACTTACCTCGGACTTCTCGCGTGAAGCGCGCGCTTGCACTCTCCGGACGATCTGCTCGGCATCGCGCATCGCCTGACGGATCGTCCAACTCCGATGCATGAGCGGCCGCACAAGGTAAAGAGCCCCGTCAATCCACAGATGAGCGTCTGGAACCAAGGTCAGGAAGTCGCCCGACGGGATCGCACGTAGCCCTGCGGCCCGCAGCTGCGCTAAAGTTTGCAGCACGAGCTCGTCGCTAACGTCAGTATTGATGACGGGCGCTTCCGTGATGTTCTGATCGTAAGTGATCCGAACGATTCCCGACGGTCCTGCGCGCTCTGGGTCGCTGGCGACTACATCGACAAGGAACCGGCCCTGGCCCTTGGTGCGATTGCGCCACGAGGTCAGGGAGTCGGCCAGGGCTTGAGCGTAGATCTTGAAATCGCCTGCATCGGCGAGATGCTGTGCCGGCGTGTCCAGGCTCTTGAAGCTACGAGGCCGGATTGAGGGCATCAGGACCTTAACGGTCTCGCGGATTAGTTTGCGCTCGGGATCGGTCAGCTCGAAATAGTCGAACACCGCGTCGTCGAGATCGTCCCGGATCTGACCATAGCGCGGACCCTGCTCGAGTTCCGGCAGCTGTCGCAATGCTTCGAGGTGCTCGCCAACCTGCGCGAGGGCAGCTTGCGCCATTTCGACGTTTGGCGCGCTCTCGGGCGGGAAGAAGGGAAAAGTTTCGACATCGGCTAGGTGAACGCCGTTACGTTCACACAGCATCTTCCAGCCGCGCATCATCAGGAAGTAGCGCGCGAGGGTGGATCGTAGATAGACGGCGGCGAACTGAAGGAGCCTCGCGTCGTCCTTCGTCTTTGACGCGATTACGCCAACGCTGTGCGTGAAGCTGGCGGGGGCGTCATAGTAGGCGGCCCTGATATTCTGCTCCTCCTTGGAGAAGCCGTCCGGGAAGAGAACTCTCGGGCCATCGAACACCGCCAGCACGGCCTCGTTCAGGCCGACTACGGTCGAGTGGTTGGATGGCCACGGCCTCAGGAGATCGGGGTGCAGGACTGGGGAACCCGCGCTCAACGCCGTGATCGGTACGAAGGGCAGGTCACGAAGCGGGGCTGAGCTGACCGCCTCGCGGCTTTTGTCCTTGAGGTGGATGCCTTTGCGATAGACCCAACGCCGCTCGTCGCGTTGACCTTTCCAGAAGTCGGCGAAGGTCCCGCGAAGCGACAGGCGCGTCCAGATTGCGAGATCGCTGGCGTCGCCCCACATATTGGTGACGAGGAGCTGCGGGTCTTCGGCGACCGACCGTGTCTGCAGGATATGCCGGTCAGCCGACTGCATCGTGAGGCGGCCGAGCGCGAGGCTCAGATCGGCCTTCGGTACGAGGTAATCAAAGGTCTCGCGGAACGGGATCTGCCGCGGCAACACCCGCTCGCGACGTTTGCCGACGAACACATGGCATGTGTTCTCCGCCGTGGGGAAGATAAGGCCCTGAAGATCGCCAAAGTTGATCAGCCGAAGAGGTTGAACCCGCTCCAGAAGGTGCGAGACGAAGCTCGCACTGGAGCCGCCAAGGAACTGCCCGATGGGAAGAATGAGGCAAGTTCGGCCGTCCTCCTCAAGGAAATCGAGCGCTCGAAGCGCATATGCGCCGGCGATCTGGCGGCGGACGAACGGGGCGCCGGCGTCCTTGGCCCAGGTATCCGCAGTGATCTCCGACTGGCCCTCCGGCTCCGCCCAGGGCGGATTGGAGATAATGAGCGAAAAGCGCTTGTCCGCGAAGCGATGGCTTTGGCGGAAGAAGTCGCCATGCTCGTGGCCGTGCGCAAGATTGCTGTTCTGGAGTGGCGGGAGCTTCGCGCCCTCCCGCTCCTGCGCCTCCAGGATGTCGGCGGGATCGAGGCCTTCGAGCAACGACAGGTAGAGGCTGAACGCGGTGACACGGCAGGCCATGAAGTTGATGTCGCCGCCGAAGATGCGAAGCTTTAGCAACTTGCCGCGCTCAGTGAAGCTGAGCGGGCGCCCCTTATGGGCCTCCGTAAGCGCGATCAATCGCCGATAGGCGGTGGTGAGCAGGATCCCCGAGCCGCACGCGCCGTCGAAGATAGTTTCTTCGAGCGGGTTATCGGAGGTGAGGAAGGCCTGACCGACCGCGAGCATCGCGAGATTGCGAGGCGTGTAGTAGGCGCCTTCCTTGGCCTGTTGCTCAGGCGTCAAGAACTTCTCGTAAAGGCCAGAGAGCAGCTCGACCGGGATGTAGCTGAAATCGTAGTTCCAGAAGTCGCCTTGCCCGGTCTCCATATCGGTGCGGCGGAGGAACTGGTTCAGGATGTCGAAGCCGTCCGCCGAGAGGGCCGCCCAGGGATCGTGGCGATCGTCGCCAAGGAAATCGCCGTTGAAGTCCGCACGCAGCCGGTCGATGAGCGTCCGGACACCGCCTCGGTCGCTTGAGGCGACGAGCTCGTGGAGCTGTGCTACCGAGCGCCGCTCCCGATAGGTCGGGCCGACAATCTCTCGATGCTCGAGGTAAGATACGAACAGCACCTGCCCCATCAGGAGCTCGGCGAGGCGGCGGCGGTCCTTCTCAGGCGCGCGGTCGAGGCCTTCGGCAGTCAGGTTCTTGACGGCCGTGGACAGGTTGAACAGGAGCTTGCGGTCGACGCGCGCCTGGACCTCGAACCACTTCGGCTCGCGGCGCGACAGGTTCGCAGTGGCGACGTCCTGGGCAGAGAAGGGGCCATCTGGGCGCGCGTCGCTCAACCGAAGCCGTTCGCCGGCCTTCTTCAGCTTGCGAGCTGGAAGTGCGAGCGCTTCGTCGCCGCGCACCTCGATGACCACGGTCGCTAGGTTCTGGTTCCAGATGCGTTTGCGGGCATCGTCCAGTCCTCTGGGACCAAGAAGCCGTCCATCCTCTTCAATGAAGACGACGGTGGGCACGCCCTCTACGTCAAACACCGCCTGAGCCCGAACGGCTCCGTCCGGCTTCAGCAGGGCTTTGATTTCGAGTGCATAAGGGTGCGTTTCCGGGACCCCTTCGCCGCGGACATGCAGCAGGCCCGGCTCGGCCGTGTAGCCGAGTCGCTCAAGCCATCCCTGCACCGCTACGGGGATCACAGCCACACCTTCCATGCTGGTCGGAATAAGAACAAAACTGAAACATCAATGCCTGATGATGGTTCGGCTCGCAACCTGAAGCGGGGGGCGAACGCGGTCATGCGGTGCGCCGGCGTCTTGGCTGCGCCCTGGCGCTGAACGAAGCCGTTGCTGCCGTTCGATCGTGGATCGCCGGCAGAGAGAAGAGGTCCAACTGTCCCTTCGATGCTTCGGCGTCAGGTAGAGCGAACCCGTCCCGCAGCACCCGCAGGTGTGGGTTTAGGTGGATGACGAGCGCATCCGCTTCGAGCACCGCTTCGGCTTCATTAAGGAATACCCAGTCTCGGCTACCCTGAAGGGCGAGCCGCTGACCCCAAAGTGCGATGAAGGACTTCGACCGGAGCGCCTTGCGTAGTTTGTCCAGCGACGCCTTGTGAGCCTGGAGCTCCAAGCTGAACTGATCGCGCAGCAGAACTGCGATCCTGAGAACGAGGATCGTCTGCCAGGTGAACTGGGCAGGAGAGCCCTTGCCCTTGGGTCGGATGTCCGCCGGAACCAGCGCACGGCGGCTCGTCCACTCGCGAAGCTTGTCGGTCGAGAGTTCGGTAAGCTGGCAGGCGACGGGCGTGGGAACCGAGCGCAGGGACCATCTCCTCAGATCGGGTCTGATACCCGTTCTTGCAGCACGAACGGGTATCAGACCCTTTCTTTCGCGTAAATGAAGAACCGGCGCTGTCCCCTGCTATGTTTGGCAGGCGACGTCTAGTAAAGCTGGCATGTCGGACGGCTGGACGCTCAGCGCTCGCCGCTGTCCGCGGCCTTCGCTCGTTGTAGCTGCCAGATCGGTACGCGGTTCGGGTCGAGCCGGGTCCGCCGCTCTGTCATGAACCTGTTGAACGAGGACGTCGCCGATAAGACCGCGTCGCCGATTGCTAGCCGCAGTCGTCGCTGACCGCCTTCCTCAACGTCGTCTGTCGTGCGCAGCAGACCCCGTACGCAGTAGAGGTCGACCGTGCCGCCCACGATGAGCGCACTGGCGTTCATGGCATGGTCAGGACCCTCGGTGTGGCACCATAGCCAAAGCAGGTGCTCCGCGCTCGCTAGTCGTGCCTCGACGCCGAACCATTGGCGGGCGATCGCCTTAGACAGCAACTGTGCCTCGACTGTACAGGTGCTGGGCCTCAGCGTCAGGACGATGGGGTGCTCGCACTGCCGCGGGTCCAGGTGTGCCGCGAATCGTTCCTGGGTCGCTCGTGTGAGGACCGCGATGCGTTCGTGCTCGTCTGCGTCGAGAGCTACGACGATCTCAATCTCGCGTACGGAGCGGGCCTGCTCATGAAGCGCCAGGGCGATGCGGCCGACCACGGCGTAGCCAAGACCAGCCGCGTCGAGCCGCCCGATAATGTCGCGGAAGATCGCCGGCAGCATGCCGGGCGTCGGGTTACTCAGATCATTGACGTCGACCAGTAGCGCCTCGATGTCTGCCGAGCTGCCGGTCATGTGAATTGCCCTCCGTCCCGAGTGCGGTAGTGCGCGTCTGAGCGCACCGTGTGCCGCTCGCCGGTGAGGCCGAAAAGCCGGAGGATGTTGGTGACCGTCTCCGGCCGTTGCAGGTGCCGGTCGGCGTAGAGGGTGAAAAGCGCCGGTTCGCGCATGTAGACCACCCGCCCGCGCGGGAACGCCTCGTACTCGTGATTCACGATGGCCGGCGGCAGGCCACGGCGGCGCAGCGCCGTGGCTCCGAGCTTACGCCACGCTTCCCAGACCTCGTGGTGCCCACGCGGGTGGGTGAGGCAGTCGCCGTAGACTTCCGCCTCGGTCATGGTAGTGCGGTCGGTGACCAGCACGGTGCGTCCGCCGTCCGGCACGCCCCAGAAGATGCCGACGCTCGGTGAGGTGGCCCCTACGCTGTCAGAGTGCTCCGGTTGGCATCCACCCGCGAGTTGCATGGCCTAGCTTCTCCAGCTATCGGGTCGTTAGCGCGCAGGCCGCTGGATCTCGTCGACGCCGCAGGTGTCGCGGCAGACGATGTTCAGAACCTCGAGCGTGTCCGGCTTGACGACATAGTCGACCGTCGCGCTGTCCGCGCGCTCCCAGCGGCCGACGCAGTAGGCGCCGTTGTCGTAGCAGGCGCGGATCTCGGGGTACTTGCGGCAGAAGGGCTGAGTGCAGACTTCGTGCGTGCGGCGCGCGAGGGGCTTCGCCTTCGCGCCCAGGAGTTCCGCGCGGCGCTCGTCGTAGTCCGCTCGGTAGGGTTGACCCTCGTAGTACTCGCCGCCGGCCAGTGGCGGCAGCGTGTACTGGCTCGAGGCGGGCGCGCCGGTCGGCGCTCGGGCGCTCGGATTCGGTAGAACGGCTTTCGCGCAGCGGACGTAGTCCAGGGTCTCCGGCTTGCGGTCGACGAAGCTGTTCGTAATCGCGATCGTGCGCGGGCTCTTGCGCAGGATCGTGTAGTCGGTGCGGAAGTTGAACGGCGATTCTTGGCCGATCTGGCAGATGAGCCCGACGTTCAGCCCGTCCGGGTGGGTCTTGATCTTCTCGACCGTGCAGTCGACGTCGGGCGCGCGGCCGTCACTCAGCCCGTCGGCGGTGATTGCCAGGCGCTGGTTCAGCGTCGTCGTGGGGTCGATCTTGCACTGCTCCGCGCTGGGGGCCCAGGTGCCTGCGTAGGCTGCTAGGGGCGTCGTTGGCTTGGCGTTGGCGGCAGCGGGGGAGATGCTGAGTGCCGTCACGAAGAGGACCGTCGTGATGCTAGCGCGGACGATGTGCATGGTCCGAAGTCCCGAAATGTCTGCTGAGAACAGCCGCCGGAGGGAGTCGAAGGCGCCAAAGGTCTGGTTGGCGGACATCACGAGGCTTGGATAGCCTAGCTGCCGGCAATTGAGGCGAACGAGATATCCCTGCCAAGCCGCAGCGCGGCCGGGCGCGCGCAAGTTTGCGCACGGGGGTGCGGCGTGCGGCGCGCTCAGGGCGGGTGACGGGATCGGGCTGAACATGGCGAAGGGATCTCGCGGAGGCTCCGGCAGAGCCGACGATATGTATTCCCGTTGACCCCCCTCGGAATTTACCGCCGGACGCAAATTCCTGCCGCGGCCGGCGGTCGCACCCTACCTGGGTGGGTGCCGTCAGGCCGCGTCGGCGGGGCGGCGGAAGGCAGCCGTCGTGCGCCCGCCGGGCCGGCCGACCGGATAGACCTGTAGCCTGTGCTGGCCGCGCAGATCGTCGATCACCGCCTGCAGCGCGCCGTCACGCTGGTCGGCATCGAAGCCAAACACCACGATACGCGGCTCAGTGTCGACCCGGAGCCGGCGCGTGCCGCGGGCGACCTCGCCCACCAGCGGATCGAGGGGAGGCAAGGCGGCGAGGCCGCGGGTGGCACGCACTGCCCCGCGCAGTGCATCGAGGCGGACGAGGTCATGGCAGAGGGCTGGGTAGCTTTTCGCCAGCCGTTCCGCCTGCTCAGTCAGCGTCGCGCGGTAGCGTGCGACTTGCGTGACGATCGCCGGGGTGGTCCTCGAACGAAGGCTCGGGTTCGCAGCCAGCTTAGCCTCGTGGAACACGAGCCATGCCTCGTCGGCCGCGCCCCGTTCCTCCAGGCTCGCGGCGTCGAGCCGATCCTGGCGGGTCTGAGCCGGAGTTGGAGTGGCCGCGGCTTCTGTGTCCGGCGTCAGGAGCATAGCATCTGCTTCCACGCCCTCCCGCTCGATGGGCGCAGCCTCTACTGGTGCGCTGGTGAGCGCGATCTCGACATCGACGACGTTCGGGCTGGCCTTCACCAGTGCGTGCATGCCCGCCTTCTCCAGGCCGGAGAGTGCGGCGGCGGCCCGCTTCATCTCGGCCAGCGTGCCGGGCCCCTCGTAGCGCGTCCACACCGCCGTGCCTGGGTCGAGCGCGAAGCCCCCGTCCTGGCCGAGCCGGGTCAGCGCTTGACGCTGGCGCACGAGGTACTTCACGTGCGTTTCGGCCGCGACACCGCCGCCGGCCGGCGTGATTCGGAACAGCGACGCGCCACGGTAATAGACGTTGAGCGAGCGGTCGCGCACCGCCAGCAGCAGGTCCGGGTCGGCGAGGACGTCGGCCCACCAGCCGCCATGCGGCGCGGTCGCGAGGGCTTCGAGCGCCGCGAGGAAGGGCTCGCCCAGGGCCCGATAGGGTGTTGTCTCGCTCATGCCGTCGTGTCCCACCACTGTCCGTCCTCCTTGATGTCGACGCTGGCGCCGAACAGCGCTGGGAAGCGCTGCGGCTCGAAGGTGTGAATCGGCACGAGCCGCCGGGGCGCGATCGCCGCCACCAGACGCTTAAGGTCCCGGATGCTGGCATGGCCCGAGGTGTGGGCTTGGGTCAGCGGGATGTCGCGGGCGGCGAGGTCGGCGGCGAGAGCCTGCCCGCGCGGCTGCTGGAGGTAGCCGTCCCACTGGGACCAGATCGCCTCGGCGCCTGCGAGGCAGCCTGCCCGGTCGAGGTCCGGCAACAGGGAGTGCCGGAACAGCAGGGCCGCCCGGGGCGCGAGCGCCGCGAGGTGCTCCGCGTAGATCCGCTGGTGGCCGTGCCGCGTGAGCAGGTCGAAGCGGCCGGTGCGCTTGATGCGCACGCGCTGGTGGTGCGGGACGAAGACTGCGACGTTCGGCCAGTCGGATTGCGGGATGCTCGGGTGGCCGGTCGCGGCCAGGATCTCGGCAGCGTAGAGGTCGAGGATCAGCGTGCGGTCGGCGCGCTTGCAGGCGCGGTAGAGCGAGACGACGCGGTCGATGTTCTGGGCGGAGGCCGCGACGAGGGCCAGGCCTGACATCTCGCGGAACCGCGCGACGAAGCGGTCCTCGATCTCGCTCTCGGTCGGGAAAATCCGCTCAGCGTCGAGGCGGCCGAGGCTCGATCCTTCCATGAGGAGGGCGTCGATGGCGCGCGGCGGGCTGCGGACCAGACGCTCGAAGAGGGCGCCCTTGCGTCCGTGCGCGCGCAGGTCGCCGGAATAGAGCAGCCGCTGCCCGCCGGCTTCCACGAGGAGCGCGTAGGCATCGAAGGCGGAATGGTCGACGAGGATCGGCGTGACGGTGAACGGGCCGAAGGTGAGGGACTGGCCGTCGCCGAAAGTCACCGTGTTCGGCGGTACCCAGGTATCGGGCACGAAGGTGGCGGCGGCCTGGAGGATGCGGAGCGTCACCGCACCGAGCGCCACCGGCAGGTCGGGCCCTGTGAGGTGGCTCAGCCCAACATGGTCGCGGTGGCCGTGGCTGAGAATGAGCGCGAGGAGGTCGCCGCTGCCGTCGAGTCCTTCGACCGGTGGGTGACAGGTCGCGTCGTCCGGCGTGCCGTCGAGGGGTAGGCCGAGGTCGAGGAGGAGCCGGGCTCCGTCATGTGCGAGCTCAACGCAGGAGCCCCCGATCTCCTTGGTCCCACGGTGAACACAGACCCGCATCTGCGCGTACGCCAACTTCGTATCTGTGCGCTACAAACGAACCGCACTTCGTTCGCGGCATAAGAGTCAAAGCCGCCTTCATGGTCAAGCCTGTCTGACGAAGCCAGCGTTCGGGCATGACGGTCGATTTGAAGAAAAGCGTTGGGCTGAAAGTGCGCATCGCCCGCCAGCGGCAGAAGCTCACTCAGGAGGAGCTTGGTGCCCAGATCGGGCGGACGCCAGAGAGCATTTCGAACATCGAGCGCGGCTTGCAGCTGCCGAGCATCGAGACTCTCGTAGAGTTGGGGCAGGCACTCGGCATTCCGGCCAGTGAGCTGCTCGAAGGCGTTGGGGCGCCAGGGGTCCAGCACTCCCCCAGGCGGCTCGAACTTGAGCTTCGCTTACGCGATATCACCCGGACACTCAGCGATCGGGCGCTCGCGGTTGCCGTGGCGCAAGTCGATGTCCTGCTGCAGGAGCGAATTTGAGCGTGGCATCAGCGACCGGCGCGGGCGGGAGACGAGCTTCACATCGGGCCTCGGTTCGACCGGGTGGGTCCGCGGACGTCCGCTGATATCCACTCAAGCTGTTGGGGCCTGAGTTGGGGCCGGCGGTACAGCGTTTAAAATAAGCCTTGTTTCTCAAGTTCTTAGAGAAACTGCTGGCGGAAGGGGTGGGATTCGAACCCACGGTGGGGTTGCCCCCACGGCGGTTTTCAAGACCGCTGCCTTAAACCACTCGGCCACCCTTCCGAACCGGCCGCAGGCGCTTGCGAACCGGCCGCGGGCGCCATGGCCCGGGTTCCCTTCTGTAGGGCGCGGCGCGGGATTGCGTCAACCGCGGCCGGGTCGCCTATCGCGCGGTGCCCGGGCGACGTACCGTGCGGCCGGGACGAGCGGCGCGACGGGACGCGCCGGAAGGAGACCCGCATGGGCTACGTGTACGACCATCTCCACCTGCGCAGCCGGGACGCGGTGGCGGCGGCGCGGTTCTACGGCGAGGTGCTGGGCGCGCGGGAGATCGGGCGCGAGGGCGGCGAGAATCCGAGCCGGATCATCCTCGATCTCGGCGGGATGCGGATGTTCATCGAGCAGGCGCCCGAGGGCACCGGGCCGGCCGCGGTGCCGCCGCATCGCGGCATCGAGCATATCGGCCTGCGGGTCGAGGACATCGAGGCCACGGTGGCGGACCTCGCCGCCCGCGGCATCCCCCTGGTCTCGGGCATCACCGACGTGAAGCCTGGCCTGCGGATCGCCTTCTTCGAGGGGCCGGACGGCGTGCGCATCGAGGTTCTGCAGCGCGGCTGACCCCTCCTCCGCACAAGCCGATCTCAGGCCCTACTCCGCCACATGCACCACGATCGGCTGGGTGCGGCCGCGCAGGGTGAGCGGAAGCGAGCGGGTGAAGCGGCCCGCCGCCTCCGGGCCGGCGGCCGCCAGGCAGCATTCCGAGGCGAGGATGCGGCCGCCGACCTCGCGGGTGGCGGCCTGGAGGCGGCTCGCGACGTTGACGACGTCGCCGATCACCGTGAACTCCACCCGCTGGTCGGCGCCGATATTGCCGATCACCACCGGGCCGCAATGGACGCCGACCGCGACCCGGATCGGCGCCGCCCCGCGGGCCTCGCGCTTGGCGGTCCAGGCGTCGATCTCGCGCTGGAGGTCGAGGGCGCAGGCGATCGCCCGGGCGGCGCCGTCGCCGCGCCCGTCGAGGCCGCCGAAGGTCGCCATGAAGCCGTCGCCGAGGAACTTGTCGAGGGTGCCGGCGTGGCGGAAGACCACCTTGCAGCTGCGCTCGCGAAAGCCGCGCAGGAGCGCGAAGGCGCGCTCCGGCTCCAGCTCCTCGCTCATGCCGGTGAAGCCGACCACGTCGGCGAACAGAACCGCCACCACCCGGGTCTGCGGCGCGCCGAAGCCCGCATGGGCCCGGGCCGCCAGGGCGTCGGCGACGTCGGGCGAGACGTAGCGGGCGAGGTCGGCCCGCACCACCTCGGCGCGCACCTGCGCCAGCATCGTGCCGCGTCCCCGCCACACCGCGATGGCGAGCAGCAGCGTGAACAGGCCGGTGACGATGGCTTGCGTCCAGAGCGGGGTCAGGCCGACATAGGCCGGGTCGAGGAAGACCCGCAACGCCGCCTCGGCGCTCAAGCGCCCGTCATGGACGGTGTCGGCGAAGCGCACGGTGTCGGCGCGGCCATAGACCAGCCAGACGCCGAAGGACCAGATCGCCACGATCCAGGTGCCGGTCCACAGCACCGCGACCGGCCAGTAGGTCAGCGCCGCCTCGCCCAGCAGCAGCAGCACGTAGAGGAATTCCGGGGTGCGCAGGCGGGTCTGGATCGGCCAGTCGACCCCGAGCCCGGCCGGCGGCGGCATGATGATCGCCGTGGTCATCAGCGCGATGTCGAGCACCGTGAAGGCGAGCTTGATCGGCCCGGCCCATCGGTGGTGCCGCAGCCGGTAGGGCACGTAGCCGAGGAGGAAGAACAGGCCGGCGACGGCGAGGTAGTAGAGGTCGCGCGGCCAGGGCACGAGGATGAGGAGCCAGAGCGACACCACCACGATCGCGACGGCGCGGGCCCGGAACGCGAAGGCGAGGCCGGCGAGTTCGGCCGCCCGCACGTTCCCGGCCAGCCGCCCGCGGGCCCGGGGCGGCAGTCGTCCGGCGAGCCAGTGGCGCAGGCGCGCGACCCGCAGGCTGGTGCGGAAGGCGAGCATGCGGGCGAGGCTCGTTCGGGCGAAGCCCGAGGCCTTCGGCTGGGACAGAGGCGGCGGTTCGGCCGCCGCGATGGGCTCACTCACGGATCAGGTCGCCGGGCTCCCGCTCTCTCCGTGATGGTAGGGCATGCGGCGGCGCAGCGAAGCCCCCGGGTGTTGAATTGACCGTGATGCGGTGGCCCCCTCAGCCCGCGAGCGCGCGTCCGTCTGCCGGGGCTCCCTCCAGGAAATCCTCGGCATAGTGGCAGGCCACCGCCCGGTCCGCCAAGGGCCGCGGCTGCGGGCGCTCCTCCCGGCAGCGGGCGGTGGCGTGGGGGCAGCGGGTCGAGAATACGCAGCCCTGCGGCGGGTTCAGCGGCGAGGGCAATTCGCCCCGCAGCACGATCCGCTCGCGGGTGCGGGGCCCGACGCCCGGCGTCGCCGCCATCAGGGCCCGGGTGTAGGGGTGGAGCGGATTGGCGAAGATCGCGTCCTTCGGACCCTGCTCCATGGCGAGCCCGAGATACATCACCAGCACGTCGTGGGCGATGTGGCGCACCACGCCGAGGTCGTGCGAGATGAACAGGTAGGCCAGCCCCAGTTCCGCCTGGAGGTCGGCCAGCAGGTTCAGCACCTGGGCCTGGATCGACACGTCGAGGGCCGAGACCGGCTCGTCGGCGACGACGAGCTTGGGCGACAGCATCAAGGCGCGGGCGATGGCGACGCGCTGGCGCTGGCCGCCGGAGAACATGTGCGGATAGCGCGCGTCGTGCTCGGGGCGCAGGCCCACCTTGGCCATCATCGCCCGCACCCGCTCGCGGCGCTCCGCGCCAGACAGACCGGTATTGATCGCGAGCGGCTGCTCCAGGATCGCCCCGATGCGTTTGCGCGGGTTGAGCGAGCCGTAGGGGTTCTGGAACACCAGTTGCACGGTGCGGCGCAGGCGGCGGCGCTCGGCCGCCGGCGTATCGACGGCGTCGATCCCGTCGAGGATGAGGTCGCCGTCGGTCGGCGGCTCGATCAGCGTCACCATGCGGGCGAGGGTCGACTTGCCGCAGCCGGATTCGCCGACCACCGCCAGCGTCCGGCCGGGCTCGATCGAAAACGAGATGCCACCGACCGCCTGGAGCCGGGCGGGCGCGCGAAACAGGCCGCGGCGGATCTCGTAGGTCTGGCGGAGGTTGTCGGCGACGACGACGGGGGCGCTCACGAGGTCGCCTCCACGCTCGCGCCGACGGGGTGGTCCTGGCGGATGCGGGCGTCGCGCGAGGGATCGCCCAAGGGATAGTGGCAGCGCACGAAACCGTCCTGCCAGGGGCGCAGGGCCGGCCGCTGCTCGCGGGAATGGTCGGTGGCGTAGGTGCAGCGCGGCGCGAACAGGCAGCCGCGTGGCCGGTCGTAGAGCCCCGGCACCACGCCCGGGATGGTGGCGAGCCGTCCGCCCTCGCTGCGCTCCGGGAGCGCCGCCAGCAGGGCCGCCGTGTAGGGATGCTGGGGGCTCGCGAACAGGGCCTCGGCGCGCTGCTCCTCCATCACCTGGCCGGCATACATCACCATCATCCGGTCGGCGGTCTCGGCGACCACGCCCATGTTGTGGGTGATGAGCACCAGTGCCATGCCGCGCTCGCGCTGGAGCGAGAGCAGCAGGTCGAGGATCTGGGCCTGGATGGTGACGTCGAGCGCCGTGGTCGGCTCGTCGGCGATGAGGAGCTTCGGATTGCAGGCGATCGCCATGGCGATCATCACCCGCTGGTTCATGCCCCCCGACAGCTGGTGCGGATAGGCCGAGAGCCGGCTCTCGGCCGCCGGGATGCCGACCTGCTCCAGCAACTCGATCGCCCGGCGCTTGGCTGACCTGCGGTCGAGGCCGAGATGCTGGCGCAAGGACTCGGTGATCTGGAAGCCGATCGTGAAGCAGGGATTGAGGCTGGTGGTCGGCTCCTGGAAGATCATCGCCACGTCGCGGCCGGTGAGGCGGCGGCGCTCGCGGGCCGGCATCCCCATCAGGTCGCGGCCGGCAAAGGCGAGGCGGTCGGCGGAGACCCGGCCCGGATAGGCGACGAGGCCCATCAGCGCCATCATGGTCACGCTCTTGCCGGAGCCCGATTCGCCGACGACGCCGAGCACCTCCCCCTCCTCGAGGGTCAGGCTGACGCCGTCGACGGCGCGCAAGGTCCCGCCGGCGGACGGGAATGCGACGGAGAGGTTCTGGATGTCGAGGAGCGGCATGGGTCGCCTCACCGCTTCAGCTTGGGGTCGAGGGCATCGCGAAGGCCGTCGCCGACGAGGTTGAAGGCGAGCACGGTGATCAGGATGATGAGGCCCGGAAAAGTCACCACCCACCAGGCGCGGAGCACGAATTCGCGGGCATCCGCCAGCATCGTGCCCCATTCCGGCGCGGGTGGCTGGGCGCCCAACCCTAAGAAGCCGAGGGCCGCCGCGTCGAGGATCGCCGTCGAGACGCCGAGCGAGGCCTGGACGATCAGGGGAGCGGCGCAGTTCGGCAGCACCTCCCCCACCATCAGCCGCAACGGCCCTGCCCCGCTGACCCGGGCGGCGGTGACGTAGTCCTTCGATTTCTCGGCGATCACCGCCGCGCGGGCGATGCGGACGTAATGCGGCAGCACCACCACGGCGACCGCCAGCATCGCGTTCATCAGCCCGGGGCCGAGGATTGCCACGATGACGATGGCGAGCAGCAGCGACGGCAGGGTCAGGATGATGTCCATCACCCGCATGATGACGATGCCGGTGGCGCCGCCGATGAAGCCCGCGACCAGCCCCAGCATCGTGCCGACGAGGATCGACACCGCCACGACCGCGACGCCGATCGACAGCGACAGCCGGGCACCGTGGATCAGGCGCGAGAGGATGTCGCGGCCGATCGCGTCGGTGCCGAGCGGATAGGTGAGCGAGCCGCCCTCCTGCCAGAACGGGGGCTTGAGGAAGGCGGCGTCGTTGGTGAGGTTCGGCGGGTGCGGCGCGACGACATCGGCGAAGACCGCCATCAGCAGCACCGCGACGATGATCGCGAGCCCGATCACCGCGCCTTGATTGGCGCGAAAGCTCGTCCAGAACTCGGCGAGCGGATGCGGTGGGCCGGCGGGGGCCGCCGAGGCGGCGGGAGTGTCGAGAAGTTCGGCGCTCATCGTGCGTGCCGGATGCGGGGGTTGACGAGGCCGTAGGCGAGGTCGACGAGGAGGTTCACCGCCATCACCACCGCGCCGATCAGCAGGATGCCGCCCTGGAGCACGGGATAGTCGCGCCGGCCGATCGCCTCGATCAGCCACTTGCCGATGCCGGGCCAGGAGAAGATCGTCTCGGTCAGGATCGCGCCGGTGAACAGCACGCCGACCTGCAGCCCGATCACCGTGACGACCGGGATGAGCGCATTGCGCAGGGCATGCAGCCCGACGATGCGCCAGGAAGGCAGGCCCTTGGCCCGGGCGGTGCGCATGTAATCCTCGCCGAGCACCTCGAGCATCGCCGAGCGGGTCATGCGGGCGATGACCGCGAGCGGCACCGTGCCGAGCACCACCGCCGGCAGGATCAGATGCGACAGGGCCGAGGCGAAGGCGCCGGATTCGTCGGAGAGCAGCGTGTCGATCAGCAGGAAGCCGGTCACCGGCTCGATGAAGTACTGCACGTCGATCCGGCCCGAGACGGGAGTCCAGCCGAGCTGCACCGAGAACAGCAGGATCAGCAGCAGGCCCCACCAGAAGATCGGCATCGAGTAGCCGGTGAGCGACAGCCCCATCACCCCGTGATCGAAGACCGAGTTGCGGCGGAGCGCCGCCAGGATGCCGGCCGGCAGGCCGATGAGGAGCGCGAACAGGATCGCGCAGATTCCGAGCTCGATCGTCGCCGGAAACAGGCTGGCGAATTCGGAGATCACCGGTTCCTTGGTGCTGATCGAGCGGCCGAGATCGCCATGCGCCAGCCGCTCGAGATAGATGCCGTATTGGACGAGCAGCGGCTTGTCGAAGCCGTACTCGGCGCGGAGCGCCGCGTGCCGCGCGGGATCGATGCCCCGCTCCCCCGCCATCGTCTCGATCGGGTCGCCGGGCACCAGGCGGATCAGGAAGAACGCCACCAGGGTGATCCCGAGGAAGGTCGGGATCACCAGGGACGCGCGGGTCAGGAGGAAGCGGAGCACGCGGGCGCCCTTACTTGAGGCTCACGCCGTAGAAGGTGTGGCGGCCGAACGGCGACAGCTTGAAGTCCACCACCTCCTTGCGGACCGGCTTCAGCTGCACCGCATGCGCGATGGTGAACCACGGCGCCTGCTGCTTGAACACGACTTGCGCCTGCTCGTAGAGCTTGGTGCGCTCGGCCTTGTCGGTGATGGTCTTGGCCTTGGTGACGAGGTCGTCATAGGTCTTGTCGCACCACTTGGCGGCGTTGCCGCCGCCCTTCTGCGCCGCGGCGCAGCCGAGCAGGGTGTGGAGGAAGTTGTCGGGATCGCCGTTGTCGCCGGTCCAGCCGAACATCGCGGTCTGGTGCTCGCCGTCCTGGATGCGCTTCCTGTACTCGCCCCATTCGTAGGACTTGATCTCGGCCTTCACGCCGATCTTGGCGAGGTCGGCCTGCATCAGTTCGGCGATGCGGCGGGCATTGGGGTTGTAGGGCCGCTGCACCGGCATCGCCCAGAGATCCATCGCGAAGCCGTCGCCGAGGCCGGCCTCGGCGAGCAGCTTCTTCGCCGCGTCCGGATCGTAGGGGTCGTCCTTGATCGCGTCGTTGTAGGACCACAGGGTCGGCGGGATCGGATTCTTGGCGGCGACGCCGGTCGAGAGATAGACCGCGTCGATGATCGCCTTCTTGTTGATCGCCATGTTCAACGCCTTGCGCACGCGCACGTCGTCGAACGGCTTCTTCTGGGTGTTGTAGGCGAGGTAGCCGATGTTGAGGCCGGGCTGCTCCAGCACCTGGACGTTTGCGTCCTTGCGCATCGCGTCGACGTCGGCCGGGTTCGGGTAGGGCATGACGTGGCACTCGCCCTTCTGGAGCTTGGCCCAGCGCACCGAGGCATCCGGCGTGATCGCGAAGACGAGATCGTCGAGGGCGGCCTTGCCGGCATAGTATTGCGGGAAGGCGCGGTAGCGGACGATCGCGTCCTTTTGATATTGCAGCAGATAGAACGGCCCGGTGCCGATCGGCTCCTGGTCGAGCTTGTCCGGCGTGCCGGCCTTCAGCATCGCGTCGGCGTATTCCTTCGACTGGATCGCCGCGAAGGGCATGGCCAGATCGGCGAGGAACGGCGCCTCGGGCCCGGTCAGGGTGAAGCGGACCGTGTAGTCGTCGACCTTGTCGAGCGACGCGAGGAGCTTCGGCAGCCCCATGTCGTTGAAATAGGTGTGGTTGGCGCTGGTCACCCGGAAGAACGGGTTGCTCTCCTTCCACTGCCGCTCGAACGAGAAGATCACGTCGTCGGCGTTGAAGTCACGGGTTGGCTTGAAGATCTTGTTGGAATGCCACTTCACGCCCTTGCGCAGATGGAAGGTATAGGTCTTGCCGTCCTCGGACACGTCCCATGTCTCGGCGAGGTCCGGCACCACGTTGGTGGTGCCGCGCTCGAAATTGACGACGTTGGAATAGATCTGGGAGCCGGCATCGAACGAGGTGCCGGTGGTGTTCACCGCCGGATAGAAATTCTCCGGGCTGCCCTCGGAGCAGTAGACCAGCGTCTTGGCGCCGGCCGGCAGGCTTGCCGCCAGGGCGGTCGCGGCACCGAGAACCACCGCCAGGGACGCGCGTGTCATGCTCTGCTCTCCGATCCTTGTGGGCCTCTCGGCCCGGCTTTCGCCACTTCTGGCGGGTTTCCGATCTTTTTCGCAAGGCCCCGGCGGATGGGACGCACAGTCGCGTAACCCCCGGCCGATTGTGTTTGCGCCTCGATCCGTGTCAGGTTTCGGACAGATCGTCGGTGCGGAACACCGTCGTGATGGTCGGTTCGGAGGCTGCGTGGCACCTGAATCCTCACCCGCGGCGGAGCACCGGACGGTCGCGCAGGCCTGTCGCGGCATCGCCCGGCAGCTCGCCGTGCTCGACGAGCGCCGGCGCCGTGGCCTGCCGACCGAGCGCGCGGAGGAGGCCCTGCGCGTCCTGCGGGTCGAGCTCGGCCTCGCCTATGCCCGCGAGTCGGTCGGGGTGGCGGAGCTGCGCCATCGGATGGCGGGGCAGGCGGAGTGAGCGCGGGCTTCGGTCCCGACGCGGATCGCTCGTAGACCGGCGCGAGGCACCCGCAGAAGCAGGGCTGCCGATGAAAAGACGAAGCGCGGGTTCCCCCCTCTCCCCGACAGATCCCGGGCTCGCCCGGGATCTGCAAGCGAGGAACGAAGTCGGGCAAGCCCGACTTCGTTGCGGGGAGAGGCTTTCGCCCCCCTTGTCGGGGGCGAAAGGAGCAGCGAACTGCAGGTTCGCTGCGAGGGTGAGGGGGTGTGTCCGGAGGAGCCTCATTCGTCGAGACCCCCTCACCCTCGCCCTGCGGGCTCACTTCATCGACAACAAGGTCGATGAAGTCCTCTCCCCGCCCGCGGGGAGAGGGGATTTTCCGTGCCTCGCCTTTCCGGGACGGCCCCGTCATGGCGGCAGGGTCGGGCGCCGTCAGCCCTCCACCGCCATCCCGCAGGCCTGCCCGATCTCCCGCGACAGGGCCTCGCGCAGGGCCAGCACCGCCGGATGCCCGGCGCTGGCGTAAGCCCGCTCCCCGATCCGCCGCACCGGCGCGATCAGTCGCAGGGAATTGGTGAGGATCACCGCCTCGGCGCCCGCCAGGTCCGCGGGCGTCATCGATCGCTCGGCCGGCACGAGGCCGAGGCCGGGGGCCAGGGCGAGCACCTGGGCGCGCACGATCCCGGCGAGCACCCCGTCCTCGAGGGGCGGCGTGACGACCTCGCGCCCGAACACCGCGAACACATTGCCGATGCCGGCGCAGGCCACCCGTCCCTGCAGGTTGAGGAACAGGGCCTCGTCGTGGCCTTGGGGCCCGGCGGCCTCGGCGGCGAGCACCGCGTCGAGGTAGCCGAGCGTCTTGTGGCGGGAGGTCGGCGAGGTCTCGTTGCGGCGGATCGCGCTCCAGCCGAGGGACATTTCCGAAAAGGCCATGCCGGGCCGCAACGGTGCGGCGCTGGACCACAGGACAGGGCGGGCTCCGGCCGGCGGGCGCAGGCCTCGCGGGCCGGGCCCACGGGTCACGGTGGTGCGGATCGCCGCCCGCTCGTATCCGGCGGCCACGGCTCGCATCGCCGTACGGGCCTCCGCCTCGTCGAGCGCGAAGCCGAGGGCGGCGGCGGCGCGGCCGAGCCGCGTCAGGTGCGCCTCTTCCGCCGCCACCCGGCCGCCCAGCGCCATGGCGGTGTCGAACACCCCGTCGCCGAGCAGCAGGCCGCGATCGGCGAGGTCGAAGGGGGCGACCGTTCCCTCCTGCAACCGCCCGTCACGCCACAGCACGATGCGTCCCTCCCTCCGCGTGCCAGCGCCGGGCCAATCCTAAAAAATTGCCGAACAGCGCGTGGCCGTGCTCGGTCAGCACCGATTCCGGGTGGAACTGCACCCCGTAGGTCGGGTGGCGGCGATGCGAGAGCGCCATCACCTCGCCTTCGGGCGAGACCGCATCGACGGTCAGGTGCTCCGCCATGCCCGGCACCGGCTCGACGATCAGCGAGTGGTAGCGCCCGACCGTGAGCGGCGCCGGCAGGCCGCGAAACAGGCCCTGCCCGCCATGGTCGATCGGCGTGGCGTGGCCGTGGAGCGGGCGTCGGGCCCGCGCGACCCGGCCGCCGAAGGCCGCGCCGATGCATTGATGCCCGAGGCAGACCCCGAGCAAGGGCACCTCCCCCGACAGGTCCCGGATCGCCGCGAGCGACACCCCGGCCTCCGCCGGGCTGCAGGGCCCTGGCGAGATCACCACCGCCTCCGGGTCCAGGGCCCGGAGGCCCGCCACGTCGAGGGCGTCGTTGCGCGCGACCCGGACCGGGGCGCCCAGTTCCTCAAGGTAGCGCACCACGTTGAAGACGAAGGAATCGTAATTGTCGATGACGAGGATCATGCACCCTCCCCGGTCGCGAAGGCCGCAAACACCCGCTCGGCCTTGGTCAGGGTCTCGCGGTACTCGGCCTGCGGGTCCGAGAGCAGCGTGACCCCGCCCCCGACCTGGAGCACCGCGCGGGCCTCGTCGAGCAGCACCGTGCGGATGGCGATGCTGGTGTCGAGGCTTCCGGTAAACCCGATCCAGCCGATCGCGCCGCAATAGGCCTCGCGGGCATCGCCCTCGATCTCCGTGATGATGTCCATGGCGCGCAGCTTCGGCGCCCCGGTGATCGAGCCGCCCGGGAAGGTGGCGGCGAGCAGGTCGAGCCCGTCCGCCCCTTGCTTGAGCGTGCCGGTCACCGCCGAGACGAGGTGGTGGACGCCCGCATAGGTCTCGAGCCCGCACAGGATGGGCACCGCGACGCTGTGGGGCGCGCAGATCCGCGACAGGTCGTTGCGCAGGAGATCGACGATCATGACGTTCTCGGCCCGCTCCTTGGCGTCGGCGACCAGCGCCTCGGCCCGGGCCCGGTCCTCGGCCGGGTCGGCGGAGCGCGGCGCCGTGCCCTTGATCGGCCGGGTCTCGACCGCCCGGCCGTCGAGGCGCAGGAAGCGCTCGGGCGAGGAGGAGGCAATCGTGAGGCCATCGACCTCGAGATAGGCCGCGAACGGGGCCGGATTGCGCGCCCGCAGGCGCCGGTAGAACGCGAAGGCGTCGAAGCCGGGCGGCAGCCCCGCCTCGAAGCGCTGGGAAATGTTGGCCTGGTAGATGTCGCCGGCGCGGATGTAGTCCCGCACCCGCTCGACCGCCCCGGCATAGGTCTCCGCGGTGAAGTTCGAGCGCCAGGCGAGGGGGGCGACCGGGGCGGCCGCGCTCGCCGGCTCGGGGCCTTCCAGCGCCGCCTCCAGGGCGTCGAGATCGGCGGCGGCTTTGAGCGCCCGGGCGTCAGGGTCGGTCTCGGGGAAGCCGGTGGCGATCAACAGGCAGGTGCCGGCCCGGTGGTCGAAGGCCACCACCGAGGCGTAGAGGTTGAGCGCGAGATCGTCGGTGAGGCCGGCCCGGCGAAGGGGCGGCGTCACCCGCTCCAGGCTGGCGCCGAAATCATAGGCGAGATAGCCGATCGCCCCGCCCTGGAACGGCGGCAGGCCGGGATCCGGTTCGATGCGGTACGGCGCCAGCACGGCGCGCAGGGCGTCGAGGGGAGCGCCGGGCATCGGGGCGCCGTTCCAGGATGCTTGGCCGCCGCGCACCCGGAAGCGCCCGAACGGGTCGGCGGCGAGGTAGGAGTGGCGCCCGAGGGTGTCGTGCCGCATCGCGCTGTCGAGGAGCGCGAGGCCGGGCCATCGCCCGCGCAGGCGGGCGGCGGCGGCGGCGGGATCGAGGGGTGTGACGAGGCGGCTCCACATCGCGCCGTGATAGCGGAGGCGGGGGCCGCAGCGGAAGCCGGCCGTCGGGCCAAGATACCGGACGCGATCGCGATATCAGCCACGATGCGGGGGCAGGGCCCGCCCCGTGACGCCCGCCCTCCCCCGTGCTATGGCCTGCCCCAGCACCTTTCCCTAAATCCTTGATCCCGCTCGCGCCGGCTTGGCCGTGGGCCGGCGCGGCATCCCCTCACTGTCATTCCTCACGCTGCCATGAACGCACCCGCCCCCAAGATCTCCTTCGTGTCGCTCGGCTGTCCCAAGGCCCTGGTCGATTCCGAGCGCATCCTCACCCACCTGCGGGCCGAGGGCTACGAGCTCGCCCGCAAGCACGACGGCGCCGACGTGGTGATCGTCAATACCTGCGGCTTCCTCGATTCGGCCAAGGCGGAGTCGCTCCAGGCGATCGGCGACGCCATGGCGGAGAACGGCCGGGTGATCGTCACCGGCTGCATGGGCGCGCAGCCCGAGGAAATCCGCGAAAAGTACCCGAACCTGCTCGCGGTCACCGGGCCGCAGGCCTACGAATCGGTGGTGGCGGCGGTCCACGAGGCGGTGCCCCCGGCGCACGATCCGTTCCTCGATCTCGTCCCGCCGCAGGGCGTCAAGCTGACGCCGCGGCATTACGCCTATCTGAAGATCTCGGAAGGCTGCAACAACCGCTGCACGTTCTGCATCATCCCGCAGCTGCGCGGCGACCTCGTCAGCCGCCCGGCGGCGGATGTCCTGCGCGAGGCCGAGAAGCTGGTGAAGGCCGGCGTCAAGGAATTGCTCGTCGTCTCGCAGGATACCAGCGCCTACGGCATCGACACCCGCTACGGCACGAGCCCCTGGCGCGACCGCGAGGTGCGGGCCCGGTTCTACGACCTCGCCAAGGAGTTGGGCGAGCTCGGTGCCTGGGTGCGCCTGCACTACGTCTACCCCTACCCGCATGTCGACGAGGTCATCCCGCTGATGGCCGAGGGCAAGGTGCTCCCCTACCTCGACATGCCGCTCCAGCACGCGAGCCCCACGGTGTTGAAGCGCATGCGCCGCCCCGGCAACCAGGAGAAGATGCTGGAGCGCATCCGCTCCTGGCGCACCACCTGCCCGGATCTCGCCATCCGCTCGACCTTCATCGTCGGCTTCCCCGGGGAGACCGAGGAGGAGTTCGAGGAGCTGCTGGCCTGGCTCAAGGAGGCCAAGCTCGAGCGCGTCGGCTGCTTCCAGTACGAGCCGGTCCGCGGCGCCCCCGCCAACGCGATCGCGGCGGCCGTGCCCGACGAGGTCAAGGCCGAGCGCCAGCGCCGGTTCATGGAGACGCAGCAGGCCGTGTCGCTGCGGTTGCAGAAGGCCAAGGTCGGCAAGCGCCTGCCGGTCATCATCGACGCCGCCGGCCCCACCGTCGCCAAGGGCCGCTCGAAGTACGATGCGCCGGAGATCGACGGCAACGTCCACGTCGCCTTCCGCCGCCCGGTCCGGGTCGGGGACATCGTGACGGTGAAGATCGAGTCGGCGGATGCGTATGATCTGCACGGGGTGGCGGTGTGAGGAATCGGTCTGGCCGTCGATCACTCGGGTACGAGTGGTTCGTCGGCCTGACAGAGCAATCCAATTCATCAAGTCATGCTATTGATCTGCGATCATAGAAAATAGGAATTTTTACTTAAAAAGCTTTGTCGCTGTTAGTATTTGGTGGCGCGCGGGGGCGATGTGATTGTAATATCACACTGTCCTTGTTCTTAACCAAAGGGTTGTGATCTCGCTGCGTTCGCTTGTATGACTGGCGGCCGGCATCAACGTGACCGGCATGACAGCGGTCTGGATCACAATGGCAGCGCTTGACAACTCTAAGCCGTTATTGAAGTCGCTCACGATGCCGAAGTCGGTCGATTTGTCGGGCGGCAGCAAGGCGGTGTCCATCACCGTTGGCGCGACCGATCAAGGGCTCGGCGTGGATTTCGTCGCATTCACGTTCGACAAGAGCTATCAGTCGTCCTACGGGCGGAGTTCGTCTTTCTCGTTCTACGACAGCCAGGATTCCTTCTCGGACGGGGTGTCGTCGTCGTCGCAGATCTTCACCAAGGATACGGCGTCCGGAACTTACACGATCTCCGGTCTGTCGGTGTATGACAAGGCCGGCAACTACACCTACTACACCACCGCCGACCTCGTCGCCGCCGGCTTACAAACGACGATCGACGTCACGGGGGGAGCGCCCGCTGCCGATACCGTCAAGCCTCGTCTGACATCGATCACGATGCCGAAGTCGCTCGATTTGTCGGGCGGCAGCAAGGCGGTGTCCATCACCGTCGGCGCGACCGATCAAGGGCTCGGCGTGGATTTCGTCGCATTCTCGTTCGACAACATCTACCAGTCGTCCTATGGGCGGAGTTCGTCTTTCTCGTTCTACGACAGCCAGGATTCCTTCTCGGACGGAGTGTCGTCGTCGTCGCAGATCTTCACCAAGGATACGGCGTCCGGAACTTACACGATCTCCGGTCTGTCGGTGTATGACAAGGCCGGCAACTACACCTACTACACCACCGCCGACCTCGTCGCCGCCGGCTTACAAACGACGATCGACGTCACGGGGGGAGCGCCCGCTGCCGATACCGTCAAGCCTCGTCTGACATCGATCACGATGCCGAAGTCGCTCGATTTGTCGGGCGGCAGCAAGGCGGTGTCCATCACCGTCGGCGCGACCGATCAAGGGCTCGGCGTGGATTTCGTCGCATTCTCGTTCGACAACATCTACCAGTCGTCCTATGGGCGGAGTTCGTCTTTCTCGTTCTACGACAGCCAGGATTCCTTCTCGGACGGAGTGTCGTCGTCGTCGCAGATCTTCACCAAGGATACGGCGTCCGGAACTTACACGATCTCCGGTCTGTCGGTGTATGACAAGGCCGGCAACTACACCTACTACACCACCGCCGACCTCGTCGCCGCCGGCTTCCAGACGACGATCGACGTCACTGATGCGCCGGGCGGAAGCCTCTCTCTCATCGGAACGGCGTTGGGCGACGCGATTGTCGGCGGTCCCGGCGACGATCTGATTTCGGGGCGGGACGGTGACGATACGATTTCAGGTGGAGACGGCCGCGACACCCTCTTCGGTGATGCCGGTGCGGATCTGATCCTCGGCGGTGCCGGCAACGACGAGCTGCGCGGTTATATTGGCAACGATACGCTCTTCGGCGACGACGGCGACGACCGGATCTACGGTGAGCAGGGCGACGACTTCATCGGCGCAGGAGCCGGCAACGATCTGGTTTTCGGCGGAGACGGCGCCGACGCCCTGATCGGCGAAGGCGGGAACGACACGCTGTTCGGCGAGGCCGGCAACGACATCCTGGACGGCCGCGACGGCGACGACTTCATCGGTGCAGGCGCGGGCGACGATCGTCTCTTCGGCGGCGCCGGCAACGATGCCCTCGTGGGGGAACTCGGGAACGATACCCTGTTCGGAGAACTCGGAAACGACTGGCTCGAAGGACGTGAAGGCGCCGACTTCATGGGCGGTGGTGCGGGCGACGACAGCCTCTTTGGCGGCGCCGATAACGACGATCTCTATGGCGAGGACGGCAACGACCTGCTGTTCGGCAATGCCGGCGACGATGGGCTGACGGGCGGGCGCGGACGCGACACCTTCGCGTTCGGCCACGGCGACGGGCGTGACGTGATCCGCGACTTCGTCGTATCGGGTGACGAGCGCGACCAGATTTCGTTCAACGGAGGGGTGTTCGCCTCGTTCGATCAACTGCTGTCGTCCAGTCAGCAGATGGGATCGGATGTCGTCGTCAACCTCGACACCACGACGAGCATCACGATCAGGAACGTCGCCCTGTCGAGCCTGACATCCGACAACTTCGCCTTCGGCTGACGCCCGGTGGTCGGGGCGCCTTTCCGGCGGAGGCCCCCCTTCCTCGACGGCGGCGGTCACCCCGTCGCCGACCTCTCACCAACCTCGTGCCCGATCGCGATCCGCGAGGGATCGTCCGGAAACCGCATCACCCCCCGATCGCCCCGCTCTCCTCCCGCTCGACCCCCGCCGCCGCCATGTCGCCCCAGGCCCGTTCCAGCGAGCCGTCGAGGTCGATCGCCCGGCAGGCATCCTCGACCACCACCGCCTGGAATCCCGCCTCCCGCGCGTCGACGGCGCTCCAGCCGACGCAGTAATCGGTGGCGACGCCGCACAGGAACACCCGGGTGAAGCCGCGCTCGCGCAGGTAGCCGGCAAGCCCGGTCGGGGTGGTGCGGTCGGCCTCGCGGAAGGCCGAGTAGCTGTCGATTCCCGCCCGGTAGCCCTTGCGGATGATCAGCTCGGCATGGGGCAGCTCCAGCTTCGGCGACACCTCCGCCCCGGGCGTGCCCTGGATGCAGTGCTCCGGCCACAGGACCTGCTCGCCGTAAGCCAGCACCGTGGTCTCGAAGGGCTGCTTGCCCGGATGGCTCGTGGCGAAGGAGGCGTGCCCGGCCGGGTGCCAGTCCTGGGTCAGGACGACGTGCCGGAACAGGCGCCCGAGCGCGTTGATCGGCGCGATCACCGCGTCCCCGTCCGGCACCGCGAGCGCACCGCCGGGCAGGAAGTCGGGCTGGACGTCGATGACGAGGAGGCAATCGGTCTCGGTCGCGTGCAGGGCGTAGGAGGTCATCGCATCGGGTCTCCGCCCATACCGGGCGAATCGCCCCGTATGCCGCACCGTCACGCTATCAGGGATGCATCACCGTCGCACCCGTCGTCCGGCGCCCGGCGAGGTCGGCATGGACCTTCGGGGCGTCGGCGAGCTTCGCCCGCGTATGGACCGGGATCGTCACCGCGCCGCTTTGCACCACCGCGAACAGGTCGGCGGCCATCTCGTCCAGGGCCGCGCGGTCGGCGGTGTGGGTGAACACGGTCGGCCGGGTGGCGAAGAGCGAGCCCTTCTGGCCCAGGATGCTGATGTCGAAGGCCGCGATCGGGCCCGAGGCGCTGCCGAAATTCACGAAGTAGCCGAAGGGCCTCAGGCAATCGAGCGAGGCCGGGAAGGTCGCCTGGCCGACGCCGTCGTAGACGACCTGGCAGCCCTTGCCGCCGGTGATCTCCTTGACCCGGGCGGCGAAGTCCTCGTTCCGGTACAGAATGACGTGGTCGCAGCCATGCTCGCGGGCGAGCGCGACCTTGTCCTGCGAGCCGACGGTGCCGATCACCGTGGCGCCGAGGTGCTTGGCCCATTGCGTCGCGATCAGCCCGACGCCGCCGGCGGCGGCGTGGAACAGGATCGTGTCGCCGGGCTGGACCTTGTAGGTACGGCGCAGCAGGTACTGGGCGGTGAGGCCCTTCAGCATCATCGCGGCCGCGGTGTCGTCGTCGATGCCGTCGGGCACGCGCACCACCGTCCGCGCCTCGATCACCACGTCCTGCGCATAGGTGCCGGCGGCCGAGCCGTAGGCGACCCGGTCGCCGGGCGAGAAGCCGGTCACGCCCTCGCCGACCGCCACCACCTGGCCCGCGCCCTCGTTGCCGGGGGTGAAGGGCAGCTGGGGCGCCTTGTACAGGCCGGAGCGGAAGTAGATGTCGATGTAGTTGACGCCGATTGCGCTCTGGCGCACCCGGATCTGGCCCGGCCCGGGATCGCCGACCGCGACGTCCTCGTAGCGCATGACCTCGGGGCCGCCGTATTCGTGAATCCGAATCGCCTTGGGCATCGTCCGCTCCCACCTTGCTCTTGCTTGCTGCGCGGGATCATAGGAACCGGTCTCCTTTCGGCAATGACCGGGATGGCGGAGCGGCCCTGCACGCCCCAGATCTCCCGCAAGATCTCCATCTCCCGCAAGATCTCCCGCATGCGTGTTCGAGGACCCGTTTCGTGAGCCAGACAGCCGAGCCGAATTCCGAGGCCTTTCCCCTCTACGACGTGGCGGTGGTCGGTGCCGGCGCGGTCGGCCTGGCTGCGGCCCTGGCGCTCGCCCGCGACGGCCTGCGCACCGCGCTCGTCGGTCGCCACGCCCCCGTGGCCGATGGGCGCACCGTGGCGCTCCTCGACGGCTCGGTGCGGCTGCTGCGGGCGCTCGGCGCCTGGGAGGGGCTGGAGCCCCAGGCGGCGCCGCTCGCCGAGATGCACCTGATCGACGACACCGGCAGCCTGTTCCGTCCGCCGCCGGCCCGCTTCGTCGCCCGCGAGATCGGCCTCGACGCCTTCGGCTGGAACATCGAGAACCGGCGCCTGGTCGAGGGCCTGCGCGACCGTGCCCGCGAGATCCCGGAACTGACGCTGGTCGAGCAGGATTCCGCCGGTTGCACCGTGGCCGAGGAACGGGCGGTGCTGGCGCTGGAGGGGGGCGGGAGCGTCGCGGCCCGCCTTGTCGTCGCGGCCGATGGCGGTGGCTCGCCCTTGCGCGAGGCGGCGGGGCTGACGGCGCGGCGCTGGACCTACCCGCAGAAGGCGCTCACCACCATCCTCGCCCATACGCGCGACCACCGCGAGGTCTCGACCGAGTTCCACACCCGCGAGGGGCCCTTCACCCTGGTGCCGCTGCCGGGCGGGCGCCGCTCGAGCCTGGTCTGGGTCTCGGCCGAGGCGCGGGCGGAGGCCTTGAGCGCGCTTGACGACGACGCCCTCGCTCGGGCGATCGAGCGGCAGGCGCAGTCGCTGCTGGGGCAGATGCGGATCGACGGCCCGCGGGGCCTGGTGCCGATGCGCGGCCTGTCGGTGCCGCGTCCGGTCGGGCCGCGGCTGGCGCTCGTCGGCGAGGCGGCCCACGTCTTTCCGCCGATCGGCGCGCAGGGCCTGAATCTCGGCCTTCGCGATGCCGCCGCCCTCCGCGACGCGGTGGCGGGCACGCGCGATGCCGGGGCGGAATCCGTGCTGGCGGGGTTTGCCCGCGGCCGGGCCCTGGACGCCCGGTTGCGCACCGGCGCGGTCGATACCCTCAACCGCAGCCTGCTCACCGCCTTCCTGCCGAGCGACCTCGCCCGCGGCGCGGGGCTCCTGGCCCTCTCGACCATCGCGCCGTTGCGCCGCCTGGTGATGCGCGAGGGCGTGACCCCGCGCCTGGGGACGCCGACACTGATGCGGGGGTGACGGGGCCGCTCGACGAGTCTCACAGGCTCCGTGTCGTTCCGGGCTCCGCTTTCGCGGTCCCGGAACGACACGGAGGTTTCCGGGTCCTCGAGCCAATGAACGGCTCTTGCCTTGAACGCTTACGGCGCGTTGCTGGCGCTGCGCCCCGTCGCGCTGGTGGTGAGGGTGTCGGGCGACCAGTCGAAGGCGGTGCCGGTTTTGCCGAGCCGCTCGCCATGGGCGAACAAAGCCCGCATGTAGCCCTGCTCGAACGGGGCCTGCGAGGTCTGGGAGAAGCGCTGGTCGATGGTGGCGATGTGGATCGGCGTTCCCGTACGGGCCGCGAAAGCCTTCGTCACCGCGATGGCGCCGGCGGTCTGGGCCTTGATCATCGCCGAGAGCGAGCGGCCGAGGATACTCAGCATCGACCGCTGCGCGACCTGGAAGTCCGGCGCCAGCGAGGTGTTGACGACGACGTAGATTGCGGGCGCCGGCACCCTGTCCTCCGCGGGGGCTCCGCCCTCCACCTGATCCAGCAGAGCGCGGCCGGGGGCGACGAAGAACGGCGACGTGGCGCCGCCATCGGCGTGCATCTCCTGGAAGCGCTTCGCCCCCGGGCCGGTCGAATCGATCATCACCGGCGGGAAGATGCCGGGGATCGCCGCCGAGGCCAGCATCACTTCCCGAAAGAGCTTGAGCCCGGCGGGCCCGCCGGCCGCCGCGATGGCGCCCATGTCCCACAGGGTCGGTCGCAGGGAATCGAGCTCGGTAGTGACGACGAGGAGACGCCGTCCCTTGCGGTGCTCCGCCGCCACCGCCGCCAGGAGCGCGGGCGTGACGCTGCGCTCGATGCCGCGCTTGAGCGGCCAGGTATCGGTGAGGCTCTCCTGGCCGCCGCCGAACTCGAACACGTCCGCCGCGGAGGTCTCCGTGTAGGCCTTCTCCAGGGCCGCGTCCTGCGAGGCGCCGACGAAGGCGAAGGGGGCGATGAGCGCGCCCGTCGAGACGCCGGTGACGACGCCGAAATCCGGCCGGTTGCCGGCCCGGGTCCAGCCCTTCAGCAGGCCGGCCGCGAAGGCGCCGTTCTCGCCGCCGCCGGACAGGGCGAGCCAGGGCGCACGGGAGGCCATCGGCGCACCGTCGAGGAAGGCCCGGAACGCCGCCGGATCGTCGCCCGGCAGCCGCACGGAAGCGGGCAGTCCCTCGGGCCGTGCCGCCGCAAGATCCCCCGCCGTGAAACTCGCCCGCACGGTCGAGCGCTGCCGGTCCGCCACCGTGCCGGCCTCGGCCGGAAGCGTGAGGCTCAAGGCGAGCAGCGTCATCGCGGCGCCGGCAAATCCGCGCCGATTCAACTCTCGGGACATGATCGTCTGTCCTCCGCCGCCCGCCTCGCCCGGTGAACGCTACGGTGAGGCTCGCGTTCCCTGCCGCATGTGCGAAAGAACACGTGCGCGCAGGTGTGTCGGGCTCAATCCGTCAGATCACCAGGCGAGAGGTCCGGTTCGCGGCCAATCCGGACACTGCCTTGCCCGGATTATGCTGCTCCCGTCCCGATCCCACAATGATAATCCGCAATGCACGGCCCACAAGTCGACATGAAACAACTTGCGACGGCGCCTTGAAGACAGGGTCCGGCACGCATCCGGGGGGGTCCGGTCGGATCGTCCCCCAAAAGCATGAGGCCGACGCCCACTGACGGCGGCGGGCGGGCGACCGGCCCCGGCACGACCATCTGCCGAGAAGAGCCCCCTTTACGGCCGCGCCGCCCCTGCACTACCCCTCCGTCACGCCGGGGATTTTTCGCGATGCGGGAGACCGGTCGCGCCGGAAGGTCGGAGATACGCCCATGAAACTGCCGCGCCGCTTCTTCCAGCCCCTGGCCTCCGGGGCCCCGGCCCCGTTCCGCGAGCTGCCGGTGCGCCTGGAGCGCATGATCCACTTCGTGCCGCCGCACAACGACAAGGTCCGGGCCCGGGTGCCGGAACTGGCGGCCCAAGTCGACGTGGTTCTGGGCAACCTCGAGGATGCGGTCCCGGCCGACCAGAAGCTGAATGCCCGAAAAGGCTTCATCGCCATGGCGCGGGACACCGACTTTTCCGCCCACGGCACCGGCTTGTGGACCCGCGTCAACGCCCTCAACAGCCCGTGGCTGCTCGACGACCTGATCGAGATCGTCGGTGAGGTCGGCAACAAGCTCGACGTCGTGATGGTGCCCAAGGTCGAGGGGCCGTGGGACATCCACTACGTCGACCAGCTGCTGGCCCAGCTCGAGGCCCGGGCCGGGGTAAGTAAGCCGATCCTCGTCCACGCCATCCTGGAGACGGCGGAGGGCGTGGCCAACGTCGACGCCATCGCCTGCGCCTCGCCGCGCATGCACGGCATGAGCCTCGGCCCCGCGGATCTGGCGGCGTCGCGCGGCATGAAGACCACCCGGGTCGGCGGCGGCCACCCGGACTACAAGGTCATCGCCGATCCCACCCCCGGCTCCTCGGAGCGGGCGAGCGTGCAGCAGGACCTCTGGCACTACACCATCGCCCGGATGGTCGATGCCTGCCAGGCCAACGGCATCAAGGCGTTCTACGGCCCGTTCGGCGATTTCTCGGACGCCGCCGCCTGCGAGGTGCAGTTCCGCAACGCCTTCCTGATGGGCTGCGCCGGGGCCTGGACCCTGCATCCGAGCCAGGTCGCCATCGCCAAGAGCGTGTTCGCGCCCGATCCCTCCGAGGTCGCCTTCGCCAAGCGCATCCTGGAGGCGATGCCCGACGGCACCGGCGCGGTGATGCTCGACGGCAAGATGCAGGACGACGCCACCTGGAAGCAGGCCAGCGTGATCGTGAACCTCGCCCGGCTCGTCGCCGCCAAGGATCCCGACCTCGCCCGTGCCTACGGCCTGGACGCGTAAGTGTCCCTCACAAAACTCCCGCCGAACCGGTGCCGCCACGGCGGCCGACGACAGCGACCGGGAGTTTCGCGCGACGACACCAAGCCGCTCCCGGTATCGTGAGCCTCCAGGGGGCGAGCCCTGCCCTGCGTGCAGGCCCCACGCCGGTGCAAACCCGCCCCCGTCCTCCTATGTTGACGCCCATGCCCCTCGGACAGACCCTCTCCGCCATGCCCGCCCCGCAGCCCGACGCCGCCGCGCCGTCCGGCGCGGTCATCCGCCTCGCCAAGTTCAACATCGGCGACGTCGTGCGCCACCGGATCTACCCGTTCCGCGGCGTCATCTTCGACGTCGACCCGGTCTTCGCCAACACCGAGGAATGGTGGCAGGCGATCCCCGAGGAGGTGCGGCCCTCCAAGGACCAGCCGTTCTACCACCTGCTCGCCGAGAACCAGGAGACCGAGTACGTCGCCTACGTCTCGGAGCAGAACCTGGTGCCGGACCGCTCCGGCGAGCCCCTGCGGCATGCCCGCATCGCCGAGATGTTCGAGCGCGACGCCGAGGGCGGCTACCGCATGCGGATCGACGCGGCGAATTGAGCGAAAGCGCTCCCTCGATACCCTTCCTCTCTCACACGGCTGTCCGGTGAAAAGAAAGGCGCGGGCTTTCCCCTCTCCCCGACAGATCCCGGGCTTGCCCGGGATCTGCAAGCGACGGACGAAGTCGGGCAGGCCCGACCTCGTTGCGGGGAGAGGGCTGTATTCCCGTTCAGGGCACGCAGCGAGGCGTCAGCCGAGGGTGAGGGGGTGTTCCCGGAGGAGTCTCATCCGGAGATACCCCCTCACCCTCGCTCCGGCTTCGCCTGCGCTTGCTTCATCGACGGCAAGGTCGATGAAGCCCTCTCCCCGCCCGCGGGGAGAGGAGAAATCCGCGCCGTTTCTTTTCCCCGGACAGCTGTGTTTTCCCTGGACAACCTTGCTTCGCGCCGGTCGGTAGCGATGTCCGGTCGGTGCCGCGTTTCGCGCCAGGCGGAGAGACGCGCAACTTATGTAAACGAATGTTGCCGCCTTTGTCATAGACTGCGACCCGACTTGCAGGATGCTCCGTCCTGCCGTCATCCGACTGTCCGTCACGCGACGCGGCGATGCGTCCCTGCGCGAACGGGAGGGGGCATGAGCAACGGGATCCAGCCTCACAACGCCAGGCCGGCCGGCATCTGGAATTCCGGCGGCGGCCGCTACGACGAGATCAGCCGGGGCATCGCCGACAGCATCGCCCATTGCGTGCTGCGCCTGGATCCGCGGCCGGGCGAGCGGATCCTCGACCTCGCCACCGGGACCGGCTGGACCTCGCGCCTGGTCGCCCGGAGCGGCGCCGAGGTCGTGGGCGTCGATCTCGGCGCCGACCTGATCGCCTTCGCGGCCGGGCGGGCCCAGGCCGAGGGGCTCGCCATCACCTACCGGGTCGGCGATGCCGAGAGCCTCCCCTTCGCGGACGGCGCCTTCGACGCGGTGATCTCGACCTGCGGGGTGATGTTCGCCAGCAAGCCGGAGGCGGCCGCAACGGAGCTGGCGCGGGTCTGCCGCCGGGGCGGGCGCATCGCGCTGACCACCTGGGCGCCCGACGGCGCGGTGTTCGAGATGTTCCGGGTGATGAAGGCCTACATGCCGCCGCCGCCCGCGCCGGCCCCGCCCTCGCCCTTCGAGTGGGGCCGCCCCGAGCGGATCGCGGAGCTGCTGGGCCGGGACTTCGACCTCGCCTTCGAGGACGGCGTCTCGTTCTACCGCGAGCCGAGCCCGGAAGCGGCCTGGGAGACCTTCTCCACCGGCTATGGGCCGACCAAGGCCCTGGCCGCGAGCCTGGACGAGGAACGCCGCGCCGCCCTGCGCCGCGACTTCATCGCTTTTCACGCCCGGTTCCCGACCCCGCTCGGCATCTGCGTGCCGCGCGAGTATCGGGTGACCCGCGGCCTGCGGCGGTAGGGGACTGGCCAAACGGAACGCCCCGGCATCGCGGCGTCGATGCCGGGGCGTCCGGGTCTCTCAGCCCCCGCGCCGCCGGTCGGGGCGCGAGGCCATGTCTTGCTTGTCTTACTTGGCCGGAGCCGCCGCCGGGGCCGCGCCGCCCTTCTGCTCGAGCTGCTTGCGCATCTCCTCGGAGCGCTTCTCGAGCTCGGCCTGGAGCTTCTTCTGCTGCTCCTCGAGCACCTTCGGGTCGATCGGGGCGCCGTCGAAGGCCTTGCCGAAGCCGGCCAGCGGCACCGCGAAGGTGACCTCGCGCTGCATCTGGTTCTGCACGCTGACGTGAAGGGTGGTGCCCTTCTTCATCGCGGCGACGACCTCGTCCTTCAGGCCCGGGGCCTCGGCAAAGCAGCCGTTCGGGAAGCAGACGGCGTAGCGGCCGGGGGTCGGCTGGCCGTTATCGACCGTGAAGCGGATGCCGGGCTGCAGCAGCAGGCCGAGCGGCATCAGGAAGCGCACGACCTTGGTGCCCTGCGGGCCCTTCATGTCGTAGACCGCCACGGCCAGCACCGCCTGGCCCTGGTCGGAGACGAAGTCGCGGGTGGTGTAGCAGACCTCGTTGCCGCTGCCCTGGTCCTTGCCGCAGACCTTGGTCCAGTCGGCCTGGGACGGCTCGGGCTTCACCTGCACGACCATCGGGCCGGTCTGCTGGGCCTGCGCGGCCGGGGCGGCCTGCTGGGCCGGGGCCGGCGCCGGAGCGGCGGGCTTCTTGGGCTGGGCGAGCGCCGGGGCGGCCGCGAGACCGAGCCCGAGGCCGGCCAGGGCGAAGGCAATGGCGGCCTGGTTCGGGCGCGCGGGACGATTCGCGAAGAACATCAGGAGTGGACCCCTCAAACGGCAGGACGTCGGTGGCCTTATGCGCGCGAAGCCCGCTGGATGCGGGTCGCCGGCAGCAAGCGGAGCGCGGCCGAAGGGCTCCGCCCGGCCTCCGGGGCGCCTGCTTTCCCCCGGATTGAGGCGAAGGCAAGGCCTCGGCCGCCGACCGTCAGGGGGCCTTAGCCGATCCCAACGCGGATCGCGAGGGGGCCCGCAGGCTTAAAACGGCATTAACCATGCGTGGGCAGGATGGCGGGCGCGGCATGCGGACGGGGTGACGGTGGTGGCGGCTCAGGCGACGATGAGACGAGACGACGCGTCGTCCCTGCCGGATCCCGCGGTCCTGCCGGCACTCCCGGCCGGTGCCGGGCGGCCCGCCGCCACGGGTTCGGCCACGGGTTCGGCCATGGGTTTGGGCGCCCTCCTCGCCGCGATCGCCGACCGGCATCCCGCCCGCATCGCCCTCGTCGACCAGGCGAGCAAGCCCGCCTGGTGCGGCCGCCCCGCCATCGCCTGGACCTACGCCGCCGCCCGCGAGATCGTCGCGCGCCTCGCCGAGGGCCTGCAGCAATGGCGGCTGCCGCCCGGGAGCCCCATCGGCCTGTGCATGGCCGGCATGGCCGAGGCGCATCTCGCCTTCCTGGCGATCGAGCAGGCCGGCCACGTCCCCTGCCCGCTTCCGGTGACCTGGGACGAGGACCGCCTACTCCAGGCCGTCGAGGCGGCGCAGGTCCTCGCCATCCTGACCCAGGGAGTCCTCGGGGCCGAGCGGCCGGCGGACAAGGTCTGCCGGGTCGCGATGCGCTACTTCCCCTTGCGCTTCGTCGCCGCCTTCGGGCCGCACGTGCCGGACGGGGTGATCAGCCTCGACCAGGTCGTGCTCGACCATCGCGGCGATGCCGCCGCCCTCGGCACCGGGCCGGCCGCCGGCCTCATCACCTTCGCGCTTCCGGGTACCCTGTCGGGAGCCGTGCCGGCCCACCCCGGCCCCCAGCCCGAACCCGAGGGCGCGCCCCTGCCGGTGCGGCGCGAGGCCGAGGCGCTGACGGCCGCCGCCGCCGGCTGCCTGGTGCCCCTGCGGATCGAGCCGGGCGAGCGGATCCTCAGCCTCCTGCCATCGACCGACCTGAAGGGCCTCGCCACCGGGCTCGCCGCCGCCTTGCTCGCCGGCGCCACCCTCGAATGCCATCCGGTCTTCGATGCCGGCGCCCTCTCGGCCGCCCTCGACCAGCCGGTGCCGACCCATCTCGTCGCGCCCGCCTGGATGGAGGCGGGGTTCTCCCGCACCACCGTGCCGGGCCGCCTGCGCACCCTCGCCTATGTCCACCGGGCGCCCTGCCGCCTCAGCGCCCGCCTGCCCGGCCGCTCCGGCGTGGTCGACATCGTGGCCTTCGACGAGGTCGCCCTGCTCTGCGGCCGGCGTGATGCCCAGGATGTCGGCCTCGTCCTGGCGGCCCCCGAGCGGGCCGCGTCGGCCCCCGAGCGGGCCGCCCCCGGCGGGGATCGAGGCGGCCTGATCCAGCTGCGCCGCGATCCGGATGGGCGCCTGAGCTTCCGCGGTCCGGCCTGCCAAGCCGTCATGTTGCGCCGCGGCATCACCGAGAACGAAAATCCGGACGGATGGATGGATTCGCGCTTCCGAGCCTCTCTCTTCGCCGGCGTCGCCACCGCGGTCGCAGAAATGCCATAGCGCGCGGGCAACCTGTCCGGATCGGCTTCCATCTCAAAAATTCTTGTCGTTCCAGCTGTTTGACGGCTCATCACCGGGTCCCGCCCGGGATCGCCCGGCGGTCCCGGCCTTGCCGGGGAATGAACCTTCGTCGGCTCACGGCGTTACTGCCCCGGTGCCTTCACGAGAGGCACGCGATCGGCTAACGCTTGAACATGGGTGCGCTGCAAAAAGTTCTCGTCGTCGACGATGGCCACCGCGCCGTCGACCGGGCCCTCTCCGCGGAGCTGGCCGAGCTGGGCTATGCCAGCGTCACCGCCTCCCTGGAGGCGGCGGACGATGTTCTGGCGATGATGCCGCGCCCGGCGGCGGTTCTGCTCCACGTTCCGCCCCGTGACACCGGCGGCGCCTTCCGGATGATGTCGGAGCGCCTGCGCGAGCAGATGCGCGGCGCCGGCATCCCGGTGATCGAGGTCGATGCCGCCGGCCAGCAGACCGGTGCGCCGATCGACCTCCAGAGCCGGATCGGCACCCGGGTGCTGAACGAGCCGGAATTCTAAGAGAGCACGCGTTCAGAGCCTTGCCTCCGCATCGTGCGGCAAGGCTCCGAGCGCGTTCGATCGCGCCGGCTCACGATACACGAGAGAAGGGTTCATCGGCGGCACCGGCAGATGACCGGCTGCCGGATGACCCTTTCGCCTGCGCCCGCTCCGCCGCCGTGCAGGCCCGCCGCGCCCAGGCCACGAATTCCTCCGGATCGTCGCCGAGCCGGTCCGGCGCACGCCAGTAGCTGGCGATGACGGTCACCCGGCCGCCTTTCCCGGCATAGGAGAACGGTGCGCCGCCCTCGGCCGCGAAGGACGCGGTCTCGTCGGGCGTGACCTTCAGGTAGAGCACGTCGCGCACGACCAGCCCGAACATCAGGGAATCGCGAAACAGCCCGAGCCCGCCGAACATCCGGCGGATCGAGACGCCGCCGAGGGGCGCCAGCATCTCCTCCAGGAAGGCGCGGTATCCGTGGTCCGTCATGATTCGCTCCGGGGCCTCTCCGAGAGAGCGTCCCGCCCCGGCGGCGTGCCGGCAAGCCCGGCCGTGCGTGATCGTCACCATCGTTCCGGTTTCGCGGCGGAGTGTGGGCGATTCGGCAATATCCGTCATGATCCGTCATGATCCGACTTAGGCCATGCCGTCATGGCTCGCTGTCGAGCTAAGCTGGTCTGCCGCGCAGGACTGATCGATCGGCGATCGAATAGGCAGGGGGTCGGGACGACGACCGCCGAAATCGGGTCGGCCATGTCGGGAGCGCGGCCGTAAGCGAAGCCGATTTCATCCGCCTGTCACGAAACCGCCCGATGACGCGCCGGTCCCGACACCCCCGGCGGATACACGTGACCCACGCCCTCGACCTGATTCCGGCGGCCCGAAAGGCCCCTGCCGCCGCGCCCGATGCGACGCGCCGGCCCTGGGCCGGCCTTGCCCTGCCGCTCGCCCTGCTCAGCCCCTCCCTCGTCTTCCTCGTCCTGTTCACCTACTGGCCGGTGGTCGAGGTGTTGTGGGATGCCACCCACGAGGTGTCGCGGCGCGGCACCCGCTTCGTGGGACTGGCCAACTTCTCGGCCCTCTTCGCCGACCCGACCTTCCAGCGCGCGCTCCTCAACAACGCGCTCTACGCGGTCGGCACGGTGGTGCCGAGCCTGGTCCTGGCGCTCGCCTTCGCCCTGGCGCTCAACGGCGCCGGCCGGGTGCGGGCTTTGATGCGGGCGGTGTTCTTCCTGCCGGTGATGATCCCGCTGGTGGCCGCCGCCGCGCTCTTCCTGTTCCTGTTCCTGCCCGGCATCGGGCTGATCGACCACCACCTCGCCCGGCTCGGATTCGCCGGCGCCAACTGGCTCGGCGACCCGGATCTCGCGCTCGCCGCCATCACGGTGCTCACCGTGTGGAAGAATGCCGGCTACTACATGCTGTTCATCCTGGCCGGGCTGCAGGCGATCCCCGACGAGGCGAAGGAGGCCGCGCTCCTCGACGGCGCCGGCCCGTGGCAGCGCCTGCGCTACGTCACCCTGCCGGCGCTCCGCCCGACCTTCGCCTTCGTCGGGGTGATTGCGCTCCTGAACGCCGTGACGCAGGTCGACCACGTCTTCGTGCTCACCAAGGGCGGGCCCTCGGACGCGACGAAGCTCCTGCTGTTCTACATCTACGAGCAGGCCGCCGAGCGCTACGATGCCGGCCGCGCCGCCGCCGCGACCGTGGTGACCCTGGGCCTGCTCGCTGCGCTGACCGCCCTGTCGCTCACCCGCAGCCAGGGCCCGGAGGCGGCCCGATGAGCGCCTCCCCCGTATCGGGCCCGGTGACCCGCGAGGTCACGCCTCACATCGCCCGCTGGGTCGTCATCGGCCTCGCGCTGATCTGGGCGGTGCCGTTCTGGTGGATGCTGGTGGCGGCGTTCCGGCCGGCGGGATCGGGGGCGGATGCCTCGCTCCTGCCCTCCCTGACGCCGACGCTCGCCAACTTCGCCGAGGCCTGGGCCTCGGCCGACTTCCCGCTCTACTTCCTCAACTCGGCCGTCATCTGCGCCGGCATCCTGGCGGTGCAGCTCGTCACCGCCTCGCTTGCCGGTTACGTCTTCGCCCGCCTCGAATTCCGCGGGCGCGGGATCCTGTTCGCCCTGTTCCTGCTCCAGCTGATGCTGGTGCCGGTGGTGCTGCTGGTGCCGAACCTGAAGACGATCGCGGCTCTCGGCCTCTACGACACCCTGCCGGGGGTGATGGCGCCCTATTGCGCCACCGCCTTCGGCACCTTCCTGATGCGGCAGAGCTTCCGCGAGGTGCCGCGCGAACTGGAAGACGCCGCGATGATCGACGGCGCCGGCTGGTGGGCGCGCATCCGCCTCATCTACCTGCCGCTGACGAAGCCCGCGCTCGTCGCCTTCTCGATCGTCTCGGTCACCAGCCACTGGAACGAGTTCCTGTGGCCGCTGATGGTCATCAACTCCCCCGACAGGCGGCCCCTCACCCTCGGTCTCGCGAGCTTCACGCTCAGCGCCGAGGGGATGCAGGCCTGGGGGCTGATCGCGGCCGGCACCTTCCTGGTCAGCCTGCCGCTGCTCGCCGCCTTCCTGATCTTCCAGCGCCGGTTCGTGAACAGCTTCCTCGCCTCCGGCATCAAGTAAAGGACGATAGACCGATGATTTCCTGGTGGAAGGGCGCTGCCCTTGCGCTTGCAGCAGTGGCCGGCCTCGCCGCGCCGCGCCCCGCATTCGCGACCGATATCGAATTGTTCTTCCCCGTCCCGGTGGACGGGGCGCTCGCCCGCAACATGTCGGGGCTGATCAAGGAGTTCAACGACTCCCACCCCGACATCAAGGCGACGCCGGTCTTCACCGGCTCCTACGACGACACGCTCCTGAAGACCCGCGCGGCGATCAAGGCCGGCAAGCCGCCGGCCGCCGTCATCATGTCGGCGAACTTCCTCACCGATCTGTCGATCGAGCGCGAGATCGCGCCGATGGACGACCTGATCGCCAAGGACGGCAAGACGCCCGACACCTTCATGGCCCAGTTCTTCCCGGCGCTCCTCCCCAACGCCGTGATCGACCGCAAGGTCTACGGCGTGCCGTTCCACAACTCGACGCCTCTGCTCTACATCAATGCCGACCACTTCAAGGAAGTGGGTCTCGACCCCGACAAGCCGCCGCGCACCTGGGCCGAGCTCGCCGACGCCGCCCGCAAGCTGACCAGGCGCGAGGGCGACCGCACCACCCGCTGGGGCCTGATGATGCCCTCGAGCTACGATTACGGCGGCTGGATCCTCGAAGCCCTGACCATGTCCAACGGCGGGCAATACTACAACCGGGATTACGGCGGCGAGGTCTATTACGACACCCCGACCATGCTCGGCGCCCTCACCTTCTGGTCGGATCTGGTCCACAAGGCCAAGGTGCACCCGGCCGGCGAGCAGAAGGGCCCGGCGGTGACCGGCGCCTTCCTGGCCGGCCAGGCCTCGATGATGATCATCTCGACCGGTTCGCTCACCTTCATCCGCGACACCGCCAAGTTCCCGTTCAAGGTCGCCTTCGTGCCGATGAACGTGCGCCAGGCGGTGCCGATCGGCGGCGCCTCGCTGGTCCAGCCGACCGGCCTCTCGCCCGAGAAGCGCGCCGCCGGCTGGACCCTGATCCAGTGGCTGACCTCGCCCGGGAAGTCGGGCTGGTGGAGCCGCGCCACGGGCTACTTCGCCCCCAACAAGGCGGCCTACGACCTGCCCGAGATGAAGGCCTTCCTGGAGAAGAACCCGGACGCCAAGATCGCGGTGGATCAGCTCGCCAACGCCCAGCCGTGGTTCGCCACCTACCGCACCGTGCCGGTGCGCAAGGCGATCGAGGACGAGCTGCAGGCCGTGCTCGCGGGCAAGCGCCAGCCGAAGGAGGCGCTCACCGCCGCCCAGAAGGCCGCCGATGCCCTGATGCGCCCCTACGTCGAGGACACTGCGCTCCGCCTGCCGGGCGCCGAGTGACCGCCTCGCGCTGACGCGCCTCCCCGTCCTGGACGACGCCCGGGACGGGGCCCATTGCCCCCGAGTGCCGGACGAATTCCATGCTCATCGCCCAGATCACCGACCTGCACGTGCGCCCCCGCGGGCTGCCGGCCTACCGGGTCTCCGAGACCAACCGGATGGTCGCCCGCGCGGTGGCCCACCTCATCGCCCTCGATCCCCGGCCCGACCTGGTGCTGATCTCCGGCGATCTCACCGATTGCGGGCTTGCGGAAGAATACGAGGAGCTGCGCGGCCTGCTCGCGCGCCTGCCGATGCCGATCTACGTCATCCCCGGCAACCACGACCGGCGCGAGACCCTGCGCGAGGTCCTGCCGGCGGCCTGGATGCCCGGCGCGACGGACGGCTTCATCCAGTACACCGTCGAGGATCACCCGGTCCGCCTGATCGCCCTCGACACGCTGGTGGCGGGCGCGAGCCACGGCGCGCTCTGCACCGAGCGCCTCGGCTTCCTCGAACGGGCGCTCGCCGGCGGCGACGGCCGCCCGACCCTGGTCTTCATGCACCACCCGCCCTTCGAGTGCGGGCTCGTCCACATGGACGAGATCCGGCTCCTCGACGGCGAGGCGCCGTTCCGGCGGCTGATCGCCGGTGAGACCTGCATCGAGCGGATCCTGTGCGGCCACCACCACCGGCCGATCGTCACCCGCTACGCCGGCACGATCGCGCAGATCGCCCCGAGCGTGACTCACCAGGTCGCCTTCGATCTCACACCGGAGCACGACGGCGCCCTGGTCTTCGAGCCGCCGGCCTACCTGCTCCACCGCTACACGCCGGAGACGGGAATCGTGAGCCACATGGTCTATGTCGAGGCGTTCGACGGGCCGTATCCGTTCGTGCTGGATGCGGCGTATCCGGGGCAGCACTAATTATCGATCAATATTCGAGAATATAGCGTGGGATCCCCTCTCCCGCACGGGAGAGGGGGAAGAGCTTTACTTCGAGCTCTCAATCCCGATGTAGTATGGTGATCAGCTGTTCTTCAGCGCCACCCGATACTGACCCTGCGTCTTCGCCCGCACCTCGTCCTCGGTGACGCCGTCGGCGAGTTCGACCAAGCTCATGCCGCCGTCACCCTTCTTGTCGATGGTGAAGACGCCGAGATCGGTGATCACCATGTCGACGACGTGGGTGCCGGTGAGCGGCAGGTCGCAGGCCTCGAGCAGCTTCGGGGATTCCGAGCCGTCCTTGGCCTTGGCGACGTGCTCCATCACCACGACGACCTTCTTGACGCCGGCGACGAGATCCATCGCGCCGCCCATCCCCTTCACCATCTTGCCGGGGATCATCCAGTTGGCCAGATCGCCGTTCTGGGCCACCTGCATGGCCCCTAAGATCGACAGGTCGATATGGCCGCCGCGGATCATCCCGAAGGAATCCGACGACGAGAAGTAGCTCGTGGTCGGCAACTCCGTAATGGTCTGCTTGCCGGCGTTGATGAGGTCGGGATCCTCCTCGCCCTCGTACGGGAACGGGCCCATGCCCAGCATCCCGTTCTCGGACTGGAGCTGCACCGACATCCCCTCGGGGATGTAGTTCGACACCAGCGTCGGGATGCCGATGCCGAGATTGACGTAGAAGCCGTCCTGAAGCTCGCGGGCGGCGCGGGCCGCCATCTGGTCGCGGGTCCAAGCCATGGGGGTCTCCTGTCTCGCTCGTTCAGATGGCGCCGCCGCCCGTCGGGGCGGGCGCGGGCTCGGCGTTGGGGGCGGCCTCGGCACGCTTGCGGGTGGTGCGCTGCTCGATGCGCTTCTGCGCGTTCGGGACGTGGATCATCCGCTTCACGAACACGCCGGGGGTGATGATGTGGTCCGGGTCGATCTCGCCGGGGCGCACCAGGTGCTCGACCTGCGCGATGGTCATGCGCGAGGCGGTGGCCATCATCGGGTTGAAGTTGCGGGCGGTCTTCCGGTAGACGAGGTTGCCCTCGTGGTCGCCCTTCCAGGCATGGACCAGCGAGACGTCGGCGAACAGGCCGCGCTCCATCACGTAGGTCTCGCCGTCGAACTCCCGGGTCTCCTTGCCCTCGGCGATCAGGGTGCCGACGCCGGTCTTGGTGAAGAAGGCCGGGACGCCGGCGCCGCCGGCGCGGATGCGCTCGGCCAGCGTGCCCTGCGGGTTGAACTCGATCTCGAGCTCGCCGGCGAGGTACTGCTTGGCGAAGGTCTTGTTCTCGCCGACATAGGACGAGATCATCTTCTTGATCTGGCGCGTCTCGAGCAAGACGCCGAGGCCGACGCCGTCGATGCCGGCATTGTTCGAGATGACCGTGAGGTCCTTGGCGCCGCTCTCGCGCACAGCGTCGATGAGGACGTCGGGAATGCCGCAGAGGCCGAAGCCGCCGGCCATGATCGTCATGCCGTCCCGCAGGACGCCCGCCAGGGCGGCGGTGGCGTCGGGGTATACCTTCTTCATCCCTCGTTTCCTCAAATTTCCGGCACCGCCGGGGCTGAAGCGCCCTCGGTCCCGCACGGATGCGGCGCCTCGCCGCCCTGTTTAGCATCGTTGCGCCGCCGCACCACCGGGCGGGGAGAGGAAAATGTCCCGCTGCCGGAGCGGTGCACGCCACGCGGCAAACCATGCCGGGGAGACAAGCCGTGCGCGAGGGATTATAGGGGACACGGGAAGGCGGATGCCGCCGGCAGGCTCTCGAAGAGGCCGCCGGGACGGCGGCCCGGGGGGGCGCACGAGTTCTCGTCCACGCCGGCTGCCGGAGAGCGATGTCGCGCCGAACCACCCTGGCCCTCAGCGGCGCCGTCGTCACGGCGCTCGCGGTCGCGGCCGCCTCCCTGTCCTGGACGATCGCGGCCCCGCAGGCGGCGGCCTTCGCCGAGCGGGACCTGGCGCGGCGCTACGGCCTCGGCCTGGCGGTCGCCGGCCCCGCCACCCTGACGCTGCTGCCGGCCCCGCGCCTGACCTTCTCCGGGGTGCGGCTCAGCCGCGCCGGCCACGACCTCGTCGCGAGCGACGGCCTGCAGGTGCAGCTCGGCCTCGCCGGGCTCCTCGCCGGCCGGGCCGAGATCACCGGCCTCGTCCTCGAACGGGCCCGGATCGCCCTGCCGCCGCACGCATGGAGCGACTGGGCCGAGCCGGCGGCGCGGCTCGCCGCGCGGGTCGCCGCCGGGAGGGGCCGCCACCTGCGCCGCCTCGTCCTCGTCGACGCGACCGTGACCGGGCGCGATCCGCGCTCCGGTGCCCCTGAGACGGTCACCGGCCTCAACCTGGTGGCGAACTGGCCGCGCCCGACCGCCGGCCTCGACCTGTCGGCCGCCTTCACCTGGCGCGGCGTGCCGGCGACCCTGGCCCTGTCGGGACTGCGCCCGCGCGAACTCGCGGCCGGCGCCGAGACCCCGGTCACCGCCGCCCTCACCTGGAACGGGGCGAGCGCGGGGACCGATCGGCCCGCCGAGGGCAGCGCCGAGATCGAGGGCAGCCTGGTCTGGGCCAAGGAGCCGGCCAAGGAGCAGGCCGAGGGCACGGCCAGGGCCGCGTCGACGGAGACCTCCGGCACGGGCCCGCGCCTGTCCGGCCAGGGCCGCTTCGTCACCTCCGCCCTGCCCGGCACCCTGGCCTGGCTCGGGATCGTCCCCGGCCCCGCCGCGCTCGCCGGCCCGGTGAGCCTCGACGGGCGCTTCCTCGCCCGCCCGGGCGCCGTCGAATGGCCCGAGATCCGGGTGCAGGTCGGCGACAACCGGCTCGAGGGCGCGGGCGCCGCGTCCGTGGCGCGGGGGCGGCTCAGCCTCACCGGCACCCTGGCGGCCGAGCGGCTCGACCTCTCGGGCCTGATGCCCGAGGCACTGTCCGACGGTCCCTGGAGCCGGGCGCCGCTCGCCCTCGACGGGTTGACGGACGGCGACCTCGACCTGCGCCTCTCCGCGGCCTCGGCCCGCCTCGGCCCGGTGGAGGCGCAGGACGTCGCCGCCGGCCTGCTGGTGCGCGACGGCACCGTGGAGGCGACGCTGGGGCGCGCCACCGTGCAGGGCGGCACCGTCAAGGGGCGGGCGGCGCTCGCCGCCCTGCCGGCGGGCCTCGATGCCCGCCTCCAGGGCAGCGCCGACCGGATCGACCTCGGCGGCCTCTTCGCCGATCTCGGCTGGCCGCGCTGGATCCTCGGCCGGGCGCAAGCCTCGGTCGCCCTCGACGGGGCCGGATCGAGCCTCGCCGACCTCGTCCGGCGCCTCTCGGGCCGCGCCGCCGCCACGGTCGAGAGCGGGGAGATCTTAGGCGTGAACCTCGCCGACCTCGCCCAGCGCCCCGACTCCGCCACCACCGCCCTGCGCCGGGGCGGCCGCACCCATTTCGAGCGTGCCCGGGTCAGCCTGACGGTGAGCGACGGCGTCGCCGAGATCGGCCAGGGCCAGATCCGCGCGGCGGCGCTCGCCGCGAGCCTCGGCGGCCGGATCTTCCTGTCCGAGCGGCGGCTCGGCGCCGAGGCGAGGATCGAGCCCGGGCCCGACGGGCGGGCGGGCGGGAGCTTCGCCATCGAGGGGCCGTGGCAGCGCCCGAGCCTGCGGCCGCTCGCCGCCCGCGCGCTGCCGCCCTCGACCCTGCCGAAGGCCGCCAGCGCCTACGCGCCCTGAGCGGAGCTTTGCGTCACTGGCGATAGGCGGCGGCCTTGAACGTCCAGCGCCAGCGTTTCGCCGGCACCTTGCAGCGGACCTGGACCGTGTTCTCGCAGGTGCCGTCCGGCGGCGACCGGTCGAGGGCGACGACGACCCGACGGTCGTCCTTGCGGTAGCCCTGCACCGTCGATTCCGGGCCGTCGGCCGAGATCTCGGCGATCTGGTCCCAGCCCTCCACGATCGTCTCCAGCCGGCCGAGGGCGTCGGCGTAGGAATGCCCGAGCCCCGTGGCCCGGCCCGAGAAGGTGCAGGCCGTGCCGGCGGGCGCGCTGTCGCTGACGGTCTTCGGCGACTGGGTGCCCGAGGCGAGCGGGAAGCCGAGGGCGGCGGCGAAGGCCGTCCGAAGGGCGCTGCAGACATCCGGCGGCAGGGGCCGGGCCACCGGTTCGGCCGGTGCCGCCCGCGCCGCGACGAGGCCGGCGAACGACAGGAACAGGGCCAGGGCGATCCGAGACATCCGTCAAGTCCTCGAGCGGGCGACCGCCGAACCGCCCGACGTCATCGCCGGCGGCGATGGATGCGCGGTCGCGCGTGAGTTTCCGTGCGCCGTGACTATGACAAGACCATGCGGGCCGATATGGCCCGGCGGCAACGAACGCGTGGCCCGGCGCGATGTGAGACGCCCCGCCCGATGTTTGGAACGGAGGGCGCAGGTCGGCCGCGCGGACGGTCGCGGGCCCGACGACGATCGTCGGAGATGCGGCCCCGGTCGCGGCGTCACGGTGCGGCTCCGTCGATCCCCCGCAGGAGCCCGTCGACGAAGTCCGGCACCGCCTGCGTGGCCGGGCCGTAGGTGGCCTCCATGAACAGGCCGGCGGTGTCGGAGGGGGCGAGGTTGATCTCGCGGGTCGGGATCCCGGCCGCCCGCGCCCGCGCCACGAACCCCGCCGCCGGGTAGACCGCCCCGGACGTGCCGATGGCGACGAACAGGTCGGATTCGTCGAGGGCCTCCGCGATGGCATCGAGGTGGAGCGGCACCTCGCCGAACCAGACCACGTCCGGGCGCATCCCGCCGCTTCGCCCGCAGGACGGGCAGGCCGTCCCGACCGACAGGTCCCCGGGCCAGGGGCGGCCCTCGCCGCAGGCGGTGCAGCGCGCCCGCATCACCTCGCCGTGCATGTGGGTGACCGCCCGGGTGCCGGCGCGCTCGTGCAGGTCGTCGACGTTCTGGGTGCAGAGGAAGAGCGTTCCGCCGCGTGCCGCGAGACCCGCCTCCAGGCGCGCGAGCGCCGCGTGGGCGGCGTTGGGCGCGGCCTCCCGCACGCCCTGCCGGCGCAGGTTGTAGAAGGCGTGGACCTCCTCCGGCTCGGCGGCGAAGGCCTCCGGCGTGGCGAGCCGCATCGGATCGAACCGCCGCCACAGCCCGCCCGGATCCCGGAAGGTGCCGAGCCCGCTCTCGGCCGAGATGCCGGCTCCGGTGAGAACGAAGAGGTTCACGCGCGGCCCTCCCGCGGGGGCGGCGATTCGGCCGACGACTGGGACACGATTGTGTCAAAGCTCGCACGCTGCAGAACAATGCCGGTGCGAGACCATCGCGATGCCGTCACTGAGACCTCCGTTGAGACTTTATCAATTCTTGGCATGGACAATCCCTGTCACCCATCCTAAGTGAGGATCGTGCCCGCGCGCATGGCCGCGGGCTGCTGATTCCGAACAGATCGCTTCAGGACATTCAATGACGCGCCACCGCGCGAGACCGTCATTCACGGTTGAGATCAAGCGCAGCCGCACCTCCCCCCTGCCCGACGGCGAGCGGCCCCAGAGCGAGCGCCCCGCCGGCAAGCCCTCGATGGGCTTCTCGAATCCGGCGGAGGCGCTCTTCAAGCCCCCCGGCGCCGCCAAGCCCTCGGCCGCCGCGAAGCCGGCGGCGAGCGCGCCCGCCCCGAGCGAGCCCGAGGCCCGGCCCGCCTCCCCCGGCCGCAACCTCTGGGCCGGCACCGGCCTCTTCGAGGAAACCGCCGCCGCCACCCAGTCCGGCCGCTTCGACCCGCCGGACCTCCCGGTCTTCAGCAAGTCTTCCGCCGAGAAGCCTGCCGACCAGGTCTTTTCCGCCAAGGATGCGGCGTCTGCCAAGGATGCCGCCCCCGCCAAGACCGCAGCCCCCGCCAAGACCGCTGCTCCCGCGAAGCGCGTCCTGCCGAGCCTGATCGCCCCGCCGGAGCCCGAGCCCGAGCCGGAGGTCGCACCCGAGCCCGAGACCAAGCTGCCCCGCGTCCGCCGCTACCGCACCGCCGAGTCGGCGCCCCGCCGCACACCCGGCCCGCGCCCGGCCTTCGTGTGGCCCGAGGACTGGCCCGACGAGGCCCCGATCCAGACGCCCGCGCCGATCACCGTCCCGGCCGCTGCCCGGCGCCAGGACAGGATTCAAGAGCGGATCGAATTGCCGAAGACCGAGGCGCCGCCGCAGCAGGCCTCCGAGGACGCCGAGATCCGCCCGCGGGTGAAGCGCCGCACCGGCGACGAGGACCTGCGCATCGGTCAGCGCTGGAAGCGCCGCCTGCCCCGCGTGTGCTGGTAACGCACCGGGCCGGCAGCCTCCCTTCGGGTGCGGACCGTCCCGGTCCGCCCTACCGGGTCGTCATCCTCGATTTCGACGGCACCCTCGCCGACACCTTCCCGTGGTTCTCCCGGGTGCTCCCCGGCGTCGCCGACCGCTACGGCTTCCGCCGGCCGGCCGCGCACGAGGTCGAGACCCTGCGGGCCCTGGAGGCGCGGGCGGTGCTGCGGCATCTGCACGTGCCGGCCTGGAAGCTGCCGCTGATCGCCCGCCACATGCGCCGCCTCGTCGCCCGCGACGCCGGCGACCTGTCGCTCTTCCCCGGCATTCCCGGCCTGCTCGCCCGGCTTCGATCCGGCGGGCTCGACCTGGCCCTCGTCAGTTCGAACCGCGAGGACGTGGTGCGCCGGGTGCTCGGCCCGGAATGTACCGGCCTGATCGGCCGCTACGCCTGCGGCGCGGCCCTGTTCGGCAAGGCGCGGCGGTTCCGGGCCGTGGTGCGTGACATCGGCGTCTCCCCCGCCACCGTGCTGTGCCTTGGCGACGAGCTGCGCGACCACCACGCCGCGACGCAGGCGGGCCTCGCCTTCGGGGCGGTGACCTGGGGCTATACACGGGCGCAGGCGCTCGCCGCCGCGGGGCCGGCCCACCTGTTCGCGACGCCCGAGGCGGTGGCGGCGGTGCTCCTGCCCGGGACGGGGTGATCGTCAGAGAGCCTGTCTGTCTGGCTTCTACAGTTCTCGAACCCCCCATCGTCATCCCGGGGCCGCGACAGCGGAACCCGGGCTCCATGACCGCTGATGGTTCAGGACGAAGCGGAACGCTGGTCGCTGTTTCCTGAAACGTCCGCGGTTAAGGACCCCGGGTTCTCGACTTCGTCGAGCCCCGGGATGACGTAGAGATGCGTCGACGCCTGCGACAATGATGGAGTGGCGCTACGAGCCGAGCACGCTTCAATAATGCGGCACCGTCCGGTGCTCGACCAGCGGCGCCTCCATGCGGAAATGCAGGCCGGTCGGCTTGAAGTCGAAGCGGATGTCGGCGCCGCACTGCATGGTGAGCACCCGCTGCAGCAGGGTCGAGCCGAAGCCCTTGCGGGTCGGCTCCGCGGTGCGCGGGCCGCCGCGCTCGGTCCAGTCGAGGCGCAGGCGCCGGCCGGTCTCGCCCTGGTCGACGGCCCAGGTCACGGCGATGCGCCCCTCGGGTAGCGAGAGGGCGCCGTGCTTGGCGGCGTTGGTGGTCAGTTCGTGGATCGCCATGCCGGTCGGCACCGCGAGGTCGGCGGTGAGCTCGACCAGGGGGCCTTTCAGCGTGATGCGCTTGCCGGCCTCGTCGTTGTAGGGGCCGAGCTCGTTCTCCAGCATCTCCTGGAGCGAGGCCATCTGCCAGTAATCCTCCGTCAGGAGGTTGTGGGTCTTGGCGAGCGAGATCACCCGGGCCGAGAAGCCCTGGTAGAACTCGTCGACGCTGGTGGCGCCCCGCGCCGAGGCGCCGAGCAGCGCCTGCACGGTGGCGAGCGTGTTCTTCACCCGGTGGTGCAGCTCGCGGATCAGCAGGGCCTGGCGCTCGGAGGTCTGCTGGCGCTCGTGCAGGAAGGCCGCCGCCTCGCGCTGGCGCCGCCGCGCCCGCACGGCGAAGCGCGCCGCGGTGACCAGGGTGGCGGGGTGGAACGGCCGTTCCAGCAGGGTGACGTTGCCCAGCGACTCCATCAGCCGGGCATCCGGCGGGGTGCCCCGCAGGGTGAGCAGCACGAAGGGATAATCCGACCACGGCTCCTGCCCGGCGAGATAGGCGGCGAGCCCGTGCCGGTCGGAGGCGCGCAGGGCCTCCTCGGTGAGGACGGCGCAACTGCCCTCGGCGAGCCGGGCGACCAGATCCGGCAGGTCGGCGCAGACCTCCGCCCGCAGGCCGGCCTCGTCCAGGATGCTGGCCGCCACCGCGGCGTCGCGCCCGGCGGGGGCGAGGATCAGGACCGGGGGATCACTCTCTCTCATCGCTGTCCCGGCCCGGCCGATCCCGAAGGGGAAGTCTCGCTCTCGGCCAGCAGGCGGCCGAGCGCCCCGTGGTAGCTCGGCACGCCCGTCAGGACGCCCCGGAAGCCCGCCAGCGGCTCGCCGACCCGCAAACCGTCGCCGTCGATCCGAAGTTCCCGGATGGTGTCCTCGTGCGGCCCCACCCTCTTCTTGACGACGGAGACCGCCCGGCGCAAGTGCCCGTCCGCCTCGAAGAACCGGAACAGCACCACGGTGTCGCTGAGATAGGTGAGATCGACCGTCGACGACATCTGCCCGACGAGCCCGTGCTGGGCCAGCACGAGCAGCGTCGTCACGCCCTGCTGGTTCAGGTAGGTCAGGATCTCGTGCATCTGCAGCAGCAGGTACTGCTCGCCCGGCATCGCGCTCTGGTAGCCGGTGAGCGAGTCGATCAGGACGAGGCGCACGCCCTCGCGCTCGACGGCGTCGCGCACCATCGCGGCGAGCTCGCCCGGCGAGACCTCCGCCGGGTCGATCTGCTCGACCGTGAGGCTCCCCTGCGCGACCGCCTCCGTCAGGTCCATGCCGAGGCCGGCGGCCCGGCGCATCAGGATCCCGGTCGGCTCGTCGAAGCTCAGGATCAGCCCGCGCTCGCCGCGCGCCAAAGCCGCCGTCAGGTAGGCGAGCGCGGTCGAGGACTTGCCGACCCCCGAGGGCCCGAGCAGCATCGTGCTGGTGCCGCGGTCGAGCCCGCCGCCGAGGAGCGCGTCGAGGCCCGGATTGCCGCTGCCGAGGCGGTCGATGGCGTAGGGGTGGCCGTGCTCGGCCGCGATCAGGCGCGGAAAGACCACGAGGCCGCCGCGGCGGATGACGAAATCGTGGTAGCCGCCGCGGAAATGCGTACCCCGCATCTTGATCACCCGCAGGCGCCGGCGCTCGCCGCCATAGAGCGGGGCGAGCTGCTCGAGCCGGATCACCGCGTGGCAGAGGCTGTGCAGGTTGAGGTCGTCCTGCTCGGCGGTGAGGTCGTCGAGGAGGAGCGCGGTGGTGTCGTGGATCAGCAGGTAGCTGCGGAGCGCCAGCACCTGGCGGCGGTAGCGCAGCGAGCCCTGGGACAACAGACGGATCTCCGACAGGCTGTCGAACACCACCCGCTGCGGCTTGACCCGGTCGATCTCCGCGACGGCGAGCCGCACGGTCTCGCCGAGCTCGAGATCGGAGGAATGGACGAGGCTCTGCTGCTGGCGCGGATCGAGGCTCAGCTCGGGCGGGACCAGCTCGAAGATCTCGATCCCGTCGAGCGACCAGCCGTGGCGGGCGGCGACGGAGGCCAGCTCGCGCCGGCTCTCCGACAGGGTGATGTAGAGGCAGCGCTCGCCGAGCCGCGCCCCGTCGCGGAGGAATTGCAGCGCCAGCGTGGTCTTACCGGAGCCCGGACGCCCCTCGACCAGGTGGGCGCGGTTGGCCGCGTATCCCCCCTCCAGGATGCTGTCGAGGCCCGGCACGCCGGTCGGGACCGGGGCCGCGTCGTCGGTGGGGGAAGGCACGGGATCGGGCATGGAGGGCGGGCTGGTCTTTTCGGGTTCGGTGCCGGCATCGCGGCACGAGGTGGGGGGATCGTCCGGCTTGTGACAAACAAATGCGGCGAGGACAAAGGGTTCAATCGTCCCGTGCGGCCGGCGCCCCGGGACCGCGCACGCCTTGCGCCCGGCGTGACCCTGCCTCCACGGTGGGGGAAAACCGCGCCCTGCCCCTTGACGCGGCGGGGGTTCGCACGCATGTGGCCCTCGTCCGTGGGCGGCCGACGACTCGGCCGTGCGCGGCATCACCGGAATCCTTCATCCCCCATGCCCAGCGACAGTAGTCGACGGACCGCGCCGCCTCGGTACCGCCTCGCGTGACACGCGCCTGATCGCTGATCGGGCTCGCCCGCGACCGGCGCCGATGCGGCCGGTCGAACGAGGTGAGCCATGACCCTGATGACGACGGGCGCCCGCTCCGGCGCCGCCGCCACCCGCGACCGCAGCGTCGTGGTTGTCCTTCTTCTCATGCTGGCCCTGGTCTTCGGACCCGCCATCGGCCTCCACGTGGCCGTCAACCTGCTCGGCCCGGGGGCTGCGCCGGACGGCCTCGTCTCGGCCGTCTCCGCCGAGGCGCCCCGGGGCGGCCGGGGCTGACGCGAGGGGGGATCCCCCCTCTTTCATTCAGGCCGACCCACTCTCTCAGGCCGACCCCCGCCCCCGCAGGATCAGGACCGCGCCGGCGACCAGCAGCGCCGCCCCGATCCACGTCTCCGGACCGAGGCCGCCCTTGCGGCCGGTGAGCCCCATCGCGTCGCCGGCGATCCCCGCCGTGAGCTGCCCCGCCACCACCAGCGCCACCGTGACGGTCGCGCCCTGCTGCCGGTAGCCGTAGAGGCTCGCGGCCACGACCAGCGTGCCGAGCAGCCCCGGCACCAGGAACCACGGCTCCGCCCGTTCCGCCAGCCGCAGCGGGAAGGCCGGCCCGCTGCGCCAGACCTCGACCAGCCCGAGCAGCGACAGCCCGACCAGCGAGTTGCACAGAAGCGCCCCGGTCAGCCCGGTGCCCCGTGCCACGATCGCCCCCATCAGGGCGTTCTGCACCACCAGGGCCGCCCCGGCGACGAGACAGAGGAGAGCCGCGCCGGTCATCGGGCTGCTCCCGGGGATGGGAGGTCGGGTCGGGATGGCATGGCGGGGCTCCTGTCCGGGTGCGATTTTCTCCTATGATGGACGTTTGTCAAATACCGGAAACGAGGCCATGCGCTGGCCGGAGCCGCTTTCGGGGTGACTTCTCGCGTGATGGGAAATCCGCTCCGTCTGTCCCGGACCGGTTTCGACGGGCTCTGTGGCTTGCCGAGAACGGAGCGGAAACGTCGGTGCGCTCTTCGACGTCGTAAAACGTGAGGTGGATCGACAGCTTCCAGAAGACGTGTTCCCCGCAGGCACAGGACTGTCCGGGAAGCCTTCGAGACGAGAATAGCGCGGGTCCTCTCTCTCCCCGCGGGCGGGGAGAGAGAGGACCCGCGCCATTTCCTTTCGCCGGCGAGCCCCGCCGTAGGCGCGGTGGTGAACCGGAATGATCACGCTGAGATGAGCCAACACGATCGAAGACCCGGCGGCGCCGCCATCGCGTTCGACAAAGCACCCCTCCCGCAGACGCAGGCGCGACTCCACCTCACCACCTTCCCGCGCCCGCCGAAACCCGCTACGCCTCACCCATCATGCCGACCGCATCCCCCTCGCCCGCCGCCTCGCCCGTCACCGTCGCCGCCGGCTCCGTCCGGTTCGGCAACCACCTGCCGCTGAGCCTCATCGCCGGGCCATGCGCCCTGGAGAGCCGGGACCACGCCCTCGAGGTCGCGAGCGCCCTCAAGGAGATGACGGCGCAACTCGGCATCGGCCTCGTCTTCAAGTCCTCGTTCGACAAGGCCAACCGCACCTCGGCCGGGTCGAGCCGCGGCCTCGGCCTCGAACAGGCGCTGCCGATCTTCGCCGAGATCCGCGAGACCCTGGGGCTGCCGGTCGTCACCGACGTGCACGAGCCCGGCCACTGCGCCGAAGCGGCGCAGGCCGTCGACATCCTGCAGATCCCGGCCTTCCTGTGCCGGCAGACCGACCTGCTGCTGGCCGCCGCCGCCACCGGCCGGGTGGTCAACGTCAAGAAGGGGCAGTTCCTCGCCCCCTGGGACATGGCCCATGTCGCGGCCAAGATCACCGGGGCCGGCAACCCCAACGTGCTGCTGACCGAGCGCGGCGCCTCCTTCGGCTACAACACGCTGGTCTCGGACATGCGCGCCCTGCCGATCATGGCGGGGGTGAGCGGCGGCCTGCCGGTGGTGTTCGACGCCACCCATTCGGTGCAGCAGCCCGGCGGCCAGGGCGCCACCTCCGGCGGCCAGCGCGAATTCGTGCCGGTTCTGGCCCGGGCCGCGGTGGCGGTGGGGGTCGCGGGCGTGTTCATCGAGACCCATCCCGATCCCGACCGGGCCCCCTCCGACGGGCCCAACATGGTGCCGTTGCGCCAGATGCCGGCGCTGCTGGCCGAGCTCCAGGCCTTCGACCGGTTGGCCAAAGCGCGGGGATCGGAAGGGGTCGGCGGCTGACGGGGCGGCGGCGATGCAGGCCGCAGAGACGCCCAGGGCCGGGGCGTCGCAGCCCGATTCGCCCTCCCGCCTGATCGCGGTCCTGGCCGCCGGGGGCTTCGCCAGCACCTTCGCCGGCCGGGTGGTCGAGCCGCTGGTCGGCGTTCTGGCGCGCGACCTCGCGAGCCCGCCCGCCACCGTGGCGCTCCTCTCCACGGCCTTCGCCCTGCCCTACGCGCTGATCCAGCCGGTGCTCGGGCCGGTCGGCGACGCGCTCGGCAAGGAGCGGGTGGTGGTGGCCTGCCTGTTCGTGCTGACCCTGGCGCTGGCGGCCTGCATCGTCGCTCACGACATCGGCACCCTGTTCGGCCTGCGCATGCTCGCCGGGGCGGCGGCCGGCGGGGTGATCCCGCTCTCGCTCGCCATGATGGGCGACCGCATCCCGATGGCGCAGCGCCAGGTGGCGATCGGCCGCTTCCTCGTCGCGGTGATCCTCGGCCAGCTGTCGGGCTCCACCATCGCCGGGCTGATCGAGGGCGCGATCGGCTGGCGCGGGGTGTTCGGCCTCGCCGCCGGGGTCGGGGCCCTGGGTCTTCTCGGCGTCGCCCTCGGCTTCGCCCGGCGCCTGCGCGCGCCCGGGGGCCGGTTCGCCCTCGCGCCCGCCCTCACGCGCTACCGCACCATCCTGCGCAATCCCCGCGCCCGGGTGCTGTTCTCCGCCGTCTTCGTCGAGGCGATCGCGGTGTTCGGCATCTTCCCGCACCTCGCCCACCTGATCGAGGCGCGCGGCGAGGGCGGGCCGAAGGAGGCAGGCCTGGTGCTCGCGGGCTTTGCCGCCGGGGGGCTCGCCTACTCGCTCACCGTCGGGCTGCTGCTGCGCTTCCTCGGCCAGACCCGGATGCTGATGGCGGGCGGTGCGGTTTCCGGCGGCGCGCTTCTCGTCGTCGGCCTCGCCGGCTCCTGGCAGGCCGATGCGGCGGCGCTCACGGCGCTCGGCCTCGGCTTCTACATGCTGCACAACACCTTCCAGGTGCAGGTGACCGAGGTGGCGCCGGAGGCCCGGGCCTCGGCGGTGGCGCTCCACGCCTTCTCGTTCTTCTGCGGCCAGGCGCTCGGCGTCGCCGTGATGGGACTCGGCCTCGACGCCCTCGGCCAGTTGCCGGCGCTGAGCCTCTGCGCCGTCGCGATCCTGGTCCTCGGGCTCGCCACCGCCCGGCGCCTCGCCCGCGCCGGCTGACGATCCGGCCGGGCGTCAAGTTCAGCCCGAGTTCAGGCGTCGCCCGGCAGGATCAGCGACAGTCACGTCCCCCCGTTGCGGGCGCCGAATCTCCGGTCCGCCGCAGCGCAGGCGGGCGGCCCCGGGTAGCACGATTACGGGAACCCTTCCCATCCGCGCTCGTTATTGGGGTCATATGGCTTGAACGAAAGCAGGAGATCAACGATGCGCAAGCTGGCGATCATTCCGGCCCTCGCCGTCGCCCTCGGCGCCGTGTCCACCGTCGCGCCCTCGCCGGCGCAGGCTCAAGGGTGGCGCGGTCACGGCTACGGCCATCACCACGGCTACGGCTATGGCCGCGGCTATGCCGGCCGGCCCTACGCCTATGGTGGGCGCCGCCGCGGCATCTCGCCCGGCGCCGCGGTCGGCCTCGGCATCGCCGGTGCCGCCGTGGGGGCGATCGGCGCCGCGGCTGCGGCCGATGCGGCCCGCCGCAACGGCTACGGGTATGGCTATGGTGCCCCGGCCCCGGCCTACGGATATGGCTACGGCTACTGAAGCCTGACGCACGCGAGTCGTCGAAAGAGGGCGGCCGGGGTGACCCGGCCGCCCTTCTTTCATGTCAGCCGCGGGCCCGGTAGGGCGGCACGCCCTGGTCGGGCAGCCAGACCGAGGCCGGCGGGGTGCCGGTCTGCCAGAACACGTCGATCGGGATGCCGCCGCGCGGGTACCAGTAGCCGCCGATGCGGAGATACCGCGGCTCCAGGAGCGCGGTCAGCCGGCGGCCGATCCCGACGGTGCAATCCTCGTGGAAGGCGCCGTGATCGCGGAAGCTGTGCAGGTACAGCTTCAGCGACTTCGACTCGACCAGCCACTGGTCCGGCACGTAGTCGATCACCAGGATGGCGAAGTCGGGCTGGCCGGTCACCGGGCAGAGCGAGGTGAATTCCGGCGCGGTGAAGCGGGCGCAGTAATCGGTGTCCGGGTGCGGGTTCGGCACGCGGTCGAGCTGGGCCTCGTCGGGCGAGCGCGGCTGGGCGCTGAGCTGCCCGAGTTGGCGGGCGTGTTGCGACATGTCTTGGGTCATGGCCGCCGTATAGACCCGCGCGGGCCCGTGCGAAACCGCGCGCGGATCACCCCGGGCTTCGCTTCCGCCTGCATGCCCCATGGGCACGATGCCGCTTCCCCACCCATGGACGGCTTGCCGCAGGCGGCGTCTTGGCCGATAAGCCGCGCGAACGCCGTAGAGCCTGCCCGAGAGATCCTCTCATGACCGCGATCACCAATATCGCCGCCCGCCAGATCCTCGACAGCCGGGGCAACCCCACCGTCGAGGTCGACGTCCTCCTGGAGGACGGCTCGTTCGGCCGCGCCGCCGTCCCCTCCGGCGCCTCGACCGGCGCCCACGAGGCGGTGGAGCTGCGCGACGGCGACAAGTCCCGCTACGGCGGCAAGGGCGTGCTGAAGGCCCTCGAATCGGTCAACGGCGAGATCCTGGACGCCATCGGCGGCATGGATGCCGAGGAGCAGGCCGCCATCGACGAGGCGATGATCGAGCTCGACGGCACCCCGAACAAGGCGCGTCTCGGCGCCAACGCGATCCTGGGCGTCTCGCTCGCCGTCGCCAAGGCCGCCGCCGAGGCCTCCGGCCTGCCGCTCTACCGCTATGTCGGCGGCACCCAGGCGCGGATCCTGCCGGTGCCGATGATGAACATCATCAACGGCGGCGCGCATGCCGACAACCCGATCGACTTCCAGGAATTCATGATCATGCCGGTGGGCGCCGACTCGCTCGCCGAGGCGGTGCGCTGGGGCGCCGAGGTGTTCCACACCCTCAAGGGCGCCCTGAAGAAGGCCGGCCACAACACCAACGTGGGTGACGAGGGGGGCTTTGCCCCCAACCTCCCCTCGGCGGAAGCCGCGCTCGACTTCGTGATGGACTCGATCCGCGCCGCCGGCTTCGAGCCGGGCCGCGACATCGTGCTGGCGCTCGACTGCGCCGCCACCGAGTTCTTCAAGAACGGTGCTTACGTCTACGAGGGCGAGGGCCAGACCCGCGACCCGGAGGCCCAGGCGAGCTACCTGGCGAAGCTCGTCGATTCCTACCCGATCCTGTCGATCGAGGACGGCATGTCCGAGGACGACTGGGCCGGCTGGAAGGCGCTCACCGACAAGGTCGGCGACCGCTGCCAGCTCGTCGGCGACGACCTGTTCGTGACCAACGTCACCCGCCTGTCGGAGGGCATCGCCAAGGGCACGGCGAACTCGATCCTGGTGAAGGTCAATCAGATCGGCTCGCTCACCGAGACGCTCGCCGCCGTCGACATGGCCCACCGCGCCGGCTACACCGCGGTGATGTCGCACCGCTCGGGCGAGACCGAGGACGCGACCATCGCCGACCTCGCCGTCGCGACCAATTGCGGGCAGATCAAGACCGGCTCGCTCGCCCGCTCGGACAGACTGGCGAAGTACAACCAGCTCATCCGCATCGAGGAAGGCCTCGGTACCCAGGCCCGCTATCTCGGCCGCGGCGCGCTGAAGATCGGCTGAGCTTTTCTCAGGGGAGGGGCGTCGAAGGCCCCTCCCCGCTCATGACAGCGTCATGCCTTGCAGGCCGCCTCCGGGCGGCCTTTTCGTTGCGCGCGCAGGGCCTGAAGGGGCACGAACACCGCGACGTTGCCGGCGAGCACCAGGGCGAAGCCGAGGGCGGCGAGCGGCGTCACCCGGTAGCCTTCGGCAAAGACCGAGATCGTCAGCGCCACGACCGGAAACAGCACGGTCATGTAGGCGGCCCTCTCGGGGCCGATCCGGTGCACCACCGTCAGATAGGCGGTAAAGCCGATCACCGAGCCGGGGATGGCGAGGTAGAGGAGCGCCCCGATGTAAGCGGGCGACGGATCGAAGCCGAACGGTACGCCGCGCAACGCCGCGACGATCGCCACGAGCGCGGCGCCGGTGAGCATCCCGTAGGCATTCACCGTGGCGACGGGGAGCCCGTGGCGCTGGTTGCGGGCCGAGACGAGGTTGCCGGCCGAGAAGAACCAGGTGCCGAGAAGCGCCAGGCCGAGCCCGATCGCGGTGTCCCGGTCGAGGGCGGTGCTCACCAGCGTGTCCCGGAACAGGCAGGCGATGCCGACAAGCCCGATCACCGCTCCGGCGAGCACCCGCGGCGCCGGGCGGCGGCGGTGGAAGACATAGGCGTTGGCGACGTTGAAGATGGTGGCGGCGGAAAACACCACCGAGACGATCCCGCTCGGGACCGAGCGCGTGGCAAGGTAGAAGCAGGCGAAGTTGCACGAGAACAGGCAGAGCGCCTGCAGCAGCACGAAGGGCTGGTGCCGCCACGGGATGGGCTTGAGCCGCCCGGTAAGGGCCAGGGCACAGGCCAGCACCGCGCCGGCCAGCGCGAAGCGATAGGCGATCGACGCCTCGAAGGCGACGGCGCCGAGCTGGTGCTTGATGGCGATCCAGGTCGTGCCCCAGATGAGGATGGTCAGGGCGTAGAGGAAGGCGGTCACGGCGTGTCGGGTCCCGGTGGGCTGGAGCGCCCGGCATAGGCCGGCCGCGATCCCGCGGGCGTCCCGGTTCCGGCGGCTGCGTTGTCCATTCTTGGGGTTTTCGGCCCCGTCACGGCTGCGGACCCGGTTGCCGGACCTCCCGGGCGCCCCCTACGGTCTCGCTGCGAGCTTCCTCCTGGCCCATTCAAGTGACCGAGCCGAATCCCGACGTCCACGACGCCCTGTCCCGCACCGGCGCGGCGCTCCTGCGCAAGGCCGAGATCGGGCGCGGGCTGTCGCTGGCCGAGTGGCAGAACCGCGACAACCGCGCCCGCTACGACCGGCCGGACCACCACACCCTGAGCCTCTATCTCGAAGGCGGCGAGGGCGTGGTGCGGGAGGACGGCGCGGTCTCGGGCGGCGGGCCGGACAAGCTCTGCCTGCTGCCGGCCGGCCACGAGAGCCGGTGGCTGATCGGCGGTCGCTTACGGATGCTCCACCTCTACGTCGCGCCCGAGATCCTGGCCTACCAGGCGGTGAGCGCGCTGGACGTCGATCCCCGCACGATCGCCTTGCGCGAGCTGACCTTCGCCGAGGATCCCGCCACCGCGATGCTGATGCGCGGCGCCGTCTTGCCCCTCGACTGGGGGGCGGGCGCCGACCGGATGGCGCTCGGGAGCGCCTGCCACCTTCTTCTCCACGCCCTGCTGCGGCGCCATGCCGGCCGCGGTGCGCGGGCGGTGACGGGCGGCCTCGCGCCCGCCACCCGGCGCCAGATCGCGGAACTGATCGAGGCGCGCCTCGTCGAGGCCTTGACCCTCGAGGTGCTGGCCGACGAGGCGGGTCTCAGCACCTTCCACTTCGCCAAGATGTTCAAGGCGAGCTTCGGCGTGCCGCCGCACCGCTACGTGACCGAGCGGCGGATCGCCAGGGCCAAGGCGCTGCTGGCGGAAGGACGCATGAGCCTCGCCGAGATCGCGCTGACCTGCGGCTTCGCCTCGCAGAGCCACTTCACCCGCCGCTTCGCCCAGGCGACCGGCCTCACGCCGGCGGCGTGGCGGGGAGCTGCGTGAGCCCCTGCGGGTGATGTCTCGCGTTACGCCGCCGGCTTGTCGGCTCGCTTCACGCTGAGCTGGAGGCCCAGCGCCTGCAACACCGCCCTCACCGTCTCGAAGCTCGGATTGCCGGACTGCGAGAGCGCCTTGTACAGGCTCTCGCGGCTCAGGCCCGCCTCGCGGGCGATCTGGCTCATCCCGCGGGCCCGGGCGACGATCCCGATGGCATCGCGGATCAGCGCCGGGTCGCCGTCCTCAAGGACAGCCTCGATGTACAGGGCGACGTCCTCGTCGGTTCTCAGATGCTCCGCCGTATCGTGCGGAAGGGTCTCCAGCGGCATCGTCACACCTCCTTCGCGAGGGACTTGGCAGTCCGGATATCTCGCTCCTGGCTGCTCTTGGTCCCGCCGCACAACAGGATGACCAAGGTCGTCCCGCGCTGGACGAAGTAGACCCGGTATCCAGGGCCGTAGTCGATCCTCATCTCCGAGACGCCCTCGCCCACGGGCTTCACATCCCCCGGATTGCCCAGGCGCATCCGGTTGATGCGGGCCTCGATCCTCACAGCCGCCCGCCGATCATGCAGGCCGTCGATCCAGGCAGCGTAGGTGGCGGTTCGGCGGATCTCGACCATGCGTCATCGTATCCTACAGGATACAGATTCGCCAGTTTCCGCATTCCCTGTCAAGGCAGGTCGCCGGTCCCACTTTACGCCTTCCTTAACCCTCCCGCCCCATCCTCTCCCGCATGGTAGTCCGTCGTCGCGCCCGTGCCGTCCTGTTGCCGCTCGGCCTCTACGCCGTGTCGATCCTCGTGGTCGGCTACTTTCTGCACGAGGCCGAGAGCGGAAATCGCGGCCTCGAAGCCAAGCGGGCCTTGAAGATCCAGGCCTACGGCCTCCAGCAGGATCTCGACGCCACCAAGGCCGACCGGGCCGAGTGGGAGCGGCGCGTCGCCCTGCTGCGCAGCGACCAGATCGATCGTGATCTCCTGGAGGAGCGGGCCCGGGTCGTGCTCGGCCGCGTCCACCCCAACGACGTCGTCATCATCAACCCCTGAAAGCCGCCAAGAGACACGAACAAGACGCCCGAAGCCGGCGGCTTTCCGTCCCGAACCGCTCGATTTGCGCGGCCACCTGCCCTAGAAACGGTCCCAACAGGGATGCAGCCGGGAGGGTGCCGATGGATGCCGCGAAAGAGGCGCGCCGCGGGAGCGATAAGACCCGCGAGAAGGCGGCCCCGCCGCCCACGGCCTCGAACGTGCCGGCCTTCAGCCGGGACGAGGACCTGCACGCCTATCGCGAGATGCTGCTGATCCGCCGCTTCGAGGAGAAGGCCGGCCAGCTCTACGGCATGGGCCTGATCGGCGGCTTCTGCCACCTCTATATCGGCCAGGAGGCCGTGGTGATCGGCGTCCAGATGGCCTCGAAGGACGGCGACCAGGTCATCACCGGCTACCGCGACCACGGCCACATGCTGGCCTGCGGCATGGAGCCGAAGGGCGTGATGGCCGAGCTGACCGGCCGCAAGGGAGGTTACTCCCGCGGCAAGGGCGGCTCGATGCACATGTTCTCCCGCGAGAAGAACTTCTATGGCGGCCACGGCATCGTCGGGGCGCAGGTCTCGCTCGGCACCGGCATCGGCTTTGCCAACAAGTACCGCGGCGACGGCGCGGTCAGCCTGACCTACATGGGCGACGGCGCGGCCAACCAGGGCCAGGTCTACGAGAGCTTCAACATGGCGCAGCTGTGGAAGCTGCCCGTGGTCTACGTGATCGAGAACAACCGCTACGCCATGGGCACCTCGGTCTCGCGGGCCTCGGCCCAGACCGATTTTTCCAAGCGCGGCGTCTCCTTCGGCATCCCGGGCGAGCAGGTCGACGGCATGGACGTGCGCGCCGTGCGCGAGGCGGCGACCCGGGCCATCGCGCATGCCCGCGACGGCGAGGGCCCCTACATCCTCGAGATGCAGACCTACCGCTACCGCGGCCACTCGATGTCCGATCCGGCCAAGTACCGGACCAAGGACGAGGTTGCCCGCATGCGCGAGGAATCCGACCCGATCGAGCAGGTCCGCAAGCGCCTGCTCGGGGCCCACAAGGTGGCGGAGGACGAGATCAAGGCGGTCGACGCCAAGGTGCGGGAGATCGTGAACGAATCGGCGGACTTCGCCACCAGCGATCCCGAGCCGGATCCGTCCGAGCTCTGGACCGACATCCTGCTCTAGCGCTGCTGCCGCTCTGGCCGTCCGCGGCGACGCGGATGGCTCTCCCGCCCCTGGCCGGCGCCCGCGCCCCTCTCCCGGATCGACAGAGTCCCCCATGCCGACCGACATCCTGATGCCCGCCCTCTCGCCGACGATGGAGCAGGGCAAGCTCGCGAAGTGGCTCAAGAAGGAGGGTGACCCGGTCAAGGCCGGCGACATCCTGGCCGAGATCGAGACCGACAAGGCGACCATGGAGGTCGAGGCGGTCGACGAGGGCGTGCTCGCCAAGATCCTTGTCGCCGACGGCACCGACAACGTCGCGGTCAACACCCCGATCGCGGTGCTCGCCGAGGAGGGCGAGGACCCCAAGGGCGTGCAGGCGGGCGGAGCAAAGCCGAACGGCAAGGACAAGCAGGAGGGCCAGAAGGCCCCGGCCCCCGACATGCACGCCGAGGGCCAGGCCGAGCGCCCCGCCCCCGCCGCCAAGACCGAGGACGACAAGCCGGTCGAGACGCCGGCCTCCCCGGCGGTGATCACCAATCGCGGCCAGGATCCGGCGATGGCCGAGATCCCGGAAGGCACCGAGATGGTGACCCAGACCGTCCGCGAGGCCCTGCGCGACGCGATGGCCGAGGAGATGCGCCGCGACGACAAGGTCTTCGTGATGGGCGAGGAGGTCGCCGAGTACCAGGGCGCCTACAAGATCACGCAAGGGCTGTTGCAGGAATTCGGCGCGAAGCGCGTCGTCGACACGCCGATCACCGAGCATGGATTCGCCGGCGTCGGCGTCGGCGCTGCGTTCACCGGCCTGCGGCCGATCGTCGAGTTCATGACCTTCAACTTCGCCATGCAGGCGATCGACCAGATCATCAACTCGGCGGCGAAGACCCTCTACATGTCCGGCGGCCAGCTCGGCTGCCCGATCGTGTTCCGCGGCCCCAACGGCGCCGCGGCCCGGGTCGGCGCCCAGCACAGCCACGACTACGCCGCCTGGTACTCCAACGTGCCGGGCCTGAAGGTCGTGATGCCCTACACCGCCTCCGACGCGAAGGGCCTGTTGAAGAGCGCGATCCGCGACCCGAACCCGGTCGTCTTCCTCGAGAACGAGATCCTGTACGGCCAGTCCTTCCCGGTGCCGAAGCTCGACGACTTCACGGTGCCGATCGGCAAGGCCAAGGTGCATCGCGAAGGCAAGGACGTGACGATCGTCTCGTTCGGCATCGGCATGACCTACGCCCTCAAGGCCGCCCACGAACTCGCCGAGGCCGGAATCGAGGCCGAGGTGATCGACCTGCGCACCATCCGGCCGATGGATTCCGAGACGGTGGTCGCCTCGGTGAAGAAGACCGGCCGCTGCATCACCGTGGAGGAAGGCTTTCCGCAATCCGGAATCGGCGCCGAGATCGCCGCGCGCCTGATGGTCGATGCCTTCGACTATCTCGACGCCCCGGTCCTGCGCATCACCGGCAAGGACGTGCCGATGCCCTACGCGGCGAACCTCGAAAAGCTCGCCCTGCCGAACGTCGCCGAGGTGATCGAGGCGGCCAAGGCCGTCTGCTACCGGTGACCCCGATGACCGACGACGCGCCCCGCTTCGAGGCCCTCGACATCCCGCCCGACGCCCTGGAGCAGGGCGGCATCGAGGTCCTGCGCGCCGCCGTGGTCGACGGCGCGGTGAGCATCGCGCTGCGCCGCTCCTTCGACGACCCGGCGACCTGGGGGCGCCTGTTCATCGACCTCGCCCGGCAGGCGGCCGTGGTCTATGCCCGCGAGACCGAGATGTCCGAGGAGGAGGCCTTCGCGCGCATCCGCGCCGGGATGGAGGCCGAGAGCCTCGATCCCGAGAGCTTCAACTGAGGCTCCTCATGGCCGAGGCCGCGCCGCGTTGGGCCACCTATGCCGACCTCGAGGCGGTGCCGGACCACCTCGTGGCCGAGATCGTCGATGGGGTGCTGGAGACCCATCCGCGGCCGCGGCCGCTGCACAGCATCGCGTCGGCGCGGCTCTCGGGTGAACTGGATCGCCCATTCTCCCGCGGGCGCGGCGGCCCGGGCGGCTGGATTTTCATGATCGAGCCCGAGCTTCATCTCGGGCCGCACGTGGTCGTGCCCGACCTCGCCGGCTGGCGCCTCGAACGCCTGCCGGTGATCCCGAAGACCGCCTTCATCGAAACTTCGCCCGACTGGGTCTGCGAGATCCTGTCACCGTCGACCACTCGGCTCGACCGCGGGCCGAAACGGCGGATTTATGCCGAGTTCGGCGTCGGTCACCTCTGGCTGCTCGATCCCGCCAACGGCGTACTCGAAGGCTTTGCGCTTGTGGGTGACCACTGGCTGCTCCTCGGCACCGTGGAGCGCGGCGGCGACGTGGTCCTGCCGCCCTTCGAGGCCGCCCCGTTCCCGCTCGACGATCTCTTCCCTATTGAGGCTTCGCCTCCCGACGATCCGGCCGCCCCTCCTCCCGCCGAGACCTGAATCCATGCCGATCAACGTCCTGATGCCCGCCCTCTCGCCGACCATGGAGAAGGGCAACCTCGCCAAGTGGCTCAAGAAGGAGGGCGACACCGTCAAGTCGGGCGACATCCTGGCCGAGATCGAGACCGACAAGGCGACGATGGAGGTCGAGGCGGTCGACGAGGGTGTGCTCGCCAAGATCGTGGTGCCGGAGGGCACCGCCGACGTGCCGGTCAACGACCTGATCGCCCTCATCGCCGAGGAGGGCGAGGATCCGGGTAGCGTGACGGCCGGGGGCAACGGGCAGGACAAGACGGCGAAGGCCGGGACGTCGCCGGCCGGCAAGGCGGAGGGTGGCAAGGCCGAGGGCGGTAAGCCCCAGGCGCCCGCCGGCAACGAGACGCCGGGCGGCGGTACGATGGCGTATGAGCGGGTCGACACCGCGCCGGAGGGCGCGCGACCGGCGTCGGCCGGCAAGCAGGAGGGCGGACGCCTGTTCGCCTCGCCGCTCGCCCGCCGCATCGCCAAGCAGGAAGGCCTCGACCTCGGTGCGGTGACGGGCTCGGGCCCGCACGGCCGGATCATCGAGCGCGACGTGCGCGCCGCCCTCGAACGCGGGACCGCCAAGGGAACGGCCAAGCCCGCACCGCAAGCCGCCGCCAAGGAGGCCCCCGCCTCCGCCGCGAAGCCCGAGCCTGCCCCAGCTCCGAAGCCCGCCGCGGCCGCCGCCCCGCCCTCCGGCCTCACGGCCAAGCAGGTGATGGGGATGTTCGAGCCGGGCTCCTACGAGGAAGTGCCCCTCGACGGGATGCGCAAGACCATCGCCAAGCGCCTGGTCGAGTCGAAGCAGACCGTCCCGCATTTCTACCTCTCCCTCGACGTCGAGCTCGACGCGCTCCTGAGCTTGCGCGAGCAGGTCAATGCGGGAGCCGCGAAGGACAAGGACGGCAAGCCGGCCTTCAAGCTCTCGGTCAACGACTTCGTCATCAAGGCGCTGGCGCTGGCGCTCCAGCGGGTGCCGGCGGCGAATTCCGTCTGGGCCGAGGACCGGATCCTGCGGTTCCGTCACTCGGATGTCGGCGTCGCGGTAGCGATCGACGGCGGGCTGTTCACCCCGGTGATCCGCAAGGCCGAGCAGAAGACCCTCTCGACCATCTCGGCCGAGATGAAGGATCTGGCGGCTCGCGCCCGCACCAAGAAGCTGAAGCCCGAGGAGTATCAGGGCGGCACCACGGCGGTGTCGAATCTCGGCATGTTCGGCATCAAGTCGTTCGGCGCGGTCATCAACCCGCCCCACGGCACCATCCTGGCGGTCGGCGCCGGCGAGGCCCGGGTGGTGGCGAAGAACGGCGCGCCCGCGGTGGTCCAGGCGATGACGGTGACGCTCTCCTGCGACCACCGGGTGGTCGACGGGGCGCTCGGCGCCGAATTGCTCGCGGCCTTCAAGGGCTTGATCGAGAGCCCGATGAGCATGCTGGTTTGAAATAGGGCCCGTATTTGTAGTGCGGGAGATTGCAAAATAAATTTGCCATCCAGATGTTATATTTGGGCGGCATCTGGAGCAATCTCCCTGCGTTAGTTCCCCCGCTCTAGCAGATGGCGCGCGTAGAATTCTTGATCATTCAGCGTGCTTGTATTAATATGGGGCAAATTGGAGTGGTGGACATAAATGGTAAATCTATCAGTCAAACAAGGGGATGTGATTAACCACGTATGTGATATGCTCGTTTTGAAATACGCGGATAGATTTCATGGCGCAGACGCTGTGGTCGCTGATCTGATATCATTTTCGGGTCCAGTTCAAGACGGCTCATATTCTATATTGCAGGGGATAGGAATCGGACCGAAAAAGGTTATGTTTGTTGGGGTTGGCCCTCTTGCGGAATTTCGATACTCAAAAATTCATAGTTTTGCGTATAATGCCCTCGCTTCCTTGAGGCATGAGAAGGCAGCAATACGAACGATTGCGACGACAATACATGGTCCTGGGTACGGTCTCGATGAGTCCGAGTCTTTCCTGTCTCTGATTTCTGGATTCTATCAGGCAATTCAAGAAAAGTTATATCCCGGCCACTTGGAGGAAATCACTATTGTCGAACGTGCGGCTGCTAGGGCTTCCCACCTGACAAGGCTCTTGGACCAAAAAATTGGCATCAAGCCCTTATATGGTGATGGCCAAGAGAAGGGCGCATCTCGAAAGCAGGTGGCGAAGACATCCTCAGCCAGGGATATCGCCATTAATAAAAAGCTTGCCTCGTATGGGGCCGCCAGTGAAAATAAGATAAAATTATTTGTTGCAATGCCGTTTAAATCTGATTTCAGCGACGAATTTGATATCGCTATAACCGAAGCGGTAGAAAACAACGGTATTCTCTGTGAAAGAATGGACCAGCAATCATATATCGGGGATATATTGCAGAACATAAAGGAAAGAATTGAAAAATTTGATGGCGTCCTAGCACTTCTCAACGAATCAAATCCAAATGTTTTTCTTGAGCTGGGATATGCTTGGGCAAAAGGAAAGCCAGCAGTTCTCATGCTGAAAGAGGGGAGCGATCTTCCTTTCGATGTAGGGGGTCAGAGGTGTATTGTTTATAAAAATATCGGAGATTTGAGGAAACGATTAACAATCGAGCTGAAAAACTTAAAAGAAGATGGTGTATTCTCAAAATCGAAAGGCGGTCGCTGATGAATAATGACACCTACGACGTCCTCATCATCGGCGCCGGTCCCGGCGGCTACGTGGCGGCGATCCGGGCCGCGCAGCTCGGCTTCAAGACGGCGGTGGTGGACCGCGAGCACCTGGGCGGCATCTGCCTCAACTGGGGCTGCATCCCCACCAAGGCACTGCTGCGCTCGGCCGAGATCTACCATTACATGCAGCACGCCAAGGATTACGGCCTGACGGCGGACAATGTCGGGTTCGACACCGCCGCCATCGTCAAGCGCTCGCGCGGCGTGTCGAGCCGGCTCAACGGCGGCGTCGGCATGCTGCTCAAGAAGAACAAGGTCGACGTGATCTGGGGCGAGGCGGCGATCGAGGCGGCGCCGAAAGGCAACGAACCCGGCCGGGTCGTGGTCAAGGAGACGAAGCGCGCCGAAGCCCCGAAGGGCGCCAAGGCCGCGGGCACCTACCGGGCCAAGCACATCGTCGTGGCGACCGGCGCCCGGCCGCGGGCGATTCCCGGCATCGAGCCGGACAGACGCCAGATCTGGACCTATTACGAGGCCATGGTCCCGGAGAAGATGCCCAAGAGCCTGCTGGTGATGGGCTCGGGCGCGATCGGCATCGAGTTCGCTTCGTTCTACCGCACCATGGGCGCCGAGGTGACGGTGGTGGAATTGCTGCCGCAGATCCTGCCGGTGGAGGACCACGAGATCGCGGCGCACGCCCGCAAGCGCTTCGAGAAGCAGGGCATCCGGATCCTCACCGGCGCCAAGGTGACCAAGGTCACGAAGGGCGAGGCGGTCACCGCCACGGTCGAGACCGAGGGCGGCAAGACGCAAGAGATCACCGCCGAGATCCTGATCTCGGCGGTCGGCGTCGTCGGCAACATCGAGAATCTCGGCCTGGAGACGCTCGGGGTGAAGATCGAGCGCGGCATCGTCGCCACCGACGGGCTCGGGCGCACCAGCGTGCCGGGCATCTACGCCATCGGCGACGTCGCCGGCCCGCCGATGCTGGCCCACAAGGCCGAGCACGAGGGCGTGATCTGCGTCGAGACCATCAAGGGCCTGCACACCCACCCGATGGACAAGGGCAAGATTCCGGGCTGCACCTATTGCCAGCCGCAAGTCGCCTCGGTCGGCCTCACCGAGGCCAAGGCCAAGGAGCAGGGTTTCGATGTCCGGGTCGGCCGCTTCCCGTTCGCGGGCAACGGCAAGGCGATCGCGCTGGGCGAACCCGACGGCCTGGTGAAGACGATCTTCGACCGCAAGACCGGCCAGCTGCTCGGCGCCCACATGGTCGGGGCCGAGGTGACCGAGCTGATCCAGGGCTACGTCGTGGCGATGACCCTCGAGACCACCGAGGAAGAGCTGATGCACACGGTCTTCCCGCACCCGACCCTCAGCGAGATGATGCACGAGAGCGTGCTCGACGCCTATGGGCGGGTGATCCACACCTAGGGACGCTGGAGCGCGAGACGCTCTTTCGAAACGACGGGTCGACATCCGAAGGCCAGGCGCGATCCGCCTTCGCGGTCACGCTCTCGGAAAGGGCGATCATGGGCCGAGCCGGCGGCGCGATGCTGCCGGCAGCGGGGTCCCTCGACCCTCCTGCGTCCCGTCGCTGTCAGCCGCCGGTGGAGCCGTCACGCTCCGCCAGCCCGGCATGGGCTGGTACGTCGGGCGCCATGGTCGATCGAGATCGGGGATTGCCGCCCGGTCCCGACGAGATCGTCTCACCGGCGCCACCTCGGTACATGCGCCTCTTGGGCTCAGCCGATGTGCTTAAAAATATTTCAGGACTGACTTTATCGTTATTCCATGCGCAACCTAATGCCCGGTTGAGCGTGTAAATCGGAATTGTCTAAATAATACTTGTGAGGCGCAGCAGGGAAAACCCATGAAAAACGCAATATTCTGGATCGCGATCGTGACGTGCGCGGCATGTCACGCCAGATCGGCTGAGGCGGGCGCGCCCAGATATAAGGTGGATGCCTCGAGCGGAAAAATTATATCTCTTTCAAATTTATCAGACAAAGAAGATTGCTTTCCATCGACATTAAAAGGAAAGATCGTCAAGCGGGAATTTGACAGATCTGGATTTAATATAGAGAGTATTATCTTGGAAAAAGCGGACGGAACAAGAACATTTGTAAACGCAGGAGATAATCGCGGCGATGATGCCGTAACGGTCGGTAACGTCAAGCGCGGTCTCGAAACGATGTTGAAGGAAGGCCGAAACGTCGTCCTTGGCGTTTGGGCCTGCGGAGCCGCCGGCCGTGTCCTCAGGATCCACTCGGTTCGATCTGCGAACTAGAGAGCTTCACGATCGCGTTGCAATCGCGAAGTTCTCTATGTCTTTAATTTTTTTGCGTTTTCTACGACGAGCCGGTATCCGATTCGTCGGAAAATGCTCTGGCCTCCGCGCAAGGAAAACTCGCTGGACTGGCAGCCGTTCACCCCGCGAGCCTGTCGAGGCAGGCGCTCCAGTCGGGGCGTGTTGAAGGGCCTCTTGCGGCCCGCGTGAGGCGGTCGCACAGGCCGCTCAATCCTCTCTCCCCTCGCTTGTCGGTCCCGATCGAGATCACCGGGGACGACCCGATGCACGGGGCCATCCCGCACCCGACCCTCAGCGAGAAGACGATGAGAATGGGCTCGACACCTGTGGGCGGGTGATCCCCACCTGCCCCGCTCTGCCCTGCCCTTCCGGCAACGCAAACCAGCTTTGCCGCGAACCGGAAGGCCTGGCTCGGTGTTGACCCGCCGGAGAGAGCCGGAGAGGTGGAATGTCGATGCCGTTGACCCGCGCCGTCGCCCTGGCGGGAGCCGTCCTGCTCCTCGCGCCTGCTGGCGCGAGCGCTCAAGGGACCGAGCGGCAGCGCATGGCCTGCATGACGGACGCCATGACGCTGTGCGCCGCCGACGTTCCCAACACGCGGCGCATCGAGCGCTGCCTGCGCCGCAACTATGCCAGCGTCAGCCCGCCCTGCCAGGGCGAGCTGGATGCCGCCAGCGCCGCCGCTTCGGGCCGGGACGCGGCCGGGCCCCCGCGGCAGGGTTATTGACCGAGCGCTCCCATTTCGCGGGCCAAGCCCGACTGTGATGGCGCGGTGGCCTGAAGCGGGGCTCCGCGCTAAGCTCGGGGCGTGCGGCGCGGCCGGGATCAACCCGTCGGTGACCGCACGGACGGGAGGAAGTCCATGGAACGGACAGAGAGCTGCTCGCGGCGCGTCCTGCTGGCGGGCATGACGATGGGGGTGATGGCGGCCCCGATGCTCGGATCGGGCGCGGCCCTGGCCGCGGACGGGAACGAGGCGGTGGCCGGGAAGCTCGAGGCCCTGCGGGTCGCGATCGTGGAGGGCGACGCCAAGGCGCTCGACGCCCTCACCCATCCGCAGCTCAGCTACGGCCATTCGAGCGGGCGCAAGATCGAGACCAAGCCCCAGTTCATCGCCAGCCTCGCCGGCAAGACCAACTACAAGTCGCTGACCTTCTCGGAGCCGTGGTTCCAGATCGTCGGCGATACCGCCATGGTCCGTCACGTCTGGGACGGCGCCGATATCCTGCCCAACGGCGAGACCGGCCGCTCCTACATCGCGGTGATGCAGGTCTGGCTGAAAGATGGCGGCGACTGGCGGCTGCTGGCCCGCCAGAGCTGTCCGCTCAAGCCCGCCTGACGGGCACGACCCGGGAACGACGGCCAAGCTCGGGCGTTTTCGCTCGCCGCACCGATGCCCGGTCGCGGCGAGGCGGGAGCGCGAGCTTTGCGGGCCGACCGGCAGGTGAGCACGATCAGGCTGGTCGTCGAGGCGGTACGCCTCGCGAGCAGCCTGGCCGTCAAGGAGATCACGCTGTTCTCCGACGAGGTCGACCGGATCGCCCGCGTCGTCTCGGGCTGGGCCCTGTGGGGCGGCGCGATCCTGCTGCTCGCCTGCGTCAGCGGTTTCCTGCTGCTGATGGCCCTGGTGAAGGGTCTCGGGGGGCTGATCGGGTCGGAGCCGATCGCGGCCGTGATCGGGGCGGCGCCCTTCACCGTCGCGGCCGCCATGCTGGCATTCTGGGGCCTGCGGAAGATGGACATCCGGCGCTAGCCGGATCGTCCCCGCATCGCAAAGGCCACCCATGTGCTTCGAGCATGGCCGTTGTGCGCTGCAATCGATTGCTTTGTGCGATGCAGCATGAGATAACCGCGTCGTACCGCAGCGATGGCGTCGCGGCGGTGCAGCCCTCTTTGGGCGTTTCCTCCCTAGACTTCGGGCCGCCTCGCAAGGGCGGCCTTTTTTCTGTCCGAGCGGGGTCATAGCCGAGGCGGGCCGGGGCCTACAAGCACAATCGTGCCCCGTCCGCCGCCGGATGGCACGATCCTGCGTTCAGCCGGGCAGGCTGACCGATCGCCCGACGGCATCACGCCGTCCGCCGCTCCGCTTACCCATCGATGGCGATCACCCGATCCACCGGCGGCAGCCTGCCGGGATTGTCTGCGGGCATTTCTGTGCCGTCGTTCATGGGTGGTCATTCACGGCACCGGCCGGAGCCCCGCCCGTGTCACCGGCGCCACAGGACCGCCTCCTCCGCTCTGGTATGAGGGGTGCTTGTCGCCTGCCCCCAATGCCTGCCCCCATTGAAAGCTCAGGACTCCGCATGATCGTCGTCGAGGACACCACCGGTCCGAACGGGCCTCATCCCGTCCTGGCCGTGACCGGCCTGGCCCGCGAGGCGCGGCTCGCCGCCGGGCCGGGCGTGGCGACGGTGGGGGCCGGGGGCAATCCGGAGCGGTTGCGGGATCTTTTGAAGGGGCGCAGCGGCCCGGGCTGCCGGGCGGTGATGAGCATCGGCATTGCCGGCGGGCTCGATCCGGCCTTGGTGCCGGGCGACGTCGTGGTGGCGACCGGGGTCGTCTCGGCCGGGCGGCGCTTCCAGGCGCATCCGGAGGTGGTCGCGGCTCTCGCCCGCCGGTTGGCGGACGCGCCGGGGCGGGTGATCCAGGCCGATGTCGCGGGGGTGGAGGCGGCGGTGCTGTCTCCGCACGCCAAGGCGGTCCTGCATGCCGAGACCGGCACTGCTGCGGTCGACATGGAATCGCAGGTCGCGGCGGCCTTCGCGGAGGTCCACGGCCTGCCGTTCTGCGCCGTCCGGGTGGTGTGCGACCCGGCCGACCGCGCCCTGCCGGCGGCGATCGCCAAGGCCCTCAAGCCGGACGGCGAGCCCGATATCCTCGCCGTCCTGTCGGCTCTGGCCCGCCGCTCGGCGAGCGTGGGCGGGCTGGTGCGCCTCGCCCGCGACTCGTCGGCGGCCTTCGCCTCGTTAGGCCGCTGTCGCGCGCTTCTTGGCGTCGGCCTTGGCGTCCCGGATCTCGGAGAGCTTCTGCGCGACGTTGCGTGAGAACACGAACTCGGCCGGGCGCTGGTTCTCGAGGGAGATCTCGGGAGCCATCTCGCCCTCGGTCTTGATCCCGCGGAGAGCGTAGATCACCGGCTTCCACGGCTTCTTCACCGAGTCGACCACCGACGAGGCCTCGTAGCCGGAATGCACCATGCAGTCGGCGCACTTCTCGTAGTTGCCGGTGCCGTAGGAATCCCAGTCCGTGGTCTCCATCAGCTCCTTGAAGGTCTTGGCGTAGCCTTCGCCGAGCAGGTAGCACGGCTTCTGCCAGCCGAAGACCGTCCGGGTCGGGTTGCCCCACGGCGTGCAGTGGTAGGTCTGGTTGCCGGCCAGGAAGTCGAGGAACAGGCCTGATTGCTGGAAGGTCCACTTCTCGCGGCCCTTCTCCTTGCCGAGACGGAACACGCCGCGGAACAGGTCCTTGGTCGCCCGGCGGTTGAGGAAGTGCTGCTGGTCGGGGGCGCGCTCGTAGGCGTAGCCGGGGGAGACGGTGATGCCGTCGATGCCCATCCGGGTCACGCTGTCGAAGAAGTCGGCGATCTTGTCGGCCGAGGAGTTGTTGAAGAAGGTGCAGTTGATCGTGACCCGGAAGCCCATCTCCTTGGCCTTCTGGATCGCCGCCACCGCCTTGTCGTAGACGCCGCGCTGGCACACCGACTGGTCGTGCATGTCCTTGTCGCCATCGAGATGGATCGACCAAGTGAAATACGGGCTCGGCTTGTATTGCGCGATCTTCTTCTCGAGGAGAAGTGCGTTGGTGCAGACGATCGCGAACTTCTTCTGGGCGATGATGCCCTCGACGATCTGCGGCAGGTCCTTGTGCAGGAGCGGCTCGCCGCCGGCGATGACCACCACGGGTGCACCGCACTCGCGGACCGACTCGAGAGCTTCGTCGACCGGCAGGCGCTTGTTGAGGATCTCGTCCGGATAGTCGATCTTGCCGCAGCCCGCGCAGGCAAGATTGCACCGGAACAACGGCTCCATCATCATGACAAGCGGGTAGCGCTTGCGGCCGGTGAGGTGCTGCTTGAGGATGTAGCCGCCGATCTTCGCGACGTACCGGAGAGGAATGCCCAAGACCAAGGCTCCTTGTGTCGTGGTTCGTGTCGAGTGCTGTGCCAAGCGGGCTGATTAGCCCGAAAAGTGGCGGATTTCCAGCAAGCTAGGTTCGAAAGAGTCCAGGCTGGGTGCGTATCGGCCTAACTGTGGCCCAAACTCGACGGGAGCGGGAAGCTTGCGCTCTCGACCACGCCCGGAAGCGTGGAAATCCGCAGGGGGGTGCGACGCTGCAGCGCAGCAATCACCTCGGCGATCACCACCTCGGGGGTCGACGCGCCGGCGGTCAGCCCGAGGGTCCGCACGCCGTCGAGGGCGATTCGGCGCAAGTCCTCCGCGCCTTCGACGAGATGGCTCGGCCGGCCGGCCTCGGCGGCGACCTCGCGCAGGCGGTTGCAGTTCGAGGAATTCTTCGCGCCGACCACCAGGATCAGGTCGGCGACCTCGGCGAGCGCCCGCACGGCGGCCTGGCGGTTCTGGGTCGCGTAGCAGATGTCCCTGGTCTCTGGCCCGACGAGATCGGGGAAGCGTCTGTGCAGGACCGCGATGATCGCCCGCGTGTCGTCGACGCTGAGCGTCGTCTGGGTGACGTAGGCGAGCCGCGTCTCGGCGGGCAGGTCGAGGGTCTCGGCCTCCGCCACGCTGCCGACGAGATGGACCGCCCCGTCGATCCGGCCGAGCGTCCCCTCGACCTCGGCGTGGCCGGCATGACCCACCAGGATCACCGTGCGGCCTTGCGCGGCATAAAGCTGCCCTTGCTTGTGCACCTTGGCGACCAGCGGGCAGGTGGCGTCGATCACGGGCAGGCTCCGTCGCGCGGCCTCCGCCTCGACCGCCCGCGACACGCCGTGGGCCGAGAAGATCGTGGTGGCCCCAATAGGCACCGCGTCGAGGCTCTCGACGAAGTGGGCGCCCTTGGCCTTCAGGTCGGCGACGACGCGGCCGTTATGGACGATCTCGTGGCGAACATAGACCGCGCGATCGCCCCGGGCGAGCACCCGCTCGACGATGTCGACCGCCCGCACCACCCCGGCGCAGAAGCCCCGCGGCTGGGCCAGCACGAGGTCGATCCCGTTCTCCTGCTCTGCCGCCACCGGACCTCCGTCTCGTCTCGCCGCGACTCGGCTCCTGTCGGGCAAAGCCCTCTCGTCCTGCCGGGCAAAGCCCTCTCGGGCCGAAGGTTTAGGGCGAGGCCGGCGGAGGCGTAAAGCCGAGCCGGGCCGAAGGACCTGCGCGGCGAAGTCCGGTCGGATCGGGGATCCGTTTTGCGCCAACGCGTTGCAATCGGGCCTGCGGGTCATTACCTAGCGCGCCACGGACGCTCCCTGGAGCGTTGCCGTGACACCGATGCACCTCGCGACCATGGGCGCCGCCGCCCCGCGCGCTATGTTGGTCCCGGCTAGCGCGCGTCTTGCACGGGACATCGCCGTGGCAGGGCCGTCGGGCCGATCGTCAGGATTCCACCGGGCCGCCGCATGGCCCGCGAGCTAGAGGCAGGCTTCGCATCGTGATCGAACGGCTCGTGGCGTTTTCCGTACACCGGCGCTGGCTCGTCCTCGTGGCCGCGCTGCTGCTCACCGTCGCGAGCGCCGTCACGGCGGCGCATCTCTTCCGCATCAACACCGACGTCGAGCGCCTCATCACCCCGGACGTGCCCTGGCGCCAGGACGAGATCCAGTTCGAGAAGATTTTTCCGCAGCGCAGCAACCTCCTCGTCACGGTGATCGACGGGCAGACCCCGGAACAGGCCGAGGAGGCGGCGACCCGCCTGACCCAGGCCCTCGCGACCCACAAGGACCTGCTGCCGATCGTCTACCGCCCCGATGGCGGGCCGTTCTTCGACAAGAACGGCCTCCTGCTGATGCCCCAGAAGGAACTGGACCAGACCACGGAGCGGCTGATCCAGCAGCAGGGCCTGCTCGGGCCGCTCGCCGCCGACCCGTCCCTGCGCGGCATCATGCAGGCCATGGTGATGGGCGCTCAAGGGGTGAAGGCGGGCCAGGCCAAGCCCGAGGACCTCGTCGGCCCGATGGGCCAGATGAAGGAGGTCTTTGATCGCGTCCTGAAGGGCGAGCGGGCGCAGCTCTCGTGGCAATTGCTGCTCTCGGGCGGCAAGGCCGAGCCGAGCGACCTGCGCCGCTTCGTCATCGCCCAGCCGGTGCTCGACTACGACGCCCTGCAGCCCGGCGAGAAGGCGACCCAGCTGATCCGCGAGACCGCCCGCAACCTCGGCCTGACCGAGGCCAACGGGGTGCGGGTGCGCCTCACCGGCCAGGTCGCGGTGGCGGACGACGAGTTCGCGACCCTCGCCGACGATGCCGGGCTGAACTACTCGGTCACCGGCGGCGCCATCGTGCTGTTCCTGTGGCTGGCGCTCCGCTCGGGCAGCCTCGTCGTCGCGGTGCTCGTCACCACCTTCGCGGGGCTCATCGTCACGGCCGCCCTCGGTCTCCTGATGGTCGGCGAGCTGAACCCGATCTCGGTCGCCTTCGCGGCCCTGTTCGTCGGCCTGGGCATCGATTTCGGCATCCAGTTCGCCGTGCGCTATCGCGCCGACCGCTTCGCCGAGGGAGACCTGGAGCGGGCGATCCGCTCGGCCGCCCGGGGCGTCGGCTGGTCGCTGACGCTGGCGGCGGTGTCGCTGCTGGCCGGCTTCTTCTCCTTCCTGCCGACCGACTTCCGCGGCGTGTCCGAGCTCGGCCTGATCGCCGGCGTCGGCATGATCGTCGCCTACCTGTTCTCGCTCACCATGCTGCCGGCGCTGATCGCCGTGCTGCGGCCGCCGGGCGAGAAGCAGGAGGTCGGCACCGCCAGCATGGCCTCGGTCGATCACTGGATCCTCGAGCACCGCAAGCTGGTCCTGGCGCTGACCGGCCTCGTCACCGTGGCGGGCCTGCCGCTGCTCTACTGGCTGCCGTTCGATTCGAACCCGATGCACCTGCGCAGCGCGAAGGTGGAATCGGTCGCGACCTATCTCGATCTCGCCAAGGACCCGAAGACCAGCCCGAACTCGATCGACGTGGTGGTGCCGGACCGCGACGCCATCGACCCGATGGTCAGGAAGCTGATGGCCCTGCCGGGTGTCGCCGGGGTGATCGACATCAACACCTTCGTGCCCGCCGACCAGGACCAGAAGCTCGCGACCATCGAGGACGCGGCGCAGGTGCTCGGGCCCGTGCTCAACCCGCCCCGCGTCGCGCCCCCGCCGACCGACCGCGAGGTGGTGACGGCGATCCGCAACGCCGTGACGGCGCTCCGCGGGATCGCGCAGGGTGCCAAGGAGCAGGGTGGCAAGGAGCAGGGCGCCGCCGCTTCCGGCCCGCTCGCCACCATCCAGGGCTTCACCGACACCCTCGACCGCCTGGCTTCCGCCGAGCCGTCCGTCCGCGAGGCCGCCGCCGCCGCGGTGGTGCCGAACCTCAAGGTCCTGCTCACCCGCCTGCGCAGCCTGCTCGCGCCGGAGAAGATCACCCTCGAGAACCTGCCCAAGCAGATCCGCTCCGACTGGATCGCCGCCGACGGCAAGGCCCGGATCGAGGTGCAGCCGAAGGGCAACTCGAACGACAACCTGGTGCAGCGGCGCTTCGCCAAGGAAGTCCTGAGCGTCGCTCCCCACGCCACCGGCGCGCCGGTCGCCACCACCCTGTCGAGCCACACCATCCTGGGCGCCTTCATCGAGGCGGGCCTGCTGGCGCTGCTCTCGATCTTCATCATCCTGTCGGTGGCCCTGCGCCGGCCCTGGGACGTCGCCATGGCGCTCGGACCGCTGGTGCTCGCCACCCTGTGGACGCTGGAGGCGCTCTACCTCATCGGCATGCCGCTCAACTTCGCCAACATCATCGCGCTGCCCTTGATGCTGGCGGTGGGCGTGGCCTTCCACATCTACTACGTGATCGCCTGGCGGGCCGGCGTCGCCGACATGCTCGCCTCCAGCCTGACCCGGGCGATCTTCTTCTCGGCGCTGACCACCGGCACCGCCTTCGGCTCGCTGGTCCTGTCGAGCCACCCGGGCACCGCCAGCATGGGCAAGCTGCTCGCCCTGTCGCTGTTCTTCACCCTGGTCGCCGCCTTCTTCATCGTCCCGGCCTTCCTCGGGCCGCCGCCGAAGCAGAAGGCCAAGGACGGGGTGCCGGAGAATGCGGCGCGGCGGGATCCGCTGATCCCGGCCTAGGGGCTGGAGTACGCTCCGTAACGACAAGGCCCGCCCCTCCGCCGAGGGGCGGGCTTTTTTCTTGAAGGGCGCGGGGAATCTCCTCTCCCCGCGGGCGGGGAGAGGGCTGCGTCTCCGTTCAGGAGATGCAGCAAGCCCGAAGGGCGAGGGTGAGGGGGTGTTTCCGGAAGAGTCTCACCCGTAGAGACCCCCTCACCCTCGCTCCGGCTACGCCTGCGCTCCTTTCGCCCCCGACGAGAGGGGCGAAAGCCTCTCCCCGCCCGCGGGGAGAGGGGAAACCCGCGCCAATCTCGGTTTGGTTGGTTCCCGATAACCCTGCGCCCAGCCGTTGCGACTTTGATCCCCTCGCCCCGTTGCGCCGCAGCAAAGACCCGTGTACGCACGGACCCATGATGCAGGATCGAGCCATATTGGTCTCGCGGCCCACGCCGCCGTAGCGCTCCGCTCTCCCGCGTCCTCTCTCCACGCCTGTCCTCCGTACCCGTCCGCTCCGCGCGGCGGACCGTCCTCGCGCGCCTCGTCGCGCCCGTTCCGAAAGCTCAGACTCCATGAACCTCGTCCGCCTGCGGCGCGAATGGGCGCCCGACGTCACGCGCGAGATCCTGGCCGGCACCGTCGTGGCGCTTGCCCTCATCCCCGAATCGCTCGCCTTCTCGGTCATCGCCGGGGTCGACCCGAGGGTCGCGCTCTATGCCTCGTTCTGCATCGCGGTCGTCACCGCCATCGCGGGCGGGCGCCCGGCGATGATCTCGGCGGCCACCGGGGCGACCGCCCTGCTGATGACGTCGCTGGTCAAGGATCACGGCCTCGGCCATCTCCTCGCCGCCACCATCCTCACCGGCCTGATCCAGATCGCCGCCGGGGCGTTCAAGCTCGGCGACCTGATGCGCTTCGTCTCGCGCTCGGTCGTCACCGGCTTCGTCAACGCGCTCGCCATCCTCATCTTCATGGCCCAGCTGCCGGAGCTGATCGGCCGCGGGCCGGTCGTCTACGCGATGACCGCCGCCGGCATCGCGCTGATCTACGGCCTGCCGTACCTGACGAAGGCCGTGCCCCCGGCGCTGGTGGCGATCGTGCTGTGCACCGCCCTGTCGATGAGCCTCGGCCTCGACATCCGCACCGTCGGCGACATGGGAGCGCTGCCGAGCGAATTGCCGAGCTTTGCCCTGCCGCAGGTGCCATTCACCCTGGAGACCCTGCGGATCATCCTGCCCTATTCGCTGACGATCGCCATGGTCGGCCTGCTCGAGAGCCTGATGACCGCGGCGATCATCGACGAGCGCACCGACACCACCTCGAACAAGAACCGCGAATGCACCGGCCAGGGGCTGGCCAACGTCACCGCCGGCCTGTTCGGCGGCATGGCCGGCTGCGCGATGATCGGCCAGTCGATGATCAACGTCTCGTCGGGGGGCCGCGGCCGGCTCTCGACCCTGTGGTCCGGCGCCTTCCTGCTGTTCCTGATCGTGGTGCTCGGGCGTTACGTGGCGCAGATCCCGATGGCGGCGCTCGTCGCCGTGATGATCGTGGTCTCGGTCGACACCTTCCAGTGGCGCTCGATCCGCACCCTGGTCACCCACCCGACCACGTCGAGCATCGTGATGCTCGGCACCGTCGCGGTCGTGCTCGTCACCCACGACCTCGCCAAGGGCGTCCTGTTCGGCGTGATCCTGAGCGGGCTGTTCTTCGCCCACAAGGTCACCCGGTTCTTCGCCGTCGCCTCGAACCGCGAGGGCCGGACCTGCACCTACCGGGTGACGGGCCAGATCTTCTTCGCCACCGCGGAGGCCTTCCATGCCGGCTTCGACTTCCGCGAGGAGGAACTGGAGCGCGTGGTGATCGACCTGACGCAGGCCCATTTCTGGGACCTCACCGCCGTCAACGCCCTCGACCGGGTCGTGCTGAAGTTCCGCCACCACGGGGTACCGGTGGAGATCGTCGGCCTCAACGCGGCCTCGGCGACGTTGGTCGAGAAGCTCGGCACCCACGACAAGCCGGGATCGGCCGTGGCTTCGGGGCATTGAGCCATCGAGCGTATCGGAACGGCCGGGATGCGGGCGATTGATCGTCTTCCCAATCGCGACCTCATCCTGAGGTGTCGGTCGATCGAAGATCGACTGACCTCGAAGGAGGGCTCCAGGGATCGCAGTGGTCTCTGGGGGCCTCCTTCGAGGCTCCCTTCGGTCGAATGCGATCTTCGATCGCCAGCACCTCAGGATCAGGTCATGGGTGGGATGGAAGGCCGGATCGACGGAAAAGCGTCGCGCCCACGCCCCTACCCCGTCCTGACCGTCGCCCCGTGCACCATCGCCAGCACCCCGGCCCGCAAGAGGTCGTACTTGGTCGGAAGGCCCGGCCCGGTCGGCAGCCGGCCGGCTGCGGCGAGCGTCGCGATGCCGTGGGACAAGGCCCAGACTTCGAGGGCGACGAAGCGTGGATCGACGCCGGGCGCGAATCCGTCCGGGAAGGTCGAGCGTAGGGCCTCGACCAGCAATTCGAAGGCATTGCGGTCCCGCGGGGCCTGAACCGGCTTGCAGTCGTCGGGTCCGACGGGCCGGGCCTCGAAGATCGCCGCGTAGTAGCCCGGCTCCTCCTCGGCGAAGGTCAGGTAGGCCTCGCCCATGCGTGTGAAGCGCTCCAGCGGCGTGCCGGGGCCGCGCAAAGCCCGGGCCAGCCGCGCGGCGAGTTCCGTGAAGCCGCGCTCGGCCACCTCCTCCAAGAGGGCCTCGCGGCCGCGGAAGTGGCGGTAGAGCGCCGCCGGCGAGACGCCGACGAGGCGCGCCGCATCGACCAGGGTGAAGCCGCCGATCCCGCGCTCCGCGATGAAGCGGCGCGCGGCCTCGATCAGGGCCTCCTTGAGGTTGCCGTGATGGTAGCCGCGCCGGTCGGACGGGCCGCTGCGCCAGGGTCGCACCGTGTCTTCAATCTCTTCGCGGGGCCGGGCCGGCCGCTTCCCGCACAGCCCATAGAGCATTTTCGCGCGCGCGGCAGGCTCAACCGGCGCGGCGTTCGAGATGGAAGCGCGGCACGTGGTCCGGCCGCAAAGTCGTGGTCGCCACCGGCAGCACCGGGCGGTCGCCGTCGAGGGAGAGGCGGAAGTCGCGCATCAGGCGCGCCAGGACCAGGATCGCCTCGGCGAGCGCCAGCTGCGCCCCGATGCAGATCCGCGGGCCGGCACCGAACGGCAGGTAGACGAAGCGGTCCGGCTCCGGCCCGTCGAGGAAGCGGCGCGGGTCGAAGACCTCCGGCCGGTCCCACCACAGCGGGTTGCGGTGGAGCACCCAGGTCGGGATCATCACGATGCTGCCGGCCGGGATCGCCGTGCCCTCGACCACGCTCGCCCGGGCGGCGCGGCGGGGGATGACGTAGACCGGCGGATAGAGCCGCAGGGTCTCCTGCGCCACCGACCGGGCGAGCCGCAGATGGGCCAGGGACGTGGCCGCGCCCGCCTCCGACAGGTCGAGGCCGGCGGCTTCCGCCGCGAGCGCGTCCTGCACGGCGGGTTCCCGGGCGAGGAGCGTGCAGGCCCAGAACAGGGTCGAGGCGGTGGTCTCGTGGCCGGCGACGATCAGGGTGCCGACCTCGTCGGCGAGCAAGCCTCCGGGCGCGTCGCCATGCGCCTCGACCAGGAGGTCGAACAGGTCCCGCGCCTCCCCCGTCGCCCCCTGTGCCCGCCGCGCCGCCAGCACCGCCCGCACGGTCCCGAGCCAGCGGCGGCGAAACAGCGCCCGGCGCGGGCTCGACGGGGTCGGCCAGCCGGGCGGCAGCAGGAAATCGGCGATCGTCGGCCGGCCGAGCCGGTCGAGATAGCCGGAGACCAGCCTCCTTATCTCGGTGCCCAGCGCCCCGGTCTCCAGCGAGAACATCGACGTGGTGGCGATGTCGAGGGCGACGCGCTGCATCTCGGAGCGCAGGTCGGCCGGGGCGCCGAGGCCGGCTTCCAGCCGGCGGCAGGATTCCTCCGCGGCACGGGCGACGAAGCGCAGCATCAAGGGCAGGGTGCGCGGCGTGAAGGCCGGGGCCAGCACCCGGCGCTGATGGCGCCAGGCCTCGCCGTCGGCGAGCACCAGGCCGTTCCCGGCGATCGGCCCGATCGCCCGCCGCCCGGCAGGCAGGCGCAGGAAATCCTCGGTGGCCGAGAGCAGGACGTGGCGGGCGCCGGCCGGCGTGGACAGCAGCACGATCCGGCCGCCCCCGGGCAGCGGCACCGTCACCGCCGGTTCGTCGAGGCAGGCGCGGGGCAGCGCCTCCAGGGTGTTGCGCCGGAACGCGCCGAGGAGCTTGAGCCAGCCGACCCGCTCGGCGAGGGCCGGCACCGGCGGCGCGTAGGCTCCGGGCTCGTGCGCCGCGACGGGGAGCGGACCGGAAGCCGTGATGGACAAGGCGAAAACGTCTCCGCTGGCGCACCGTCCCTGCTTTACGCGAGCGGTCCGGGCTCCCTCAAGCTGTGATCGGCCAAGCTGTGATCGGTCAAGCCGAGATGATCCGCGACCCTCCGGCCGATCGCCGAAAAGCCGAGCCGCCCGAGGGGGCCGGGTGCCACATCCGGCCCGAAGGCCAGGACGGGCACCTGCTCGCGGGTATGGTCGGTGCCGGGCCAGGTCGGGTCGTTGCCGTGATCGGCGGTGACGAGGCAGAGGTCGCCGGGCTTGAGCGCCGCCCGGATCTCCGGGATCCTGGCGTCGAAGCGTTCGAGCGCGGCGGCGTAGCCCGGCACGTCGCGGCGGTGGCCGTATTCGGTGTCGAACTCGACGAGGTTGGCGAAGACGAAGCCGCCCTCGGGCAGGTCGGCCAGCGCCGCGAGGGCGGCGGTGAGGCAGGCCTCGTTGCCGCCGGGCTTGACCTCGCGGCCGGTCGCCCGATGGGCGAAGATGTCGCCGATCTTGCCGACGCTCACCACCGTCCGGCCGGCGGCGGTCAGGCGGTCGAGCAGCGTGTCGGCCGGCGGCGGCACCGCGTAGTCGCGCCGGTGGGCGGTGCGGGTGAAGCCGGTGGTCGCATCACCGATGAAGGGCCGGGCGATGACCCGGCCGATGCGGTAGGGGTCGCAGAGCCGGCGGGCGATGGTGCAGAGCCGATAGAGCCGGTCGAGCCCGAACGTCTCCTCGTGGGCGGCGATCTGGAACACGCTGTCGACGGAGGTGTAGCAGATCGGCTTGCCCGTCCGGACGTGCTCCGCTCCGAGTTCCTCGATGATCGCGGTGCCGGAGGCGTGGCAATCGCCGAGGATGCCCGGCAGCCCGGCCTCCTCGACCAGGGCCTCGATCAGCTCCGGCGGGAAGGCTGGCCGCGTCGCCGGGAAATGGCCCCAGGCGAAATCCACCGGCACCCCGGCGATCTCCCAGTGGCCGGACACCGTGTCCTTGCCCTGCGCGCCCTCGACCGCGTGGCCGAAGGCGCCTGCGATCGGCCCGGGCGGGGCGAGGCCGGGCGGGATCCGGCCGCTCGCACCTTGCGCCGCGAGCCCGAGGCCGAGGCCGGCGAGGTGCGGCAGGTGCAGCGGGCCGCTCCGCAGGCCCGCCCGGTCGCCGCGGCCTTGGGCGCAGGCCTCGGCGATGTGGCCGAGCGTGTCGGCGCCCGCGTCGCCGAAAGCCGCGGCATCCGGCGCGCCGCCGATGCCGACGGAATCGAGCACGATGAGGAGCGCCCGGCTCATTCGCTCACCGCCCCGGTCGGGGCCGCCGCGAGGTCGAAGGCGGCGGCAAATAGCGCGCGGGTGTAGTCGGTGCGGGGCCGGGAGAAGATGTCCTCCGCCGCGCCCTCCTCCACCACCTGGCCGCCCTGCATCACCATCACCCGGTTGGCGAGCGCGCGGACCACCTTGAGGTCGTGGCTGATGAACAGGTAGCCGAGGCCGCGGCGGGCCTGCAGGTCGCGCAGCAACTCGACGATCTGCGCCTGGACCGACATGTCCAGCGCCGAGGTCGGCTCGTCGAGGACGACGAAGCGCGGATCGAGCGCCATGGCGCGGGCGATCGCGATGCGCTGGCGCTGGCCGCCGGAGAATTCGTGCGGGTAGCGGTCCATCGCCGCCGGATCGAGCCCGACATCGGTCAGCGCCCGGGCGACGATCTCCCGGCGCTCGGCCTCGGTGCGGCCCTTGCCCTGCACCTCGAGCCCCTCGGCGACGATCTCGGCCACCGACATCCGGGGCGAGAGCGAGCCGTAGGGATCCTGGAACACCACCTGCATCTCTCGCCGCAGGGGCCGCATGGCGTTCGCCGACAGCCCGTCGATGCGCCGGCCGAGATAGACCACCGGCCCCTGCGAGGCGATGAGGCGCAGGATGGCGAGGCCCAGCGTGGTTTTCCCCGAGCCCGACTCGCCCACCACCCCGACGGTCTCGCCCTCGCGCACGCTCAAGGCCACCCCGTCCACCGCCTTGACGTGGCCGGTGGTGCGGCGGAGCAAGCCCGTCTTGATCGGGAAGTGGACCTTGATCGGCCCGGCCTCGACCAGGATCGGCGCCCCGTCCGGCACCGGGTTGCCGCGGCCCCGCGGCTCGGCGGCGAGCAGGCGCTTCGTGTAGTCGTGCTGCGGATCGGCAAAGACCTCGGCGACCGGGCCGGTCTCGACGATGCGGCCCTGCAGCATGACGCAGACCCGGTCGGCGACCCGGCGCACGATGCCGAGATCGTGGGTGATGAACAGCATCGCCATGCCGAGCCGCGATTTCAGGTCGGCCAGCAGCGACAGGATCTGGGCCTGCACGGTGACGTCGAGCGCCGTGGTCGGCTCGTCCGCCACCAGCAGGTCGGGCTCGCAGGCCAGCGCCATGGCGATCATCACCCGCTGGCGCTGCCCGCCGGACAATTCGTGCGGATAGGCGCCGAGCCGCCGCTCCGCGTCGCGGATGCCGACGAGGTTCAGGAGTTCGAGGGTGCGGGCGCGGGCCGCCTCCCCGCTCATCCCCTTATGCAGCCGCAAGACCTCGCCGACCTGCTCGGCGATGCGGTGCAGCGGGTTGAGCGAGGTCATCGGCTCCTGGAACACCATGGTGATGTCGGCGCCGCGGATCCCGCGCATCTCGGGCTCGGAGAGGGTCAGCAGGTCGCGGCCCTTGAACCGGATATGGCCCTCCGGCACGGCGCCATCGACGAGGCGCAGGATCGAGAGCGCGGTCACCGACTTGCCGGAGCCCGATTCGCCGACGAGGGCCACGGTCTCCCCCGGCGCGATGGCGAAGGAGACGCGATCGACGGCACGGGTCTCGCGCCCGCCCTGGCGGAAGGCGACGGAGAGGTCCTGGACGGAGAGGAGCGGGTCGGTCATCGGCTCATGGGTCGGGCGGCGGCGCGCCGGTGGACCGGTGTAGGGCATTGGCGGGCGGGCGGGAACCGGGGCGGTGGAGCGGTCCGGAAAAGGTAAATCGCCGGAAACCCCTCTCCCCGCGGGCGGGGAGAGGACTTCATCGACCTTGTCGTCGATGAAGTGAGCGGAGGCGCAGCCGAAGCGAGGGTGAGGGGGTGTCTCAGGATGAGGCTCCTCCGGCAACACCCCCTCACCCTCGCCCTTCGGGCTTCCTTCACCCCCGACGAGGGGGGCGAAGGCCTCTCCCCGCCCGCGGGGAGAGGAGAGAACCCGAGCTTTATTGATCTCGACACAGATCGGGCGGACACCGCCTCACTCGTCCACCCGCGGCGCCTGGCCGCGGTCGATCGGCAGCGGCGTGAACTGCTTCAAGGCCTCGCCGCTCGGCAGGCTGCTGGTGTCCCAGCCGCCGCCGATCGCGCCGATCAGCGACACCGCGTTGGTGAAGCGGTTGAGCCGGACCTGGAGCGCCGTGACTTCGTTGTTCAGTTCCAGCGCCTGGGCGGTGACGACGGTGGTGTAGTTCTGGGTGCCGGCGCGGTACTCGTTGAGCGCGATCTCGACCGCCCGGCGCGAGGATTGCACCGCCAGCTCCTGCGCGCCCTGCTGGCGGGCGAGGATGCGCTGGCCGGCCAAGCCGTTCTCGACCTGCTGGAAGGCGGTGAGCACGGTCTGGCGGTAATTGGCGACGGCCCCGTCATAGGCCGCCTCGACGGCCTGGAGGGCGGCGGTGCGGGCGCCGCCGTCGAACAGCACCTGAGACCCCGAGGCCGCCACCGACCAGAAGGTGTTGGCGGCCGAGAAGAAGGTGCGGGCCGGATCGCCCGCGATCCCGCCGCTCGCCGACAGGGTGACGGTCGGGTAGAACGCCGCCACCGCGACGCCGATCTGGGCGCTCTGGGATTGCACGGTGCGCTCGGCGAGCGCGATGTCGGGCCGGCGTTCCAGCAGGTCGGAGGGCAGCTTGACCGGCACGGCGGGCGGGCTCGCCGGCAGGCTGCCGCGGACCAGCGACACCTCGGAGGGCGGGCGGCCGATCAGCGTCGCGATGGCGTGTTCGAGGTTCGCCCGCTGCAGCCCGACCGCGATGGCGCTGGCCTGGGTGGTCTGGAGCTGGGTCTGGGCGGTGATGACGTCGGAGCGGGCGGCGACGCCGGCATTGTACTGGTTCTGGGTGATCTCGAGCGAGCGCTGGTAGGCCCGCACGGTGCGCTCCAAGAGGCTCTGGAGCGATTCCTGGTAGCGCAGCTGGTAGTACGCCGTGGCGAGTTGGGTCTGGAGCGCGAGGCGCACCGAGGCGATGTCGGCGGCGCTGGCCTGGGCCGCGGCGACGTCGCTCTCGATCGTGCGGCGGATGCGGCCGAACAGGTCGGGCTCCCAGGTCGCCGAGCCCTGCAGCGTCACGGTGGTGCGCTCGATCCCGCCGGTGCTGGCGCGGCTGATCGAGGGGGCGCCGAGCACGGTCGGGAACAGCTGGGCGCGGGCCTCCTGCACCAGGGCGCGGGCCTGCCGGTAGGCGGCGACCTGGGCGCGCAGGTTCTGGTTGTCGACGTCGATCAGGCGGATCAGCCGGTCGAGGGTGGAATCGCGGAAGACCCGCCACCAGTCGCCGCGCTCGGCCTCGTCGAGGGGCCGCACCGGCCGCCAGTTGCGCGGCGGCATCGGCCGGGCGCCGCCCTCCTTGAAGGCGGGGGGCGTCTCGACGGTGGGGCGGGTGTAATCGGGGCCGACGAGGCAGCCGGCGAGCATGAGCGGGAGCAGGGTCGCTGCCGCCAGATGCGGAGCGCGCCCCCCAACCCTCCCCCCTCTGCGGGGGAGGGTGGCCCGGCCGTGAGGCCGGGTCGGGAGAGGGGACGCCGTTTCCGGAGAGGTCGCGCGCGCGATGAAGGGCGCCACCTGGATCGGCGTCGCGGTCCCCTCTCCCGGCCTGCTCCGCAGGCCACCCTCCCCCGCGGAGGGGGGAGGGTTCACGGGCGCGCGGTCGTTCAAGTCAATGAAATCGGTGGACAAGGTCATTCGGCCGGCAGCGCCCGCGTGGCGGAGCCCCGGCGGCGACCGACCCAGAGCCGGAACCGGTCGAGGTACAGGTAGACGACGGGGGTGGTGTAGAGGGTCAGGACCTGGCTCACGATGAGGCCGCCCACGATGGCGATGCCGAGGGGACGGCGCAGCTCGGAGCCCTCGCCGCCGTCGAGAATCAGCGGCAGCGCGCCGAGAAGCGCGGCCAGGGTTGTCATCATGATCGGGCGGAAGCGCAAGAGGCAGGCCTCGCGGATCGACTCCCGCGGGCTCAAGGACCGCGTGCGCTCGGCGTCCAGCGCGAAGTCGATCATCATGATGGCGTTCTTCTTCACGATGCCGATCAGCAGGATCACGGCGATGAGCGCGATCACCCCGAATTCCTCGCCCGCCAGCATCAGGGCCAGGATCGCCCCGATGCCCGCCGACGGCAGGGTGGAGAGGATGGTGAGCGGGTGGACCCAGCTCTCGTAGAGGATGCCGAGCACGGCGTAGACGGCGAGCAGGGCCGCCAGGATCAGGAGCGGCTGGCGCGTGGACGAGGACTGGAAGCTCTTCGCCGCACCGGCGAATTCCCCGTGGACGGTGGCGGGCAGGCGCAGGTCGCGCATGTGGCCGTCGATCGCCGCGGTGGCGTCGCTCAGGCTCTTGCCGGGGGCGAGGTTGAACGACAGCGTCGTGGCGACGAACAGGCCCTGGTGGCTGACCTGGACCGGGGTCGAGCCGGTCTCGAAGCTGGCAAACGCCGAGAGCGGCACCATCGTCTCCTTGGCGCTGCTGATCGCCGCGCTCGACGAGGCGCTGGAGCGGCCGGCCGCCGCGATGGAGTTGGTGGCGGCGTTGCGGGCTGAATCGGTCGCGACCGCGGCGGCCGCGCTCGTCGCGTCGGTCGGGGCGGTCGCGGCGCTCGCCACCGTGCCGGCGACCGCGTTGGTGGTGGCCGAGCCGCGGGCCCGCGCGCCGGAGGTCGAGACGTAGATCAGCTTCAGCGTCTCGGGATTGTCGAGGTAGCGCGGCGCGATCTCCATCACGACGTGGTACTGGTTCAGCGGGTTGTAGATCGTCGAGACCTGGCGCTGGCCGAAGGCGTCGTAGAGGGTGTTGTCGATCTGGTCCGGGGTCAGGCCGTAGCGGAAGGCGGTCGGCCGGTCGATGACGAGGCGCGTCTCCAGGCCGCCCTGCTGCTGGTCGGAGGTGACGTCGGTGAAGGTCGGGTCCTTCTGCATCGCCTCAAGCAGCTTCGGGGTCCAGGTGTAGAGCTCCTCGCTGGTGTCGCCCTGGAGCGTGTACTGGTACTGCGAGAAGCTCTGGCGCCCGCCCATGGAAAAATCCTGGCGCGGGAACAGGTAGAGCCGGGCGCCGGGAATCGCGGCGAGCTTCGGCCGCAGGCGGGTCATCACGTCGGAGATCGGGTCGCGCTGGCCGAGGGGTTTGAGGCCGACGAAGACGTTGGCCGAGTTGGTGCCGCGCCCGCCGGTGAAGCCGACCACGCTCTCCACCGCCGGGTCGGCCTGGACGATGGCGGTGGCGCGCCGGAGCTTGGCGCTCATCGCCTGGAACGAGATGCGCTGGTCGGCCTGGATGCCGCCGATCATCTGGCCGGTATCCTGCTGGGGAAAGAACCCCTTCGGCACGATGACGTAGAGGTAGACGTTGAGGACCACCGCCGCGAGCAGCACCAGCATCACGGTGACGCCGTGGCGGAGCGCCCAGTCGAGGGTGACGCGATAGCCCGACAGGAGGCCCGCGAAGGCGCCCTCCAGCCCCCGCGCCACCGGGCCCGGGCGCACGCCATGAGCTTCCGGCTTGAGCAACCGGGCGCACATCATCGGCGTGGTGGTGAGCGAGACGACCAGCGAGATCAGGATCGCCAGGGACAGGACGACGGCGAATTCCTGGAAGAACCGCCCGACGATGCCGCCTGCCAGCAGGATCGGCAGGAACACCGCGATCAGCGACAGGCTCATCGACAGGACCGTGAACCCGACCTCGCGGGCGCCGAGCAACGCCGCCTCGACCCGGGAGCGCCCGTCCTCGATGTGGCGCTGGATGTTCTCCAGCACTACGATCGCGTCGTCGACGACGAAGCCTGCCGCGATGATGAGGGCCATCAGCGAGATGTTGTCGAGGCTGTAGTCGCACAGCCACATGGCGGCGAAGGTGCCCACCAGCGAGATCGGCACGGCGACGGCCGGGATCAGGGTCGCGCGGGCGGAGCGCAGGAAGCCGAACACCACCAGGATCACCAGCCCGACCGAGATGATCAGCGTGCGCTCGGCCTCCGCCAGCGACGCCCGGATGGTGAGCGAGCGGTCGCCGGTGACGATCAGCTCGGTGTCGCCCGGGAGCGCCGCCTTGAGCTGCGGCAGGGCACCTTTAAGCCGGTCGATCGTCTCGACGACGTTGCCGCCGGGCTGCTTGTAGACGATCAGGAGCACGCCGCGACGGCCGTTGACGAGGCCGAGGTTGCGACGGTCCTCGACGCCGTCGACCACCTGGCCGACATCGCGAAGCCGCACGCCCGCGCCGTTGCGGTAGGCCACCACGATATCCTGGTAATCGGCGGCCTTGCGGCCCTGGTCGTTGGCGTAGAGCTGGTAGCGCCGCTCGCCGGCCTCGATCGCGCCTTTCGGCGAGTTGGCGTTGGCGCTGGCGAGCGCGGCGCGGATGCCCTCGAGCCCGATTCCGTAATGGAACAGGGCGTTGGGATCGAGCTCGACCCGCACCGCCGGCAGCGACGAGCCGCCGATATCGACGTTGCCGATCCCTTCGAGCTGCGACAGCTTCTGGGCGAGCACCGTCGCGGCGGAATCGTAGAGCGCGCCGGGGCTCAGCGTCTTCGAGGTCAGGCCGAGGATCAGGATCGGCGCGTCGGCCGGGTTGAACTTGCGGTAGGTCGGGTTGGTGCGGAGCGCGGTCGGCAGGTCGGCCCGGGCGGCGTTGATCGCCGCCTGCACGTCGCGGGCGGCGCCGTTGATGTCGCGGTCGAGCCCGAATTGCAGCACGATCCGGGTCTGCCCGACCGAGCTCGTCGAGGTCATCTGGTCGACATCGGCGATCTGGCCCAGCCGCCGTTCGAGCGGCGCCGCCACGGTCGTCGCCATGGTGTCGGGGCTGGCGCCGGGCATCTGCGCCTGGACCAGGATGGTCGGAAAATCGATCTGGGGCAGCGGCGCCACCGGCAGCCGCACGAAGGCGAACAGCCCGGCGAGCAGCACGCCGAGGGTGAGGAGCGTGGTGGCGACCGGGCGCAGGATGAAGGGGGCGGAGAGGTTCACCGGCGGGCCCCGGGGGCTCGACGCAGGCTTTCCCCTCTCCCCGCGGGCGGGGAGAGGACTTCACCCCCCTCGTCGGGGGTGAAGTGAGCGCAGGCGAAGCCGGAGCGAGGGTGAGGGGGTGGTGCCGGAAGAGTCTCATCCGGAGACACCCCCTCACCTTCGGCTACCGCCTCGCTGCTGACCCGACAAGGGGTCAGCAGCCCTCTCCCCGCCCGCGGGGAGAGGGGATGCGCGCGACCGAAAGTGGAAATTTGTTCGGCCGTCGCGCCCCTCACGGCACCGCCTCCCCGGGCGCGAGCCCGCTGCTGCGCCGCCCGGAGAGGCGCCGGCCGAGCCGGTCGAAGGCGAGGTAGATCACCGGCGTGGTGTAGAGCGTCAGGATCTGGCTCACGATCAGGCCGCCGGCGATCGAGATGCCGAGCGGCTGGCGCAGCTCCGAGCCGGTCCCCGTCCCGAGGATCAGCGGGATCGCCGCGAACAGGGCCGCGAAGGTCGTCATCAGGATCGGGCGGAAGCGCAGGATGCAGGCCTCGTAGATCGCGTCCCGCGGGGTCATGCCCTCCTCGCGCTCGGCCTGGAGCGCGAAGTCGATCATCATGATGGCGTTCTTCTTCACGATGCCGATCAGGAGCACGATGCCGATGATGCCGATGATGTCGAGGTCGTGGTTGAACAGCATCAGCCCGGCGAGCGCCCCGATGCCGGCCGAGGGCAGGGTCGACAGGATCGTGATCGGGTGGACGAAGCTCTCATACAGAACGCCGAGCACGATGTAGACCGTGACGATCGCCGCGAGCACCAGGAACAGGGTGTTGTCGAGCGAGGCCTGGAAGGCGAGCGCCGAGCCCTGGAAGATCAGCCGGAAGCTGTCGGGCATGCCGAGCTCTGCCTCCGCCGCCCGGATCGCCGCCACCGCCGGCCCGAGCGAGGCACCCGGCGCGAGGTTGAACGAGATGGTGGTGGCCGGGAACTGGCCGAGATGGCTGATGAGGAGGGGGGCGCGGCGCTCGCTCACCTGGGCGATGGCGGTGAGCGGCACCTGGCCGTTGGTGGCGGTGGAGGACGGCAGGTAGATCCGCTGCAGCGAGTCCAGCGTCCGGTGCAGCTCCGGATCGGCCTCGAGGATCACCCGGTACTGGTTCGACTGGGTGAAGATGGTCGAGATGATGCGCTGGCCGAAGGCGTCGTAGAGGGCGTTGTCGACGGAAGCCGGGGTGATGCCGTAGCGTCCGGCCGTGGCGCGGTCGATGGTGATGTAGGCCGATAGCCCGCTCGCCTGCCGGTCGCTCGCCACGTCGGCCAGATCCGGGATCTGCTTCAGGCGGTCGACGAGGCGCGGGACCCAGGTGTCGAAGGCGCCGAGATCCGGGTTCTCCAGGATGAACTGGTACTGGGTCGCGCTCACCGCCGTGTCGATGGTGAGGTCCTGCACCGGCTGCATGAACAGCGCGATCCCCGGCACGTCGCCGACCCGGGCGGAGATCCGCCGGATGATCGCGCTGGCATTCTCCGTCCGCTCCTCGCGCGGGCGCAGGTTGATGAGGAAGCGGCCGGAATTCAGCGTCACGTTCTGGCCGTCGACGCCGATGAACGACGACAGGCTGACCACGTCCGGATCCTTCAGGATCGCTTCCGCCAGGCGCTGCTGGCGCTCGGCCATGGCGCTGTACGAGACGGTCTGGTCGGCCTGGGTGATGCCCTGGATCAGCCCGGTATCCTGGACCGGGAAGAAGCCCTTCGGGATCACGACGTAGAGGTAGACGGTGAGCACGAGGGTGCCCACTGCCACCAGCAGCGTCAGCCATTGATGGGCGAGGACGCCCCGCAAGGTGCGGCCGTAGAAGGCGATGCCGCCCTCCATCAGCCGGCGCCCGGCATTGGACAGGCGCCCGGCGGCGCGGGCCTGCGGGGCCTCGTGGCGCAGCAGCCGCGCGCACAGCATCGGCACCAGGGTCAGCGAGACGATCCCCGAGATCACGATGGTGGCAGCCAGCGTGATGGCGAATTCGTGGAACAGCCGCCCCACCACCTCGCCCATGAACAGGAGCGGGATCAGCACCGCGAGCAGCGAGACGGTGAGCGAGATGATGGTGAAGCCGATCTCGCGCGAGCCCTTGAGGGCCGCCTCCATCGGGCTGTCGCCCTCCTCGACGTGGCGGGCGATGTTCTCGATGACGACGATCGCGTCATCCACCACGAAGCCGGTCGCGATGGTGAGCGCCATCAAGGACAGGTTGTCGAGGGAGAAGCCCCACAGGTCCATGACCGAGAGCGCGCCGACCAGCGACAGCGGCACCGACAGGCTCGGGATCAGGGTGGCGGGCAGCGAGCGCAGGAACAGGAAGATCACCAGCACCACCAGGGCGATGGCCAGCAGCAATTCGAACTGCACGTCCTCCACCGAGGCGCGGATCGTCACCGTGCGGTCGGTGAGCGGGGTGACCTGGATCGCCGCCGGCAGCGTCGCCTGGAGCTGGGGCAGCAGCGCCTTGATCCGGTCGACCACCGCGATGACGTTGGCGCCGGGCTGGCGCTGGATGTTGAGGATCACCGCCTGGGTGGTGTCCATCCAGGCGCCGAGCTGGGTGTTCTCCGCCCCCTCCACCACCTCGGCCACCGCCGAGAGCCGTACCGGCGCGCCGTTGCGATAGGCGATCACCGCGTCGCGATAGGCGTTGGGATCGCGGATCTGGTCGTTGGCGTTGATGGTGAAGGACTGGGTCGGCCCGTCGATCGAGCCCTTCGGGGTGTTGACGTTGAGGTTGTTGATGGTGGTGCGCAAATCGTCGATGTTGAGGCCGTAGGCCGCGAGCGCCGATGCGTTGAACCGCACCCGCACCGCCGGCCGCATCCCACCCGCCATCGAGACGAGGCCGACGCCCGAGACCTGGCTGATTTTTTGCGCCAGCCGCGTCTCGGCGAGGTCGCGGACCTGGGTCAGCGCCAGGGTCTTGGAGGTGAGCGCCAGCGTCAGGATCGGCGCGTCGGCCGGGTTCACCTTGGCGTAGACCGGCGGGGCCGGCAGGTCGCCCGGCAGCAGGTTGCCGGCGGCGTTGATCGCGGCCTGAACCTCTTGGGTGGCGATGTCGATGCCGAGATCGAGGTTGAACTGGAGCGTGATGACCGAGGCGCCGGCGGAGGACTGCGACGTCATCTGGTTGAGGTTGGCGAGCTGGCCGAATTGCCGCTCCAGCGGCGCCGTCACCGCCGAGGTCATCACCTCGGGGCTGGCGCCGGGATAGAAGGTCTGGACCTGGATCGTCGGGTAATCGACCGAGGGCAGGGCCGAGAGCGGCAGGTTGAAGTAGGAGATCATGCCGACGAGCAGGATCGCCAGCATCAGGAGCGTGGTCGCGACCGGGCGCAGGATGAACAGGCGGGAGGGGTTCATCGGGCGATTCCGATGAGGCGCGCTGCCTCAACCCTGCCCCCTACGCGCAGGGCTGTCCGGGAAAAGGAAAAGGCGCGGGTTTCCCCTCTCCCCGCGGGCGGGGAGAGGCTTTCGTCCCCCTTGCCGGGGACGAAAGAAGCGGAGGCGCAGCCGAAGCGAGGGTGAGGGGGTCTCGACGAGTGAGGCGCTCCCGGAAAAACCCCCTCACCCTCGCGGCGAACCTGCGGTTCGCTGTGCGGGCTCGCTGCGAACCCGACAAGGGGTTCGCAGCCCTCTCCCCGCCCGCGGGGAGAGGAGGATTCCCGCGCCATTTTTTCCCCCGGATAGTCCCCCGCAGAGGGGGGAGGGTTCATAGCGGCGTGCCACGTCATCACGGGTTCTGGCTCTGCTGCCGGCGGCGGTGCGGGCGCTCGCCCTCGGGACGCTGCCCCTCCGGCTTCGGCTGGGCCGCAGCGCCCTCCCCGCCCTCCGGCTTCGCCGCCTCCGGCCCGGCCGTCGTCTCGGGCCGCCCACCGGTGACGCGCACCGCCGCCCCGTCCTTCAGCCGGTCGGTCCCGTCGACCACCACCCGGTCGCCGACCGCGAGCCCCTTGGTGACGACGGTCCGCACCCCGTCGCTCTCGCCGATCTCGATCGTCCGCACCGCGACCTTGTCCTCAGCCGTGAGGAGATAGACGTAGGTGCCGGGCGTGCCGCGCAAAACGGCCGCGGCCGGCACCAGCGCCGCGTCGCGCACGGTGTCGACGTCGAGGCGGGCATTGACGAACTGGTTGGGAAACAGCCGGTCGTCCGTGTTGGGAAACAGCGCCCGCAGCTTCACCGTGCCGGTCGTCACGTCGATCTGGTTGTCGACGGTGTCGAGGTTGCCCCGCGCGATCTCGGTGGTGTCCGAGCGGTCGAAGACCCGCACCGGCAGGGTGGCGCCGGCCCGCAGGCGGTCCATCACCCGGGCTAGCACGGTCTCCGGCAGGGTGAACAGCACCGAGATCGGATGCAGCTGGGTGACCACGACGATGCCGGTCGAGGCGGCGGTGACGTAGTTGCCCTGGTCGATCTGGCGCAGGCCGACCCGGCCCTCGACCGGCGAGGTGATGCGGCCGTAACTGATGTTGAGCTTCTGCTGGTCGATCTGGGCCTGGTCGGAGGCGACGATGCCCTCGTACTGCTTGACCGTGGCGGCTTGCGTGTCGACGTTCTGCTTCGAGATCGAATCCTGCCGGTTCAGGGTCTGGTAGCGGGTCAGGTCCAGGCGGGCATTCTGCAGCAGGGCCTGGTCGCGCAGGAGCTGGCCCTGGTACTGCGCCAGCAGCGCCTCGTAGGGCCGCACGTCGATCTGGGCCAGGAAGTCGCCGGCCTTGACGGTCTGGCCTTCGCGAAAGCCGATCCGGGTGAGGTAGCCGCTCACCTGCGAGCGCACCGTGACGGTGGCGAGCGGCGTCACCGTGCCCAGCCCCGACAGCACCACCGGCATGTCGCCCCGCTGCACCGTGGCGATGCCGACCGCCTGCGGCCCCTCCCCGCCCGCGCCGCGGCGCCCGCCGCGCCGTCCGGACCCGGCCTGCTGGGTCTCGGGCTTCCGGAACCCATCCGGCAGATAGGTGCGGTAGGCCCAGTACCCGCCCCCGGCGAGCGCCAGCAGCAGGATCAGCCACACGAGCCCACGGCCGCGCCGACGCGGCCGCTGCTCGACCGCGTCATCGGTCCGGATGGGAGACAACTCGTTCATCGCTCTGGACAACCCGGACCTGAAGCCACCAACCTTGGAAACACCGACCTTGCCCCCGCGACACCTCTCATGTCGTGCGGGCGGCGCAGCCCTGCGCCTGCGTCACGTTCGCCTGACGGGCATCTCGTCGCCGATCCGCACGGCCATTCCGCATGGCAATGCGTCGCCAGTACGACGACGATGTTGCGTCACGATTGCTGAACGCCGCCCGAGCGTTGCCCTGGAAGAGCCACGATCGAATCCCTTATTTCAGCCGATCGGGCGCGACACGGCGCCGCCCTGCATCGTGCGTCAGCGGGACCAGAATGCACTTCCTCCACGACCTCCCGGTCGCCGACCTGATCTCCCATTACGGCTACTGGGCGATCTTCCTGATCGTCACCCTCGAGAGCGCCGGCGTGCCGATGCCGGGCGAGACGGCGCTGATCTCGGCCTCCGTCTATGCCGGCTCCACCGGCAACCTGCGCATCGGCCTCGTGGTGCTGGCGGCGGCGGCCGCCGCGATCATCGGCGACAATCTCGGCTACTGGGTCGGCCGGCGCTGGGGCATGCCGCTGCTCCTCAGGCACGGGAGCAAGATCGCCCTCGACCACCGCCGCCTCAAGCTCGGCCAGTATCTCTTCCGCCGCCACGGCGGCAAGATCGTGTTCTTCGGCCGCTTCACCGCGATGCTGCGCGCCTATGCGGCGCTGCTTGCCGGGGTGAACCAGTTCGACGCCCGCCGCTTCTTCCTGTTCAACGCCGCCGGCGGCATCGCCTGGGCCTCGCTGATGGGCTTCGGCGCCTATTGGGGCGGCCGCTCGATCGAGCACGTCGCCGGCCCGGTCGGGCTGGGGCTCCTCGCCATCGTGGTGTTCGGCGGCATCGCCCTGTGGCTGTTCGTGCGCCGTCACGAGGCGCGGCTGACGCAGGAGGCCGAGCAGGCGATCCCGGGCCCGCTCGCCTGATCCCCCGCGCCGCCGGTCATTGCCGGCCGCCCGCCGGGGTGGCATGACGCCCCCCACGATACTCCCACCCGCCTCCGCGTCCGCGCGGGGCGGCCGCGGCCCGCCGCGGCCTCGAACCGGCATGATGACACAGACCCTCCATCCCTTCGGCACCTACGCGCCCGCCGGGCTCGTGCGCTGGATCCTGTCCCGCACCGAGCGCCTGCCCGACGAGAGCTGGGGGGCGCGGCGCCTCGCCCTGCTCCTGCGCCGCTGCGCCATCCGGTTGCTGCGCGGCCGGCCCCTCGACGTCGAGCGCTACGGCGCACGCATGCGGCTGCATCCCTACAACAACAACTGCGAGAAGAAGGTGCTCTTCACCCCGCAGTTCTTCGATCCGCTGGAGCGGACGATCCTGCGGGAGCGGGTGAAGCCGGACTGCGTCTTCCTCGACATCGGGGCGAATGTCGGCGCCTACGCGCTGTTCGTGGCCGCCGCCGCCGGCCCCGGCGCGCGGGTCCTGGCGGTGGAGCCGCAGCCGGACATCTTCGACAAGCTCACCTACAACATCGCCCAGAACCCGTTCGGCAGCGTCAAGGCGGTGGCCTGCGCGGTCGCCGACAAGGCCGGCGAGATGACCCTGTTCGTCGATCCCCGCAACCGCGGCGAATCGAGCCTGAAGGTGGTGGGCACCAACGAGGGCGCGGCGATCCGGGTGCCGGCGGTGTCCCTCCTCGACCTCGTGCGCGGCGAGGGCCTGACCCGGCTCGACGCGGTCAAGCTCGACGTCGAGGGCGCCGAGGATCTGATCCTCGAACCGTTCCTGCGCCAGGCGCCGTCCTCCCTGTACCCGCGCCTCCTCATCGTCGAGGACGGCACCGACCTGTGGCAGACCGACCTCGCCGCCCTGCTCACCCGCCACGGCTACCGCCGCATCGCCAAGACCCGGCTGAACCTGGTCTTCGAGCGGGAGGGGTAGAGGACGCGCTTCGAAATTGTTTTGACGTCCGCCGACTCGGCAATCCTATCCTCGACCTCATCCTGAGGTGTCAGTTCATCGCAGATGGACTGACCTCGAAGGAGGGCTCCAGAAGTCTCGGCGATCTCTGGAGGTCTCCTTCGAGGTCAGCCGATTTTCAATCGGCTAACACCTCAGGATGAGGTCCAGGGAGGGAGGAGGATGTGAGCGGCCCGGAGCCGTGACGACGACACACGCCCCCCACCATCGCACTTGCAGCCTTCCCGCCCCCTTCCGATCTTCACGGGCGCCGATGGCCGCCTTCGCTCCCCCGCCCTCCCGCTCGCCCGACGCCCTCGCCGGGTCGATCGAGCGCGTCACCTTCCACAATGCCGAGAGCGGGTTCTGCGTCCTGAAGGTCAAGGCGCGGGGCCGGCGCGACCTCGTGGCGGTGATCGGCCACGCTCCCGCCGTGGCGGCGGGCGAATGGGTGACCGCCACCGGCGCCTGGGTCAGCGACCGCGAGCACGGCCTGCAATTCCGCGCCGACACCCTGGCGGCGACCCCTCCCACGGGCGTCGAGGGCATCAGTCGCTATCTCGCCTCGGGCCAGATGCGCGGCATCGGCCCGGAAATGGCCAAGCGCATCGTCAAGGCCTTCGGGGCCGACACCTTCGCGGTGATCGAGGCTCAGCCGGAGCGCCTGACCGAGGTATCGGGCATCGGCCCGACGCGCGCCGCCCGGATCACCGCGGCCTTTGCCGAGCACAAGGCGGTGCGGGAGATCATGGTGTTCCTGCACGCCCACGGCGTCGGCACCGCCCGGGCGGTCAGGATCTTCAGGACCTACGGCACCGACTCGGTCCAGGTGATGACCGAGGATCCCTATCGGCTGGCCCGCGACGTACGCGGCATCGGCTTTCGCACGGCGGATGCCATCGCGGGCAAGCTCGGCCTGGCGCCGACCGCGCCCGAGCGCCTGCGCGCCGGCCTCGCCTACGCGCTCCAGGCGGCGATGGATGACGGCCATTGCGCCCTGCCGGTGCCGGACCTCATCACCCGCGCCGCCACGCTGCTGGCGGTGGAGGCGGGCCTGCTCCGCACCGCCCTCGTCGAGGAGATCGGTGGCGAGTCGGTGGTGATGGACACGATCCAGGACGTGCCGCACCTGTTCCTGCGCGGCCTGCACGCGGCGGAACGGACGATCGCCGAGCGGCTGGTCGCCCTCGACGACGCGCCCCTGCCTTGGGACGAGATCGATGCGCAGGCCGCGCTCGCCAAGGTCGAGGGCGAGACCGGCCGGCCGCTCTCGCCGTCGCAACGAGCCGCCGCCGCGACGCTGCTGAACGCCAAGGTCGCGGTGATGACCGGCGGGCCGGGCGTCGGCAAGACCAGCACGCTGGACGCGCTCCTGCGGATGCTCGACGGGGCGGGGGCCGCGGTGCTGCTCGCCGCGCCCACGGGACGGGCCGCCAAGCGGATGAGCGAGCAGACCGGCCGCGAGGCCAGGACCATCCACCGCCTGCTCGAGATCGACCCGCGCCACGGCGGCTTCCAGCGCAACGAGCACGCTCCTCTGTCCTGCGACCTCCTGGTGCTGGACGAGGCCTCGATGATCGACGTGCCGCTGATGAACGCGCTGACCCGGGCCCTGCCGCGCCACGCCGCGCTGTGGCTCGTCGGCGATGTCGACCAGCTGCCCTCGGTCGGGCCGGGCCGGGTGCTCGCCGACGTGATCGATGCGGGCCGCTTCGCGGTCGCCCGCCTCACCGAGGTGTTCCGCCAGGCCGCCGAGAGCCGGATCGTCACGGGCGCCCACCGGATCAATGCCGGGCGGATGCCGCAAGGCGCCGACACGCCGGACGGCGACTTCTTCGTGGTCGGGATCGACGATCCCGAGGCCGGGGCCGAGAAGCTGGTCGAGATCGTCACCCGCCGCATCCCGCGCCGCTTCGGCCTCGACCCGGTCCGGGACGTGCAGGTGCTCTGCCCGATGACCCGCGGCGCCTTGGGAAGCCGCCACCTCAACCAGGCGCTCCAGCGGGTGCTCAACCCGAACCCGGCCGTCTCGGTCGAGCGCTTCGGCTGGGTCTTCGCCCCCGGCGACCGGGTGATGGTGGGGCAGAACGACTACGACCGCGAGGTCTTCAACGGCGATCTCGGCGTGGTGCTGCGGGTCGATCCCGAGGAGGGATCGCTGGTGGCGGGCTTCGATGGGCGCGAGGTGACCTGGCCGTTCGAGGAGCTGGACGCCTTGAGCCCCGCCTACGCCATCACGATCCACAAATCGCAAGGCTCGGAATACCCCGCCGTGGTGATCCCGGTGGCACTCCAGCACTATACGATGCTCGCCCGCAACCTGCTCTATACGGGCGTGACCCGGGGCAAGCGGCTGGTGGTGCTGGTGGCCCAGACCCGCGCGGTGGCGATCGCGGTGCGGGGTGGGGTGAAGCCGCGGTATACCAAGCTGGCGGAGTGGTTGCGGCAGCCGGCGAGGAAGAGAAAATAAGATCAGTCCGAAATATCAAAATGGCTGGGAGCCCGGTTGGCTTGCGACGAGAAATTCGAGAGGGGAATTTCCATCCCACCCGCACCTCAGGATGATGTCGCGGGTGGGATTGAGTGGCTGGATCAAGTCGAACAGGCTCAATCCCTCAATACCCCTTCTTCACCTCCGCCAAGGCCCGCGTCAGCCCGTCGGCCACCGCCTGCCGTTCCGTCGGCGAGGCATCCCGCGCGACCAGCACCCGTTGCCCGCGCGACACGAAGGACAGCGACAGGAGCCCGAATTCCTCGTCCTCGACCTTGTGCAGCCGGGTCCAGAGCGGGTTGAAGCGCCACTCGGCCCGCTCGCCGCGATGGCTGACGCGGGCGACCAGCACCTCGATCTGGCTGATCACCACCTGCTCGAAGGAGCGGCCGCGGCGGGCATTGAGGGTGAGCGCCAGCCAGAGCGCCGCGATGTCGAGGCCGAAGAAGCCGGTGACCGGCCACATCCCCATCTGCAGGAAGGCGATCCCCGTCACCAGGGCGACGCCGCCGCAGGCCACCATCACGACCCGGAAGCCGAGGCGCGACAGCGAGCAATGCGGCCGGATGGTCGCCGAGAAGACCGGGCGCTCGATCGCGTCCGGGTCGCGCCCGTAGGGGTGCCGCGTGCTTGCGTCGTCGGATGCCTTGCCGCTCGCCATGCGCCCCATATAAGGCACCCATGACTCGCCGGAAGCAGGCCGCCCCCGACAAAATCACCGCACCTGCCAAGGCAGGGCTGGTGAAGCCCCTCACCGCCCGGGCTACGACCCCGGAGCCGGTCGATGCCGCGACGCTGCGGGAGATCTTCGCCCGGCTCAGCGCCGCCAATCCGGAGCCGCGCTCCGATCTCGAATACGTGAACCCCTATACGCTCCTCGTCGCGGTGGTGCTCTCGGCGCAAGCCACCGACAAGAGCGTGAACATCGCTACCGCGCCGCTGTTTGCCCGCGCCGACAACCCGGCGGCGATGCTGGAACTCGGCGAGGAGGTGGTGCGCCACCACATCCGCACGATCGGGCTGTTCAACACCAAGGCCAAGAACGTCATCGCGCTCTCGCGCATCCTGGTCGAGGAGCATGGCGGCGCGGTGCCGCGGGAGCGCGAGCACCTGGAGGTGCTGCCCGGCGTCGGCAAGAAGACCGCGAGCGTCGTGCTCAACGTCGCCTTCGGCGAGCCGACCATCGCGGTCGACACCCACATCTTCCGGGTCTCGAACCGCATCCCGCTCGCGCCGGGCTCGACCACCGACAAGGTCCAGGCGGGGCTGGAGGCGATCGTGCCCGAGCCCTACCGCCTCGACGCCCATCACTGGCTGATCCTGCACGGGCGCTACACCTGCAAGGCGAGGAAGCCCGAATGCTGGCGCTGCGCCATCGCCGACCTGTGCCGCTATCCGGACAAGACGTCGGGGCCGGGCTGAGAGCCTGCTTGAGTCGAGAGATCGGCATCGCGAGGGATTTTCATCCCACCCGCGACCTCATCCTGAGGTGTGACTGAAAGGAGCCTCGAAGGATGGCTCCAGATACCGTTGCGATCCCTGGAACCCTCCTTCGAGGTCACCCGATTTTCAATCGGCTGATACGGAATCCGGAAGATCACTTCCGGATTCCGTATCATCAGCCCGCGCGGCGCCTGAGCGAAGCCGCTTTCCGCATCGCGAAGCGATCAACCGGAAAGCGTATGACACCTCAGGACGAGGTCGCGGATGGGAGAGGGTCCGTCGAACAGCCAAACAGGCTTCGAGACCATGCTGGGCCGAAGCCCGACGCTCCCGCTTCCTTCCGGGCCCGAATCTGGTATCCTGATGGCATGACCCTGCCCCGTCCCCTCGCACGGCTCTTCGCCGTGGTGATCGTTCTGATCGCCGCGTGCGTCGGCTCGTCGGTGGTCGGGGTGTCGTCGGCGCAGGCGCATCAGGGGCACTCGCATCAGGCTCGCGCCCATGTCGAGGGACCTGCCCCCGCCGCGGCGGCGCTGACGCTGGCCGAGGCGCGCTCCGTCGCGCAAGGCCCGCGCCTGACCGCCATCGACCCGGACGCGGCGCCCGCTGCCCGGCCCTGCAACGGTCTGTGCTGCCTGATGGGCGCCTCCTGCTGCGTGCCCGGCCTGCTTCCCGACGGCCTGGCGGCGTTCCCGGCCCTCACTCCGGCCCGCCGCCTGAAGGCCGCCGAGGACGCGGTGCCCGCCGGCATCGCGCCGGACTCGCCCGCCCGGCCGCCACGATCCTTCGCCTGACGCCCGCGTCCCGCGCCGGCGCGCCGCCTGAGACGGGCGGATACTGCCGCGGGCGCTCCTCGACGTCCGCTCGCGAAGGTCCAATTCCTGATGTTCCCGTTCCGGTCGACGGCAGCGCCGCGTGCGCTGGCCGTGGCGCTTGCTCTTCTGGCGCTGCCGTTTCTCTCCGCCCATGCCCATGAGGGCCACGACCACGGTGCCCCGCAACCGCCGGTCTCGAAGACCATTGCGCCGCGAGGCGAGGCGTCCTCCGCCGCGTTCGAGCTGGTGGCGATCCCCCGGGGCGATGCCCTGGTGCTCTTTCTCGACCGATTCGCGACGGCTGAACCGATCACCGATGCCACCCTGGAGGTCGAGACGCCGACAGGTCCCGCCACCGCCGAACCCGCCCCGGACGGCAGCTACCGCCTCCCCGCGCCCTGGCTCGCGACCCGCGATCCCAAGGCCGATCACCTCGACCTCGTCGTCACGGTGACCGCCGGCGCCGACGTGGACGTGCTGCCGCTGAGCGTCGCGATGCCGAAACCCGCCGAGCCTGCTCCTACCGGGCACGAAGCCGCGCATGATGCCGGGCATGAGGGCGAGGGCTGGCTGCACCGGCTCACCGAGGGCCTGACCGACCGGATCGCCGCCCGCGATCCAGGCGCCGGCCTCGCCGCCGCCGGGGGCTTCGCCCTGGGGCTCGCCGCCATGGGGCTGATGCGGGCTGGACGCCGGGCGCCCGTCCTCGCCGTTCTGGTGCTGGCCGCGACCCTGGTGCTCGGTGCCACCGCCTTCGCGCATGAGGGAGACCACCCGGAGACCGGCGCGGCCTTCGTGCCCTCGCCCACCGACCTCGCCCAACGCCTCGGCGACGGGGCGGTGTTCGTGCCCAAACCCGCCCAGCGCCTGCTCTCCCTGCGCACGCAGGTCGCGGCCGAGGGCGCCTTCCGCCGTACCGTGTCCCTGCCCGGCCGCATCATCCCGGACCCGAATGCCAGCGGCGTGGTGCAATCCTCGGTCGGCGGGCGCCTGGCGCCGCCGCCCTCCGGCACCTTCCCGCGGCTCGGCACCAAGGTTCGCGCCGGGGAGGCGCTGGCCCTGGTCACCCCGCCGGTGCAGCGGGTCGATCTCTCCGACATGCGCCAGCGCCAGGGCGAGCTCGATCAGCAGATCGCCATCGTGCAGCGCCGGGTCGACCGCTACCTCAAGCTCAGCCCGAGCGGCGCCGTCTCGCAGGTCCAGCTCGACGAGGCGCAGGACGAATTGAAGGGCCTCAAGGACCGCCGCACCGCCCTCGACCGCATCCGCCAGGAGCCGGAGGTGCTGACCGCCCCGGTCGGCGGCGTGATCGCGGAAGCCGCGGCGGTCGCCGGACAGATGGCCGCTCCCGGCCAGATGGTGTTCCAGATCGTCGATCCGGCCAAACTCTGGGTCGAGGCCCTGAGCTTCGATGCTTTGACGCCCGCATCCGACGCCACCGCGCGGCTCGCCGACGGCCGGACCCTGGCGCTCGCCTACCAGGGCGCGGGGCTGGCCGACCGCAACCAGGCGATTCCCGTGCAGTTCGCGATCCAAGGGGGCTCGGAGGGCCTGCGGGTCGGCCAGTTCGTCACCGTGCTCGCCGCCACCGATGCCGAGCAGCACGGCCTCGCCCTGCCGCGGGCGAGCGTGGTCCGCACCGCCAACGGCCAGGATGTGGTCTATGCCCACACGAGCGCCGAGCGCTACGAGGCCAGACCCGTGCGGGTCGCGCCCCTCGACGGCACGCGGGTGCTGGTCGAGGCCGGGGTGACGCCGGGCATCCGCGTGGTGGTCCAGGGCGCCGAGCTCCTGGACCAGGTCCGGTAGGGAGACACCAAAAGATGTTCTCCTTCCTGGTCACGCAGTCGCTGCGCAACCGCCTGCTCGTCCTGGCCCTGGCCCTGGTGCTGGTGCTCTACGGCGCGTTCAGCCTCACCCGGCTCCCGGTCGACGTCTTTCCCGACCTCAACCGCCCGACCGTCACCATCATGACCGAGGCCGAGGGCTACGCGCCTCCGGAGGTCGAGCAGATGGTGACCTATCCGATCGAGACCCGCCTCAACGGCCTGCCCGGGGTGACCCGGCTGCGCTCGGTCTCCGGCGTCGGCCTGTCGGTGGTCTATGTCGAGTTCGCCTGGGGCACCGACATCTACCGCAACCGCCAGCAGGTCGCCGAGCGCCTGAGCCTGGTCCAGGACCAATTGCCCCGCGGGGTCACGCCCCAGATGGGCCCGGTCTCCTCGATCATGGGCCAGGTGCTGCTGATCGCCGTCACCGGCGAGTCCGTCAGCCCGATGGAGCTGCGCGAGACCGCCGACTTCGTGCTCCGGCCGCGGCTTCTCACGGTGCCGGGGGTGGCGCAGGTGATCCCGATCGGCGGCGAGGTGCGCCAGTTCCGGGTCGCCCCGAACCCGGCGGCGATGCGCGCACTCGGCGTCACCAACGCCCAGCTCGACGCCGCCTTGCAGCAATTCGGCACCAATGCCGGCGGCGGCTTCACCGACCAGTATTCGCGCGAATACCTGATCCGGAACATCGGCCGCACGATGAGCCTGGAGGATCTGCGCGACCTCGTGGTCGGCGCCAGCGGCAACGCCCCGGTGCGGCTGCGGCAGGTCGCCGAGGTCTCCTTCGCGGCGAAAGCCAAGCGCGGCGAGGGCGGCTACCAGGGCAAGCCCGCGGTGATCGTCTCGGTCGAGAAGCAGCCCGACGTCGATACCGTGGCGCTGACCCGCAACATCGAGGCTGCGCTCAAGGATCTCGCGCCCTCGCTGCCGGCCGGCATCTCCGCCGACAAGATCCTGTTCCGGCAGGCCGACTTCATCGAGACCTCGATCGGCAATGTCGAGCGGGTGCTGGTCGAGGCGATCGCCGTGGTCGCGCTCGTGCTGTTCCTGTTCCTGCTGAACGTCCGCACCACCCTGATCTCGCTGACCGCGATTCCGGTCTCGATCCTGACGACGGCCTTGGTGTTCCACCTCCTCGGGCTGTCGATCAACACCATGACGCTCGGGGGCCTCGCCATTGCGATCGGCGAACTCGTCGACGACGCGGTGGTCGACGTCGAGAACATCTTTCGGAGACTGCGCGAGAACCGCGCCGCCGGCAATCCGCGCTCGGTCTTCGAGGTGGTGGTGGCGGCCTCGAACGAGGTGCGCTCGGGCATTGTCTATGCCACGGCGATCATCGTCCTGGTCTTCGTGCCGCTCTTCGCCCTGTCGGGCATCGAGGGGCGGCTCTTCGCGCCGCTCGGCCAGGCCTATATCGTGTCGATCCTGGCGAGCCTCGTCGTCTCGATCACGCTCACGCCGGTCCTCGCCTCCTGGCTGCTGCCGGGCCTCAAGAGCCTGGAGGAGCACGAGAGCCGGTTCATCCGCGGGCTCAAGCACCTCAACGCCGCCGCCTTGGCGGTGGTGTTCCGCCACCAGCGCCTTCTCGTCGGCACCGTCGTCACCCTGGTGGCCGGCGCCGGAATCGCCGCGTCGCAACTGCCGCGGGCCTTCCTGCCGCCGTTCAACGAGGGCTCGTTCACCGTCACCATGGCCTTCACCCCGGGCATCTCGCTCACCGAGAGCAGCCGGGTGGGCGCCATCGCCGAGCGGCTGCTGATGGAGATCCCGGAAGTGGCCGCGGTCGGTCGGCGCACCGGCCGGGCCGAGCTCGACGAGCATGCCGAGGGCGTCCATTCCTCCGACCTCGAAGTGGCGCTCAAAGGCGGCGGGCGGCCGAAGGCGGAGCTGGTGGCGGAGATCCGTCGGCGCCTCGCGGTCCTGCCGGTCTCGGTCAATGTCGGCCAGCCGATCTCGCACCGGCTCGACCACATGCTGTCCGGCGTCCGGGCCGAGATCGCCCTGAAGATCTTCGGCGAGGATCTGGATGCGTTGCGCCGGGTGGCGGCCTCGCTGCAGGAGCGGATGCGGGTCATTCCCGGCCTCGCCGACCTCCAGATCGAGAAGCAGACCCGGATCCCGCAGCTCGAGATCCGGGTCGATTACGGCCGGGCGGCGCTCTACGGGGTGCAGCCGGCGATGGTGGTCGAGCAGATCAGCCGGCTCTCCAACGGGCGCCTGGTCTCGACGGTGGTCGACGGCTACCGCCGCTTCGACGTGGTCCTGCGGCTCCCCGAGACGCAACGCACCACCGCGACCTTGAGCGACCTCCTGATCGAGACGCCGTCGGGCTGGGTGCCGGCGCGCCAGGTCGCCGACATCCGCGAGACCGACGGGCCGAACCAGATCCTGCGCGAGAACGGGAGACGCCGCCTCGTCGTGATGGCGAACACCACCGCCGGATCCGACATGGCGGAGATCATCGCGGCGATCCGCAAGACGGTCGCCGCCGAGACCCTGCCGCCGGGCACCTTCGCCAGCCTCGAAGGCACCTTTCAGGCGCAGGAGGAGGCGAGCCGCACCATCGGGGCCCTGTCGCTGGTCTCGCTGGGGCTGATCTTCGCGCTGCTCACCAGCCGCTACCGGTCGGCCGCGCTGGCGCTGATCATCCTCGGCAGCGTGCCGCTGGCGCTGGTCGGCTCGGTGGCGGCCCTGTGGCTCGCCGGCCAGCCGCTCTCGGTCGCCTCGATGATCGGGTTCATCACGCTCACCGGCATCGCGGCCCGCAACGGCATCCTCAAGGTCAGCCACACCCTGAACCTCGCCCTGCACGAGGGCGTGCCGTTCGGGCCGGACCTCGTGGTGCGCGCGAGCCTGGAGCGGCTGACCCCGGTGCTGATGACCGCGCTCTCGGCCGGAATCGCCCTGGTGCCGCTGCTCCACGACGCCGCGAGCCCCGGCAAGGAGATCCTGCACCCGGTGGCGGTGACGATCTTCGGCGGGCTCGTCAGCGCCACCCTCCTCGACGCGCTGCTGACGCCGGTGCTGATCCTGCGCTGCGGCCGCCGCCCCCTGGAGCGCCTGATGGCGGCGCGGGCGGCCGTGCCGGCGCATACACCGGCGGGCGCCGCGCCGGCCGACCTCTACTGATCCCCCCTCACCGTAAGAGTGACCGACACGATGCCGCTTCGCAGAATCCTCACCGCCGGCACCCTGGCCCTCGCCCTGCCGCTCTGCGCCCACCGCGCCTGCGCCCACGAGGGAGCCGGCCACAATGGCGGGCGCATCGCCGATGCCGGGCCCTACCACATCGAACTCGTGACCCGGGACCGGACCGTCGAGGTCACGATCTACGATGCCAAGGAGAAGGCCGTGTCCCCGGCCGGGTTCAAGGGCACGGCGATCCTGGTCGTCGGCGGCAAGCCCGCCCGCGTGATCCTGACACCGGCCGCCGCCCGGCTCACCGGCGAGGCCGAAGTGGCGCTCGGCGCGAACCCGAAGGGCGTGGTGCAGATCACCGGGCCGGACGGCGCGGCGGCGAGCGGCAAGTTCAACTGAGCGCTGCTCGCCTCCTCATCCCGGGTTCGTGTACACGGCTCCGGGATGGACATGGAGGGATGTGAAGCGGTCGGTCCCCGGTACAAGATACAGCAGGGAGCGCAGGTCGGGGAGCAGGGGCCGCCGCCCCGTCAACCCTCCCCCCTTTGCCCCGGACAGCCCTGCGCCCGCGGGGAGAGGGGATCACGCGCTTGATTTTTAAACGGATTTTCCCCGGATAGCCCTGCCTGGAGGGGGAGGGTTCCGGCGTGGTGGCCACCGGTCCGATCCCGACCTGATCGGGAATGCCGTCCGACCCATCGCGGCCGGGCCGGCACACGCGAAAAAGATCGTCTCGACGCCGCCGCGCGGGTTCGAGACCATCGGGACTGTCGTGCTGCCGTTGCGCGGGTCGAGCCGGCTCACGCCGCCTTGCGCAGCACCTGTCCCGAGACGAAGCTCCGAATATTGCCGACGGTCGAGAAGATCTCGCGGCTGAGCAGGTGTTCCGGAAACTCGAGTCCGAAATGCTCTTCCAGGTCCATCATCACCTGGACCGCGCCGAACGAGTCGAGTCCGTTGTCGAACAGGCAATCGTCGTCCGAGAGACGGTCGAGGGTGCGGGCGAGGTTGCCGTGGCGTGCCAGAATCGTACGGATTTCCTGGTTGGACGCCATCGTTCGACCTCGTTCTGTGCTGTTTTATGCATAGACAGATACAGGGCAGAAATCAAACGCAATCTGCGCGGCTGGTGAATCGACCAATACCAACCAGCATCGCCGCCCGGGCTGACCATGGATGGTCCCTCGGCAAGTCCCCCACAGCAAGTCCCCACAGCAAGTCCCGCCTTCGGGGTCTCGCCCGGCATCGATCCTGCGGCGGCGAGGACGATTTCCCGTGCGGCATCCCCGGACGGGACGGGATTGTTCGAGAACGGCACGGGTGGCGGCCATGCGCGGACGGGTTGGGTCGGAACGGTTCGAGGCGCTTGATGCGGGCCGGGGCGTCTGCGCACTCGCCGTGGCGTTCTTCCACATGCCGCTCGCCCATCCGCTGCAGCAGCAGGCCTGGTTCCCGAACCTGCAATTCTGCGTCGACGTCTTCTTCGTGCTGTCGGGCTTCGTGCTGCTGCACGCCTATGGCGACCGGCTGGCGAGCGGCCGGCAGGTCCTGCGCTTCGTGCTGATGCGCTTCGGCCGGCTCTGGCCGCTCCACGCCCTCACCCTGGGGCTTCTGGTCCTGATCGAGACGGTGCGGTTCCTCTACCTCTCGCACCATCCCGACGCGCCGGTCGCGACGCCCCCCTTCGGCGCGGCGCACCGGCCGGTCGAGATCGTCACGAACCTGCTGTTCCTGCAGAACTTCCGCACCTTCGGCGATTACAGCTGGAACTTCCCGTCCTGGAGCATCGCGGTCGAGTTCTGGGCCTCGATCGTGCTGGCCGCGACCGTGTTGGCCGCAGGGCCACGGGCCCGCCTCGCCTTCGTCGGGCTCGCAACGGCGAGTGCGCTGGCCCTGTGGTGGGTGAGCCCACGCACGCTGTTCGTGATCCAGAACTGGGGCATCGTGCGCTGCCTGTTCGACCTGTTCCTCGGCTGCCTCGCCTACGGCCTGCGCGATGCGGTCCGCCTGCCCCGCCCCGCCGCGACCCGGGCCGAGATCCTGGCGGTCCTGGCGCTGCCGGCCCTGGTGCTGATGCTGCCCCAGGGGCCGCTGGGCTACGGCGCGAGCCTGGTCTTCGCCGCCGCGATCGCGCTGTTCTCGCACCAGCGCGGCGCCGTGTCGGGGCTCGCCCGGGCTCAGGCGCCCCAGTGCCTCGGCCGGTGGTCGTTCTCGATCTATCTCCTGCACCTGCCGGTGATCCAGGTCTTCACGACCGCGATGCACTACGTCGAGCAGCGCACCGGGCTGCCGCACACGGTGATCCTCGGGCACGACCGCTACCTCGATTTCGGATCCGGCCTCGCCAACCTCGCGGTCGCCGCCGCCCTGGTGGCGGCCACGGTGCCGCTCGCCGCCCTCACCTACCGCTTCGTCGAGCGCCCGTCCCTCGCCTGGTTCCGGCGCAACGACGCCCGCCTCGCCGCGCCCGCCGCACGGGCCCCAGCATGCTCTGCTGCGCTCGTCTCCCGCTAGAGCGCCCGATCTGTCTCAGTTTGGCATGGCCCGGCGGCGGAAACGGCAGCGGGATCGGTAACCGACCTGCGACTAAGTTCCTGCCCGTGCCCTGCCGGATCAGGGATGGTCGAAGCCTGGGTTCCGCCGAAGGACGATTGTCGACGGGGCCCATCATCGACCGGCACGACAGATGAGCGGAGTTGATGTCCGCATCGCCGGATCGTCAATCGGAACTCGCATGAGGCAGGGGCACGAGATGTCGACGGCAGATCCCGCCGCGGCCACCACCCGCAGGACCGGCGGCACGCTGGCCGATCTGTGGGGATCGGCGCGCCGACGCGCGGTCTGGATCGTCGCCAGCGCCGGCGTGATGGCGTCCTTGGGCGGGCTCTACGCGCTGCGCCAGGTGCCGACCTACCGCGCCACGGTCGAGCTCCTGATCGATCCGCAGGCGCTGCAGATCGTCGGGCGCGGCCTGTCGCGCCAGGACGCGCCGGCCCCGCTCGATTTCGCCAACCTGGAGAGCCAGGGGCTGATCCTGCTCTCGGCCAAGCTCCTCGACCCGGTGATCGCGAAGCTCGGCCTCGCCGAGGACCCTGTGCTGATGAAGGGCGCGCCGCCCGGCGCCGATCCCGCGGTGGTGGCGCT